>CALWEX010000081.1 GCA_944377425.1 uncultured Clostridia bacterium
AAAAAACCGGCGGAATAAATACCGCCGGTAAAAATAGTTTTAATTAAGCCTCTGTTTTCCAAAGACCATGAAGGTTACAGTACTCATAAGCTGCTACAACCTTCTCGCCTTCTGCTACATAAAATACAGCTTCAGGTTTTTCGTTTGGAATAAGGGATTTTTTGTACATAGCTTTGTCTGTTTCAAGCCATATGTTTGTAATATAGTGTGTATCAATCATAGGATGCTCAACTGTACTTACAGTAACTGTTACTTTCTGTCCATCAGCATTAATAACAGGCAAATGCTTTTCAACAGCTGCCTCAGTTGAGTTTGCTTTGATTTCAGTCATTTTCTGGCCACAGCACATTACAGGTACTGCTGTATCGTTAACAACTTCTACTATTTTTTTGCAATGCTCACAGTATAATAACTTTAACTCTTTCATATCAGTTGACCTCCGTATTTATAATTATTCTTCTACTTTAAACATATCCTTGCCTACGCCGCAAATTGGGCATACCCAAGAATCTGGAAGTTCTTCAAAAGGTGTACCAGGAGCTATACCGTTATCTGGGTCACCAACAGCTGGGTCATAAACATATCCGCAAGGGTCACATACATATTTTTTCATTTTATATTCCTCCTAAAAATATATTATTGTTTGTTTAATTTCTTGTTTAATTATATATTTAAAACTGTAATAATTCTGTTGCATAAGCAACAAATTATAATTAAAATATAAATTAAGCATAATTCTTTTCATAACTAAAAACAAGAAAGGAGCTAAACTTTTATGGTTAATACAGTAAGTTGTTCTCACATGTTTTCTGGAATTTCCCAAGAAAACTATAACCGAATGATGTCATGTTTTAATTCTGCGCCTAAAAAGTATTTAGCTGGTGAAACAATATGTTTCTATGAGCCTAAAAAAAGAACTGTTGGCATTATAGAAAAAGGCCGTGCCGTTGTTGTTAAAACTTTCTACAGCGGTTCACAGACAATACTTGAGCAGCTTTCAGACGGCAGTATATTTGGCGAAGTATTTTATTTTCATGCCAATACCGACGGCATATCAGTTATAGCTGCCAGCGAATGTACAGTTAGATTTATAGACTATGAGCACATTATGACAAGCTGCCACAATGCATGCCAACACCACTCACAGCTTATACAAAACCTTTTTTCAATTATATCATGTAAAGCTGCTGAATTAAGTGAGCATATAGATGTTTTAAGCCACAGAACAATTAGAGAAAAACTTATGGCGTATTTCCAGATACAAAGCTCAAAAAACAACAGCACAAAGTTTAAACTGCCTTTTTCCCTTTCAGCACTAGCCGACTATATTTCAGTTGATCGCAGCGCTATGATGCGTGAAATTAAAAAAATTAAGGAAGAAGGTTATATTGATATATCTCAAAAAGAAGTTACGCTTTTAAAAGAATACATACAGTAATATTTCCTTTAATTATAATATTATGCATTTAGGCCGCTTAATAAATAAGCGGCGTTTTTATTAATCACACAATTTTCTGCCCATAAGTACTCCCATAACTGATGCCATCATAAGGCCGCGAGTCCATCCGCTTGAATCCCCTAAACAATGAAGGTTTTGGATATTGGTATTTAAAGAGCTGTCCATTTTTACTTTATTGCTGTAAAACTTAAGCTCTGGTGAGTAAAGCAGTGTTTCAGTTGCAGCAAATCCCGGTACAACATGGTCTACAGCCTGTATAAAATTAATTATATTTATCATAGCTCTATACGGCATTGCTGCTGTTATATCACCAGCTACTGCGTCTTTAAGTGTAGGCTTTACATTAGAATGGGCCAATTCTTTTTCCCATGTTCTCTTTCCGTCTAATATATCACCGTATCTTTGTACCAATATGTGCCCATCTCCAAGCATATTAGTAAGCTCGCCTACTTTGCGTGCATACTCTATTGGCTGATTAAAAGGCTCTGTAAAATTATGTGAACACAATATAGCCAAATTAGTATTTTCCGATTTAAACTCTTTATAAGAATGACCATTTACAACAGCCAAATCATTGTCATAATTTTCTTGGCTTACAAAACCGCCTGGGTTCTGACAGAATGTTCTTACTTTATTTTTAAATGGTTTAGGATAGCCTATAAGTTTGGACTCATAAAGAACATTATTTACTTCTTCCATTATTTCGTTTCTAACTTCTACCCTAACACCTATATCAACTGTTCCAGGTTTATGGGCTATATCATACTTAGCGCATATTTTCTCAAGCCAGTCAGCACCGCGTCTGCCTGTAGCTATTATAGTTTTTTTTGCTTTAATTTCTTCTTGACAGGAACCATCATTTTTTTCAATAACAACACCTTCACAAACTGAGCCGTTAAGCATTATATCGTGGCACTGATAACCAAAGCGTATTTCAACGCCATTTTCAATAAGAAATTTTTCTATTGATAAATATATCTCTTGAGCTTTTTCAGTGCCTAAATGGCGTATAGGACAGTCCACAAGCTTAAGGCCTGCCTGTATTGCTCTTTTCCTTATGTCTTTAACTTCGGCACTATGTCCTAATCCTTCAATATGTTTATCTGCTCCAAATTCAATATAAATACTGTCTGCATAGTTAATCAGTTCCTGTGCAAAAGAAGCACCTATTAAATCCGGAAGGTCACCGCCTACCTCATAGCTTAAAGAAAGCTTTCCATCTGAAAAAGCACCAGCGCCTGAAAAACCTGTTGTAATATTACATGGCTTACAGTTAACACATTTATTTGTTACACTTTTAGGGCAATTTCTTTTTTCAACCGGTTTACCCTTTTCTATCATAAGAATACTTTTTTTACTTTTATTGCGTATCAGCTCTAATGCTGTAAAAATTCCAGCCGGACCGGCCCCTACTATTACTACATCGTACATACATATCCCTCCAAAAAATAGTTTAATAAACAAAAAACCAACAGCCCGCTTTTTGATATAAGCAGCCTGCTGTGGCAAACTTATAGTCAACTGATACGGCAGTTGGTAGAAACATTCAACCATTACTTGAATTTATATATGTTTGAGCCAATAAGAATTGTATATTATATATATTATTATGTCAATACAAAAAAATATAACTTAAATTTATTAAAAACTAACAAATTATATTTACATTATAATAATATTCAGACTAGCAATATAATTAAAACATACAATACCATAAAATACTTTAATTCAGCATAGAATGTCGTTTGAAAGTTATGCAATACATAAACAAAATAAGCGCGGAGTTTTATCCCCGCGCTTTAATAACTTAGTTTTTAGCTTTAAATTAATCAGCTAAAATCAATTACATCATTTCTACAAATGACTGAACTCTTGTTCTAATCTGCTCAAGTGACTCTGACTGCTGGTCAATTTCAATCTTAAGGTTCTTAACGTTAGCTTTTTCAAAGTCCTCAAGTAAGATTGGGTAATCGTACTCTTCTGGGTCACAGAATTTCATCATGCATACGATAACTGCGTCAGCGCCATGCTCTTTAACAAGGTCAACAATGAATTTTCCTCTTGGTTTGTCACGGTCAATAGCAAGAGCACAAGCTGTAACGTTCTGCCACTGTTTAGCAAGTCTGTATAATGGGTCGTTGCCAGCTGGTACATCTGTACGGAACTGTCTTGATTCCTGAGCAAGGTCATCAGCTACAACTGCAATGCCGAACTCTTCGAAGATGTTAAGAAGTTCATCTGGCTCAGCCTGAATACCTGTAAGAACAACTTTTTTGCCCTTGAAAGGTACAACTGGCTGCTGCATAAGCTCGCAGATAAGCTCTCTAACCATCTTTGTATGCTCTGCTTTATCCATAAACTGTCTTGCTTTAATAACAGCATGACGTTTAACAGGTGTGATAACCTGTGGATACATAGCTGCAACATCAGAGAATAATCTCATAACTGCACGGTTTTCATTGTATACATCGATAGCTGCGTTAATAGCATCATCTGTAATTGTAACGCCTAATATATTTTCAAGTTTTTCTTTAATGCATTTGTATTCTCCAACCATGTAAACGTTAGATGCTTCCATATCTCTATTCTGAGAATGAGCGAACTGGATTACAGGTGATTTACCTTTCCATTTCTGGCCAAAGCATTTAAGTGTATCACAAGGTGAAGATATAATTACAGCAGCAAGGTCATCGTATGTACCGTTTAACTCAAGCTCCATAATTGACTGCATAATAGAACAAGCAAATGCAGGAAGGTTTGTAGTAGCTTTTAAAATCTGTTTCTTTGTAGCGCCCCAAATTCCTATTGGAAGATAGCCTGTAGCGTAAACGATTTCTTCAGGAGCATAAATAGGAAGGATACCTACAGCGCCCTTACCTGTTTTAGCCTTAAAATCCTCCATTGCTTTTCTTGGATTTTTAGAAATAGCATCCAACTGTGATAATATTGTATCTATTTTACTCATTAATAACGCCTCCTCTAAATTTCAAATCAAGCATTCTGATTTTCGGCATTTGCCATGTTCTGCTCCATAACCTCTGAAAGAGCCTCAACTCTTGTATCAAACTGAGCTTCTGAGAAGTTACGAGGGTCAGTCTGGTCGCCGTCGAAACTTGCAAAAGGAGTCTTTGTTCTTTCTCTTATCATCTCAGCCATTTCTACATTCATAACAGCCATGTTCTTGCAGCTTCTGTTGTTATGGTAAAGTATACCTGTACATTTTGTGTTTTCCATAACGCCGCCAAGTACGTCAACACGTCTTTCAAGGCTTGTGTTATAGTAGCAGCCGATATAACCTGCAGCCATAGCTTTAAGGTCGCCTGGCTCATAATGGATTGACCATGCGCTTGGGTATGTTGAACCAACCATGTTTGTACCAAGTGCTTTAAGAGCTTTATATGTATGTGAAAGATATGGCCATACAGCTATTCCTTCCCAAGCGATACGTGTTTTCTCTCCGCCTTTGAAAGCGTCGATACCTGCGTCAGCCTTCTCCTGAAGTTCCTGAGCAAGTGTAGTAAATGTATCTTCTGAAGCATAGTCTGAACGAGCGCATACGATAAGAGCCATAAAGTTGAAAATATCAAAACCATTAAGTGGTGAAGGAACAACTGAAGCCATTCCCATAGCTTTGTCCCAAGCAGCTATTGAGCGCTGTGTCTGCTCCTGAACTTTAATAAAGTTTTCATAATCAAATGGTCTTCCGCAAAGGTCTTCAATCTGTTTGATAGCTCTCTTGAACTGAGCCTCAACATAGTCAATTGAGTGCTGAGGAATTGGCCACTGATGAACGTAAGGAACATCAATGATGATATAAGGAACTTTAAGTGTTACTGCAAGGTTCTCATACCATTTAAGAAGAACTTCACAGATATTGTTGCACATAATGATAATATCAGGAAGCGGAATTCTTGGTATTTTAAGCTCATCAAGTTTTGCAAGAGCTTCCGGTGTTTTTCCTGTAACTTTTTCCTCAACAAGAAGATCCATATAAGCAAGGTTAATTCTTGAATATGAACAGTTGTCCATTGTGTAGCCTTTTCTTTCTGCTAACTCAAGAATTTCAAGAGCACCGTGCTTTGCGCCAACAGCAGCAGCATGGTTTTCTGGGTAAACAATATGTATACCCATAGCTCTAAAGAACTCTGATGGAGCTATTGAGCTAGACCAGCATACAAACTCACCTTTGTCATGAGCAGCCATTGCGTCATCATAAAACTTCTGAGTATAATAGCCTAATTTTTGTTTTGCGTTCATACCTTCTGTTTCAGTCATCTAAATCCCTCTTTCCTTTAATTAATGCTTATTAGCTTCATCATAAGCGAACAAAGCAGCTCCGAGAGCGCCTGTAATCTGTGGGTTAGGAGCCACAATAACCGGTCTCCTTAACTCTCTGCTGATTGCACGGACAACTCCGGCGTTTTGCGCAACTCCACCGCCCATAACTATATCGTCCTCAAGACCTGTCCTGTAGGCCAGACCACAGGCCTTGCTGGCAACTGATGCATGGATACCTGCAATAATATTCTCTTTAGGAACATTATTTGAAAGGTGTGATATTACTTCAGACTCAGCAAAAACAGTACATGTACTGCTTACATTAACAACCTCTGTAGCACGGCTGTCATACTCTGCCATTTGAGTAATATCTATTTCAAGTACTCTTGACATAACTTCAAGAAATCTACCTGTACCAGCGGCACATTTATCATTCATAAAGAACTGGCTAACCATACCGTTGTTATCCAAACGTATAGCTTTAGCATCCTGTCCGCCAATATCAATAATTGTTCTTGCAGTAGGTACAAGGTGGAAAATACCTTTAGCATGGCAACTGATTTCACTAATCTGCTTGTCAGCCTTTTCAAAAGCATATCTTCCATAGCCTGTAGCTACTATCTTTTTCATATCATCAAGTGTAAGGTTGATTTTTCCTAAAGCTTCGTCAAGTGCTCTTGATGGACCTGATGATCCTGTACCAACCTGAAATACGCTGGAAGATACTATGTTCTTATCCCCATCAAGAATAACAACCTTAGATGAGGCAGACCCAACATCCAAACCTAACACATACATTTTGAGTTCCTCCTTAAATAAATAGCAAATCAATGAACAAAACGAATGTTTGACATCAATTTAACTAAAAAGTAAAATAACTTTCACATGCCCTTATTATATCCTCTGCCAAAGAAAAAATCAATACTAAAGAATAAATATTTACTTTAGAAGAAAGTTCATCAAAAATAAGTCTTTTTAACCCTTTAAAATTCATAAGGCAAGTCCATAGCAGGCGTACATAAAATTTATTAAAAGCGCAGTAATATTTCTTTAATACTTTTAATATTTGCTTTGATTTTATTATAAATTTTATATAAATTGCACAATCAAAATATATATATTGCTGTATAACTAAACTTATTAGTTATATGATACAAAATAAAGAGCGTAATATTAAAAATTGAAGTTTTTTATCAGTAATTTTTAATTCTCATAGCACAATAAATTAATTTTTAAATCACCTAAAACTCAAATGCGTATTTTTTTTACTCTCTTTAGCATTTGTAAAAAGCTTAAAACTTTAATATGGCGTAATCCATTGTATAAAGGCATTTTTTCGTTAATTTTTTGTCTATTTCTTGCTACAAATACTATCCATAATAGCTTAATATTCAAATTAAACTCAAAAACTATCATCATTAAAGTAAAAATAAGTTCAAAAAATCAAAATTGCCTTTTAAATAAGCATTTTTCAATAAAATTTTGAATTAAAACACAGCCATAAATTATAGTCTTTATACTCTTTTAGCATAATAAATTAAGCGGATAATAATTAACTTTTAAAAATGTTATTCATTATTCCGCTTAATTATGTATAAAAAGATTGTTATATTTTTTTCCACTTTAATATTGATTTAATTATAATTTGTTTTTCTCAAGAAATGATAAAGCTGTTCTTATTTCAAGCTCAACAGCATATTTTAAAATATTCTCGTCTATATTAAACATCGGGTGATGATGAGGGTATATGCTTCCTGCTTCAGGATTATTAATACCCACAAAAACCATAACAGACGGCACTCTCTGGCTGAACTCTGCGAAATCCTCACCTGTTAGGCTTTTAAACTCCTCAATATTATCTGTTCTTTCAAATGTCTTTTCACAGGCACTTCTCATAATAGATACAAGGGCTTGGTCATTAATAAGCGATGGATTGCTTGGTATAAACTCAAGCTCATACTGTAAATCCATAGCTGAGCATACACCTTTTACAATGCGCTCAAACCGTGAGAGAACCTCTGCTTTTCCTTCCTTGTCATCAGGAAATAAAAATCTTATAGTTCCGCCTGTTTCAACACAGTCGGCAATAACATTTCTGGCATTTCCGCCTTTCAATTTACCAAACATAATTGTTATAGGATAAAGTGGGTCAAATTCACGTGTTTCCAGCACTTGAACAGCGTCTATAACTTTTGCCGCACCTAAAACTGCATCTTTTCCTGTATGCGGCGTTGATGTATGGCCTGAACGGCCTATTATTTTAAGCTCAAACTCTTCTGTTGTACCAAGTATAGGGCCTGCACTTAAGCCAATATTGCCAGAAAGAATAGGACTCCACAAATGTACAGCTACAGCCGCGTCTACATCTGGATTTTCCAGTACGCCTTCGTTAATCATATCAAGTGCGCCTGCTTCTTCTTCATTAGGCTGAAAAACAAACTTTATATTGCCGTATATATCTTTTTTATGTCTTGAAAGTATTTTAGCCGTAACCATTAATATTGCAAGATGTCCATCATGGCCGCTGGCATGCATTATTCCGTCTATTTTAGAACTATAAGAACAACCCGTTTTTTCATCTACTGGTGAAGCATCCATATTGGCGCGCATTAATATTGTTTTACCTGGGCCTGCTTCACCCTTCAAAAGACCTACAACACCAGTAATTGATATATTTGTAACCTCAAGGCCAAGCTTTTTAAGGTAGTCATATATTATTTTTGATGTTCTGTACTCTCTGTATCCTAACTCAGGGTTTTCGTGAAAATCACGTCGCAAGGCTATAAGCTCGCTTTCATAGGCAGCAATTTCTTCTTTTATATTAAACATTTAATCACCTTCCAATATTCAGAATAAAAATTCAATATAGTTTAAAATATTCTACCTTATTAATAAATAACGTAACATATTATAGTGGATAATTCAAATATTTCTTTACATATAATACAACGTATTATATAATTATAGTATAATTCTGATATAAAGAATGTTATTCCGTATTGTAAACGATACTACTTTTGAGGTGGAACTGTGGATAATAACGAACATGTACCAAAATACCCGTTGCAGACTTTAAGCAATGCTCTTGAAATTTTAAACTACATAAAAGACTGCCCTTCAAGCGAAGGTGTAACTCTTATGGATTTAAGCAGAGATATGAAAATAGGCAAAAGCAGTGCCCATAGGATACTTGATACTCTACTTGCTTATAATTTTGTAGAAAAAACATCCGGTGTGCAAACAACATACCGTTTAAGCTGGGGCGCCTTTAAAGTAGGAAACTCCGTACCAAAATATCATACACTTAACAGCTCTAACTATGTGCATGTGCTTGAAAAACTTTCAAACCAAACAAAGCATTTATCTAATTTATGCGTAATTAACGATTATGAAACAATAGTTATGTGCAGCGTAAATCCTTCAAGCAATACAATAAGTACTATGCCTTTAGGCGAAAGAAAACCTCTTTACGCTACAGCAGTAGGCAAGCTTTTTATGATGCAGTTTGAAGAAGAAGACATACGCATGTATTTTAGGAACATAACCATTAAAAAATATACTGCTAACACCATACTTAATTATATTGACTTTCTTGATGAACTTAACAAAATACGCAAAAATGACTATTCAATAGATAACTGCGAGTATGAAGAAAACACCGTTTGTGTTGCCATGCCTATTAGAGATTATACAAAGCGTATTATAGCTGCCATAAGCTTAAGCGGTTCATCTCATGATATGACAGATGAAGAAATAGAGTCCTTAAAACCTCTTTTAAAGCAGGCTTGTGACGGAATATCAGATTTCCTTGGTGCTAATGCCTAAAAGAAATTTTAAACAGGCAGTTTATACTGCCTGTTTTTTTATACGCAAAATGAAAAGCAGTTTGGTTTAATATATTCAGTACTAAACCAAACCACCTTCATTTAGTTGTTTTTGGTGCAGGGGAACACCGAAAAAAAGAGTTTTATAGATAGCCACTTAATTTTTAAAGTAACAAATTAAATTATAGCTACTCCGTCTATTTCAAGATTAGCGCCACCAGCAAGGTCTGTTATCTGCATAGCTATCCTTGCAGGAGGGTCTACAGGGAAATATGTTTTATAAACCTCATTAAAGTCTTTCATCATTTTAATGTCTTTAACAAAAACGTTCATTTTAACAATGTTCTCCATTGTACCGCCGGCAGCTTCAACAGCTGCTTTAATGTTTTCAAGAGCATATTTAGCTTCTATTTTAATGTCGCCGTTACCCATTATTTGGTCTGTTGCAGGGTCATCACCGCATGCTCCTGCAAGGTAAACTATATTTCCTACTTTAACTGCCTGTGAATATGGCGCTGTAGGTTTTGTAGCTTTTTCTGTAAATATAATTTCTTTTTTCATATGTATATCATCTCCATTAAAAGTTATCGTTTATAACCTGTTTTACTATATCCATTCCTATGCCGTTGCCAGTAACTACAATAACAACATTGCTTCCTGGTTTAATTACACCTTTTCTCATAGCATAAGCTATGCCTACGCAGCTAGCGCCTTCTGCTATAACTTTGTGGTTTTCCATAACATAGGCTATACCTTTTGATATTTCTTCTTCACTTACCTGTATCTTTTCATCAACATAATCCCTTACAATATCAAAAGTATACTTATTATCAAGTCCTATACCACCTAAAAGGCTGTCGGCAAGTGTTGGTTCTTCCTCAACGTCAACAGGGTGTCCAGCTTTAAGGCTTTCTATCATAGCAGCACCTTTTTCCATACAAACGCCTATTACTTTAACATCTGGCACTGTAAGCTTAAGGCCAAGTGTTACACCAGATATAAGGCCGCCGCCTGAAAGAGGAACTATTGCCGTGTCAATTTCCGGCAAATCTTCAACTATCTCAAGACTCATTGTGCCTTGACCGCATATAATTTCTTTGTCGTCAAAAGGTGGTATAACTTTTACCCCTTCCTTTTCTTCAAGTTCATAGCAATATATTCCAGCTGCGCTTTGGCTGTCCCAGTTTTGTTTAATTTCAGGTTTCCAACGGCTTATAGCCTTAACTTTGTTTTCCGGCACATGGTTTGACATACAAACCAGAGCTTTAGCTCCAACACGGTTTGCTATATACGCAACTGCCATGCCATGATTGCCAGTTGAAAAAGTAGAAACACCTTTGCTTCTTTCTTCTTCTGTAAGGCTTAATATTTTATTAGCAGCACCTCTTACTTTAAATGCTCCAATAGCCTGAAGGTTTTCCAGTTTTAAATATATATTTGCCCCGGTAGCCTCAGACAGAGCAGGTGAATAAACAAGAGGCGTTCTTGTAATATAAGATGATATTCTTTTTTTTGCTTTCCAAATATCTCTAGAAGTTATTCCCTTAATCTCCATTAAAATTACCTCATCTTTCATAAAATATATGCGGAAACGCTATATTTCCGCATATATTCTTATATTATTTTATTCAGCTTCATAAGCCTCTATTTCAGCAATAAGTTCATCAAGTATAGCAGCGCCGTCTTCGCCTACAAGGTCTTTATATACATCATAAGCTTTCTGAGCAGGCTCAACAAAAGCTTCTCTTTCTTCCTCAGTAAGTTTTTCTACCTTAATATCGCTTGCTGCTGTAATTTTATCAAGAGCACCACCATTAAGCTCATCCTGAATTTCATAAGCTCTTGGGTTCATTTCTTCTACTGTTTCAAGTATAATCTGCTGAATATCCTCAGGAAGACCATTAAAGAATGTTGGGTTTACACATGTGCAAGTTACATAAACATTTGAGTTAGCCTCTGTAAGGTAATCCTGAACTTCATAGAATTTTGAGCTGTAAATAGCACTTATAGGGTTTTCCTGTCCCTCAATCATGTTAAGCTGAAGGCCTGAGTAAACTTCTGTATAGCTCATTGGTGTTGGGTTTGCGCCATAAGCCTCATAAGCTGCAACTATAACAGGTGACTGCATTGTTCTGATTTTAAGGCCTTTAAAGTCATCCGGTGAATGAAGAGGCTTGTTGCTTGTCCACTCCATAGCACCCTCTGTCCAGTAGGAAAGAACCTGAATGTTTTTCTCAAGGTATTTTGCACTAAGTTTCTCATTAAGAGCTTTGCTTGAGTTTAATATTTCCTGTGTTTTCTGCAAATCATTAGGGAAAAGGAAGTGAAGAGAGAAAAGCTGGTTTTCCGGTACTATTGTACCTGTGTTGCCCGGTGAAATCATAGCAAACTCAAGACCGTTATTCTGTAAAAGCTCGCACTGCTGCATAGCGTCACCAATCTGGCCTACACCATAAATTTGAAGATTAATTCTGCCGTCAGATTTTTCATTAAGTTTTTCTGCAAACTCTTTACAGTAAACATCCTGCATATCGCCTGTGTACTCCTCGTGAGCCATTCTCCATGTATATGTTTCCTGTCCTGATGCTTCTCCGGAACCTGTAGATGCTGTATTGTTTGCACCTGTCATTGAGCCTCTGGCACATCCTGTTGCTAAACCAGCCAATACTGTTACTGCTACAGCTAAACATAAAAGTTTCTTCTTCATAAAATTACCCTCCCTAAAAATTAATCATTTAAAAACTTAAGCGCGGCTCTTATATGCAGCTCAACGCCATATTTCATCATATCCTCGTCAATATCAAAATTAGAATGGTGATGTGGATAACAGCTCTTTTTCTCTTCGTTGTAAATGCCTACAAAAGTCATTACGGAAGGCACTCTTTGGCTTATTTCAGCAAAGTCCTCACCAGCTAAGCTCTTAAACTCATCGATATTATCCTTAACACCGTAAGTTTCCTCAGCTGCTTCTTTAATAATTGCTACCATCTCTGGTGCATTAATAAGTGAAGGATTGCTTGGTATAAATTTAAGTTCATAAGTTAAACCTAAAGCGTCGCATGTACCTTTTATTATTCTTTCAAAAGCACCTAAAACTTTAGGCTTATTAACACTTTCGTCAGGAAACAGAAATCTTATTGTTCCGCCAAGCTCAACACAATCAGTAATTACATTTCTTGCGCTTCCGCCGTGTATTTTGCCGAACATTACGGCTATTGGAAGCAATGGGTCAAATTCCCTTGTACCAAGGCTCTGAACAGCATCTACAACTTTTGCTGCACCTAAAAGGGCATCTTTTGCTGTATGCGGTGTTGATGTGTGCCCTGCTTTTCCAAGTATTTTAAGCTCAAACTCCTCTGTTGTGCCAAGTACAGGTCCAGAACTTAAACCTATTCTTCCGGATTTTATAGGGCTCCACAAATGCAGAGCACATGCGCCATCTACCTTAGGTGACTGGAGTATACCTTCGTTAATCATATCAAGTGCTCCGGCTTCTTCTTCATTTGGCTGGAATACAAACTTAACTGAACCTTTAAACTCATTTTTATGCTCAGAAAGTATTTTAGCTACTATAAGCTGTATTGCCGTATGACCGTCATGTCCGCAGGCGTGCATTACATTAGGCGTTTTTGATGCATAAGGCAGACCTGTTTTTTCCTCTACAGGAAGGGCATCCATATCAGCTCTTAAAAGTATAGTCTTGCCTAAACCACCTTCGCCTTTTAAAACACCTACAACTCCGGTTTTAGCCACATTTTTAACTTCCATGCCTAAATTTTTAAGATAGTCAGAAACAATTTTTGATGTTCTAAACTCATGGTATCCAAGCTCAGGGTTTTCGTGTAAATCGCGGCGCAGAGCTATTAATTCACTTTCATGTTTTAAAACTTCTTCTTTTATGTCAAACATCATATCCCGCCTTTCTTACAGAAGGAAAAGTGAAAGCTGAGGGAAAATAATTACTACAGCTGAAATTATAACGCACATAACTATGTAAGGCGGAAGACCTTTTACAATCTCTATATACGGTTTGTTGAATATAGCGCAGGCTGTGAATATATTGCAGCCGAAAGGCGGTGATATTGAACCAACTGCTGCCTGAAGAGTAATAACTATTCCAAGATGAATAGGGTCGATACCTGCCTGCATAGCAACTGGATAGAATATAGGTGAAAGTATGATTATTACAACAAGTGAGTCTACAAACATACATCCTATAAAGAAGAACACGGTTACTGTTACAAGTATTCTAATTGCAGATGGATTTGAACCAAGAATAACTGATGTAAGCATCTGAGGTATCTGAGCGTAAGAAATAACCCAAGAGAAAAGCTGACCACCAGCAACAAGTATAAATACAGCACATGTAACAACAGCTGTGCTTAATGAAATTCTGTATAAATCAGTAATTTTAATTGAGCGGTATATTATAAGCTCAAGTATAAGTGCATAAAGCACCGCAATGGCTG
>CALWEX010000082.1 GCA_944377425.1 uncultured Clostridia bacterium
TAGTTTCAACAACAAGTTTCTTAAACTCAGGTGTATATTTTTTGTTTGCTATTCCTTTTGGCATAAAAAATCACCCCATTTGTTATTTAGTATATCATACTGTCTAACAAATGGGGTGCATTTCATAACTGATGGCTTTATGATTTTAATTAATATTTGCTTGAAAAGTTGTTAAATGATGTATCATCGGCGCTATAAAGCATAGATGAATCTTCACTTTCATTTGAATTACTATTTGTTTGAGCAGAAGCTAATTCGTTTTTTGAAGTGCTTCTTAAACGGAATTTTTTGAAAAGCTGGTCTAAAACAGCAGCCTGGCCAGAAAGTTCCTCGCTGGCAGCAGCACTTTCCTCAGCTGTAGCTGAATTTGTCTGAACAACTGATGAAATTTGGTCAATTCCAACTGTTATCTGAGAAATTGAATTTGCCTGTTCTGCAGAAGCAGCAGAAATTTTTTCAACAACAGTAACAATTTCGTCTTTTTTAGTTATTACAGAATTTAAAGCTTCAGCTGTTTCATGGGCTATCTTAGAACCATTTTCAACAGCTCTGATTGAGTTTTCAATAAGAGCGGCTGTGTTTTTAGAAGCTTCTGCACTTTTGCTTGCTAAGTTTCTAACTTCGTCTGCTACTACAGCAAAACCTTTTCCGGCAGAACCAGCACGAGCGGCCTCAACTGCAGCGTTTAAAGCAAGTATGTTTGTTTGGAATGCTATGTCTTCGATAGTTCTTATAATCTTGCCAATTTCTGTAGAGCTGTTTGTAATTTCGCTCATAGCTCCCATCAACTCACTCATTTTAGCATTGCTCTGTTCCATATCATCGCTAATATCTTTTACTTTTTCGCTTACCTGACTTGCATTTTCTGCTGTACTAGAAACATGCTGTGATATATCGTTAATTGTTGCAGCTAATTCCTGTATTGAGCTTGCCTGCTCTGTAGCGCCTTGGCTTAAAGCCTGAGCTCCGTTTGCTACCTGCTCAGCTCCATTTGATACTTGGTCTGAAGTTTGATTTATCTGGTATAAAGTTGAGTCAAGATTTCTGTTTATTTTCCTAATTGAAAGGAGAAGCGGTTTGAAATCGCCTACATAGTTTTCTTCACAAGTTGTTGTTATGGCAAAATTACCGTTTGCCATTTCGCTGAGAAGGTACTCTTCATCTTTTATAACACTTGATAAGCGCTCTATAAGTTCTTGAGTTGATTCAGTTAAGTCGCCTACTTCATCATCTGAGTCAATTTCATCAACAGGTGTTGTTAAATCGCCATCAACTAAAGCAGCAAGGCGCTCTGAACATTTATTAAGTGGTATTGAAATCTGGCGAGAAAGTAATACTCCAAGTAAAATAGCACATACAAAAGTTACTATAATAAGGAGAACACACAGAAGTATTATCAACCTAGCAGATGACTCTATTGCACTTTGTGATTCAGTACCTGCGGCAACTTTACTGTCCATAATGGATAATAATGAAGTGTAAATAGTGTGATAGAGCGGGTCTAATTCTTCTATAAGGCTTTTTTCGGCAATAGCAGAATTTGTTTGTGATGCTATTTCTTTTGAAAGACTGCTGTACTGTGTCCAAGCCTCTTTTGCTGTATTAAAATAGTTTTTCTCGCTGTCTGTTGTAAGGGTTTTTTCAACAGTATTAAACAGTTCATCTATTTGGTTTGAATTTGTATTAAACTCTGTTTTAGCATCAGTTTTATCAGTTGTGCTGGTGTATGTTACTGATTTATGTAAATCTAAATTTACTTCACAAAAATCTACAAGAAGTTTACCTACATCACCTTGTGAAAATCCGTCTGTAACTAAAATATTATTGTATTTAGAGTGCATTGACCTTGTAAGAAAAATACACATAACGCTTGAAATGCTTGCTATTATACTTACAAGTAAAAGTGAGATAATTAATTTTTTGCCAATTCTTAAGTGCTTAAACATATTTATACCTCCAATTTAAATGTTGAGAAAATACTTTTTGCCTCTTTATTATAATGATATAAAAATTCTCTCAATAAGATATATCGGTATAAAATTGGATTCATTAAGTAAGATTTTTGTTTTTTTTTAAAATAAGCCTTATATCCTAAATTAAGCAAGTAGGATATAAGGCTTTTATTAAAAATTTCACATTATTGTTTATAATTACCATTGATAATATAAAATTAAGAGTTCTAAGACTAAAAAATGATATTTAATTAACAATCAAAGGTTTTTTGGTTTGTATTCAGGTAATTTTTGTTACACTGAAATAACATAAACAGACAATAAACAGACAGTTTTGTTAAACAATATATTTTATATATTAAATCATATTTTTTATGTCAAATCATATTTATATTTTTAATCAGCTCATCTATTTCTTTGTGGGTGTATACATTTTCAGTTATGTCGTTGGTTGCATGGCCCATAATGCGCTTTATAGAAACTTTGTTCATTCCAGCTGTATCAGCAAGGCTTGCAAAGGTATGGCGTCCGTCGTGAGGCAGGTGCTCCATATTTAATTTTTTCATAAGGTCTATATAAATTCTACGGTATGATGAATATTTTACAGGACAGCCGTTTTTTTCTATGATGTAAATATTGCTTGAAGCACAGCGTTTCTTTATAAACGGAAATATTTTTTTGTTTATAGGTATAACACGGTTTTTGCCAGCTTTTGTTTTGGAGCCTGCTGTTATATACATCTGCTCTAAATTAACGGAGCTTTTTTCGATATTTAAAAGTTCTGAAGGACGTAATCCGCTGTAAATCATAATAAGCACAGTATCGGCAAAAGGTTCAGTTTTTATGGCCTCAAAAAGCAGTTTAATTTCATCAGATGTAAATGATTTATGAATGTTAGACTCCTCTTTAGGTCCGATTTTTGTGAATTTAGCGTAGTTTTTCGAAACTATGTCAAGCTCTATGGCTATGTCAAAAAGCTGATTAAGAAGAGTTTGCACATGATTTTTTGTCTGCCATTTTCTGTCTATATTGTCGATTATTTTTTGTAAATGAAATGTTTTAATTTCTTTTATTTTCATATCGTGTATAGGTTCGAGATATTTATATGCCGCCTGATAAATATATACACCGCTGTTTGACAGCTTGCTTAATTTGCGCTTTTTAAATTCGCTGTATAAATCCGATATTGTATAGTTTATTAAATCGAAATCATATGGTGATTTATTGTATTCCATAAGAGCCTGCAGAGCTTCCTGAGATGTTTTGTAATAGCCTAGATATTTATATTCCGGCCGTCCGCTTTCGGTATTATGCCCTGTTTGTATTCTTGCTGTAAATGGTCTGCGGCGTGAGCCTGAAAGTTTGTATACACTTCCATAACCTTTTGGTAATCGTTTCATTTAAAGTCAGTCCTTTCAAAATTAACAGATTCGATGCTCAAATATATTTAAAGTCTTAGTAATATTTTGTCATTTAATCTCATGATAATTTGAACAAAATGTGAAAAAAGCACTCAAAAAAATGATATAATCATAATTTTTTTAAATTATATCAAAAAATAGTTTAATTACTAAATGTTAATAAGATAATTTTAACAAAAAATTGATTTCTAATATTGAATGCCTTTTATTGAGAATAAATTTAAAAGGAAATACTTGCAGATAAAATAGTGAAATAAATTTGTTAAAAATGAGGATTTATTTAGAGTAACAAACTAACAATAAGCAGACAGATTCAGCCACAAACATTTTAAATCTGTTGGTAAGGATGAAATTTATTTTAAATAGTACTTAATTTGCTTTTTTTATAAATAGTAAAATTTGTTTTAATTTAACGTTTTTAAACGTGATTTTTGTACTAATGAATTTAAATTTTTTACCTAAAAAACACTTTTTTCCCAATATTGGAAAAATTATTTGTATATTGTTTACAAAAAAACAAACAATAAATTTAATAAAATCGTAAAGATACTTATAACAAAATGTTGAATTTTGCAATAAAAAAGGATATACTGTCTACTTAGAAGGTACTTTTATAATAGTGTAAATAAACTTTTTTAAGTACTATTTAAATAACTGTTGTTAAGCAGTTTTATCGGCGTTTTAGGGGGGAATTTTGTATTGAATTTCTTAAACAATAATATGTTTGATTTGTCAAAAAAAGTAATGGACTATCTTTGGCAGAAACAAACAATAACATCAAATAATATAGCCAATGCCGAAACTCCTGGATATAAAGCAAAATATATTACATTCGAGGAGGAGCTGCAAAGTAGGCTTGATTCACAATATGGCAGAACTGCCAATGAAATTAAAAGCAGCATAGCTTCAGTAAGGCCTGAAATTCATGAAACTGAAAACGAGTCGTCAAGAATGGACGAAAATAACGTTAATGTAGACGTTGAAAGTATGGAGCTTGCCAAAGCGGCGCTTCAGTATGAGTTTATGCTTAAATCATTTAACGATGACCTTACAAGACTGCGTACAGTAATTAAAGGCTGAAAGGAGCTATAATTATGAGTTTTTTAAATGCGCTTAATATAAGTGCGTCAGGTATGACCGCTGAAAGAATGCGCCTTGATATAGCAGCGGAAAATATAGCCAATATAAACACAACAAGAACAGAAAACGGCGGACCTTACAGAAGAAAAATGGTTGTTTTTGAACCTATAGAAGACAACAGTTTTGCAAGTGCTTTTCGTTCTGAATTGTCAAGGCAGAGCAATAATGGCGGCGGTGTAAGAGTAGCTGAAATAGTTGAAGACCCAAGTGATTTTCGTATGGTTTATAACCCAGAGCACCCAGATGCTGACGAAAATGGATACGTGCAGATGCCTAATGTTGATTTGTTAAAAGAAACTGTTGACAGTATGGCAGCAAGCAGAGCTTATGACGCCAATCTTACAGCTTTTAATACAATTAAGACAATGGCTTCAAAAGCCCTTGAAATAGGTAAGTAATTTTAGTTTTATTAACAATCTTTTTAATTTTTAAGGAGTATAGCATATGTATATATCACCACTTAACGAGATTGCTTCAAACCCTTTTTTTAACAATTCCCAAAAATCAGTAACAAACAATAATCTTATGTTTGAAAATATTTTCAAAAGCGCTTTAGATGATGTTGCTTCAAATGAAAAGAGTCTTGAACAGGCACAGTATCTTCTTTCTACT
Source organism: uncultured Clostridia bacterium (assembly GCA_944377425.1). GTDB lineage: Bacteria > Bacillota > Clostridia > Lachnospirales > Anaerotignaceae > Neoanaerotignum_A. The sequence continues at coordinate 5,126 of CALWEX010000082.1, forward strand.
GGGCAAATAGATGATGCACACACTGTTCCTGTGGCTTCTTCTATGGCACAGCTTTCAGTTGATTTCTTAGTTCAGCTTCGTAATAAAGCTTTAGATTCATACAATGAGCTAATGAGAATAAGTTTATAATTTAGGGTTTTTTGGTGTGTAAAATTATAAACTTAAAGAGGGATATATTTTGAATGAGCGAGTTATTTCAATACTAACAAAAATAAAGGAAACAGCAAAAAATTTAAATTCTAAAACAAAAAAAATAATAATTATAGGAGTAGCTGTTTCAGTAGTTTTATCAATAGTCATAGCTATATGGCTTAATAACAGACCGTATGTAACTCTTTTTTCAGGATTAAGCAATGAAGAAGCCAGTGAGATTATGGGCAAGCTTCAAGATGACGGTATTGATTACAAATACGAAGCACTGTCTTCAGGAAGTACAATACTTGTTCCCGAAAGTGAAGGGGAACAGCTTAAAGCTGAGCTTGTTTATGAAGGCTATCCAAAAAGCGGATTTACATATGATGTTTTTACTAATAATGTGGATTTGACCACTTCAGAGTCAGAAAAACAGTATTATCAGCGCCTTGAGCTTCAGGAGAGAATGGGCGCCACAATATCTTCATTTTTTCCTAACATTAAAGATGCTAAAGTAACAATAGCTTTTGGAGAGGACAGGAAATATGTTCTTGATAGCGAAAATGCGTCAAAAGCTACTGCTTCTATTGCTGTTACAACAAAAGATGGCTCAGATATATCAACTGATGACGTTAAAGCTATGCAGAGGCTTGTATCACGAAGCATTCCTCAGCTTGAGTTTGAAAGCGTTGCGGTTATCTGTAATGGAAAAGACGTTACAGCATCCGATGAGTTATCACAAAGCACCGCTAACGAACTGAAATTACAGATAGAGGAAGCTTACGACAATAAAATTAAGAATAAAGTTCTTGAAATTTTAGTCCCTATATATGGTCAGGAACACGTTAAGGTTTCTGTAAAAAGTGAAGTTGACATTAATAAAAAATTGAGAGAACTTACTAACTATTCAGCTGAAGATGAAAATAACACTGGTGTTAAATCTTCTGAAACAGCACATCAGGAAGTGGGTAAAGACGGAGAAACGGCAGGCGGAGTACCTGGAACGGAAACAAATTCCGACATACCTGTTTATACAAGAATAGAACAGGATGGAACAGAAAACTATATATTAAGCGATGGAAGCGCTGAGTATTTAGTTGACCAAGTAAAAGAGCAGCAGCAGATAGACGCTGGGGATTTAGAGGATTTGTCTATAGCCGTTATTATTGATACAAACAACCTTGATAATCAAACAAGAACACAGCTGGTTTCTCTTGTAGCTAAAGCAGCAGGCATAAGCACTGAAGATAGCGAAGAAAAAATAGAGCTTGTAGGCATTGAATTCCAGAAGGATGAAGCTGAGGCTCCGGCAGAAAACAATTTGCCTGATAAAGAACAGATTACACGTTTAGTTACAATAGGCGGAATTGCTGTTGGTGCATTATTAATACTTCTTATTATTTTACTCTTTATCATTAAGCGTATAAGAAAGAAATTACGTAAGAAAAAGAATGGTAAAAATATAGAAGAAGGCCCTGTTATTTATAATACGTTCAATACTGCACCAACTGAAAAAGAAGAAGAAACTGATATATCAGACTTAATAAATATTAAGAATGAAAGAAGTATGGAACTTAAAAACAAGATTAGAGAAATAACAGAAGAAAATCCGGAAATTTCGGCTCAGACACTTAAAGCATGGCTGAGAGGAGGGGACAAGGATGGAAAGTAAGGAGCTGACTCCCGAACAAAAAGCTGCGGCGGTTATTATATCCATGGGTACAGATAAGGCTTCTCAGATATATAAATATTTAAGCGAGGAAGATATTGAAGCCCTTACAGTGGAAATCGCCAAAATGCGCCATCTCTCACCAGAAGAAACAGAAAATGTACTGGACGACTTTTATAAAGAGTGCATGACTCAGAAAGTTGTTACAGAAGGCGGTTTGGAATACGCCCGTTCTGTATTGGAAAAGGCTTTTGGCCAGCAAACGGCTACAATGCTTCTTGAAAAAGTGGCTAAATCATTAAAAACAATGCCGTTTTCATTTATCAGAAAGCTTAACAGCAAGAACCTTTTTTCCATATTGCAGCATGAAAGGCCGCAAACAATAGCTCTTGTCCTTTCATATGCTAATCCGGACCAAGCGGCAGATGTAATTATATCACTGCCTAAAAATAAAAAACTCAGGGTAGTAGAGGCTATAGCGAAGATGGAAAGTGCTTCGCCGGAGGCAATTAAAATAGTTGAAAGCCAGATAGAAAAGAAATTCTCGGCTGTCCTTACAACGGACTACACTCAGGCTGGCGGTATCGATTATATTGCCGATGTTATTAATTACATGGATAGAGGCAATGAAAAATACATATTTGATGAGCTTTCAACTAAAGATGCTAAACTTACAGACGAAATCAGAAAGAGAATGTTTGTATTTGAAGACATTGTTACAATGGATAACCGTTCAATTCAGCGCTTCTTGCGTGAATGTGATCCTAAAGACATTGTACTTGCTCTTAAGCAGGCTAACCCTGAGGTTGCAAACCTTATATTCTCTAATGTTTCATCGCGTATGGCAGAGTCCATTAAGTCCGATTTGGAGATTACAGTAAATGTAAGAATCCGCGATGTAGAAGAAGCACAGCAGAGAATAGTAAACATTATAAGGTCGCTTGAAGAACAAGGAGAGCTTGTTATTGTAAAGGGCGGAAAGGATGATATCATTGCCTAATCTGCTTAAATTTAGTGAACAGAAAAACCGTATTAAGCAATACGAGTTTAATGATGAGCTTCCTGAAGAAAGGCCTGTAGTTGTTAAAGAAGAAAAAAGCGAGAAAGAGGCAGTTAAGCCGAGCAAAAAAAAACAGAGCGATGAAGCATTGGCTGAAAAAAGAAATAAATTAAAAGAAGAAGAAAAAAAAGCCGAACAGAAAGCTCAGGAAATTATAGATAGCGCCAAAAAGCAGGCTGAGGAAATATTGAAAAAAGCCAAGCAAGAGGCACAGGAAATGAAAGAAGATGCTTTAAGACAAGGAAGAGAAGAAGGCTACAGAGACGGTATTGAAAAAGGCCGTGAGGAGGCATACAAAGAAATAAAAGATACAGAAGGCGTAAAAAGCATGGAGTATCTTAATGAAATTAAAGGTGTAATAAATGCCTTGTCTGACGAGAAAGAAAAAATACTGGCACAGTATAAATTAAACTTGGTAGACATAGCAATAACTGTAGCCGAAAAAGTTATACAGGTGAGCCTTAAAACAAGTGGTGAGATAATTGAAAGAATGATTTTATCTGCTACAGAAAGGCTTGCTTCTAAGGAATGGGTAAAGATTTATATATCAAAAACAGATGCCGAGCTGATGATGGAAGGCGGATTGGATATAATACATACTTTGTCTAATCTTTCAGACAACATAAAGGTAATTCCAATGGAAAAAGAAAACCAAGGCACATGTATTATTGAGTTTCCTGATGAGATTATTGACGCAAGCGCAAATACACAGGTTGAAAACATCAGAGAAATTATCAGTAATTCAGCTATATAACGGGGAGGAATTTCTACGTTTAATAGTGCGGTTGATTTAATTAAGCGTTCTGAAACAATAAGCCACATAGGAAAAATAGAAAACATAGTAGGAATGATGGTTGAGGCTTCCGGCGGAAACTGCGGCATAGGTGATATAAGCACTATATACAGCCAAGACACTAAAGGTCAGGTTTTAAGTGAGGTTATAGGCTTTAAAGACGATAGAATTCTGCTTATGCCATACGAAAGCACAAGCGGTATTACAGCGGGCAGTTTTGTAAGAAACACAAAACAGCGTCTTAAAATACCTGTAGGTGATTTTTTAAGAGGCCGTGTTATAAACGCTTTAGGCCAGCCTATGGATGGACTTGGTGATTTTGACCCAAAGGAATTTTATCCGGTTGATGATACATATATTAACCCTTTGGAAAGGCCGCCAATAAGTGAAAAAATGAGTTTTGGCATAAAAGCTATAGACGGTATGCTGACTATTGGCAAAGGCCAAAGGGTTGGTATATTTGCCGGAAGTGGTGTAGGCAAAAGTACACTATTAGGAATGATAGCCAAGAATGTAAAAGCCGATATAAACGTAATTGCTCTTGTGGGCGAGCGTGGCAGAGAGGTTTTGGAATTTGTTCAAAAGGACTTAGGTGAAGAAGGCCTTGCAAGGTCTGTGCTGGTAGTAGCAACAAGCGACCAGTCGCCAATGCTTAGAATGAAATGCCCTATTGTGGCAACGGCTATTGCCGAATATTTTAAAAACCAAGGCAACGACGTTTTGCTTATGATGGACTCACTTACAAGGTTTGCTATGGCGCAAAGGGAAATAGGCCTTGCTATAGGTGAACCGCCTATTGCAAGGGGATATACACCATCTATTTACTCTAAACTTCCTAAGCTTTTGGAAAGAAGCGGAAATTTTAAAGAAGGTTCTATTACTGGTATTTATACTGTTTTGGTGGAAGGCGATGATACAAATGAGCCTATAGCCGATACTGTAAGAGGTATATTGGACGGGCACATTGTTCTTTCAAGAAAACTGGCTAACTCAAATCACTTCCCGGCAATAGATATTAACGCTAGTATATCCCGTTTAATGTCAACCGTTGCTTCAGATGAGCACAAAGAGTTGGCATCTAAAATAAGAGATATACTGAGCATTTACGGCAAAAATGAGGACTTAATTTCAATAGGTGCTTATAAAGCCGGAACAAATGGCTCTTTGGACTATGCCGTTTCTAAAATAGATAAAGTAAATGAGTTTTTAACTCAGGGCATTAATGAAGCTTTTTCTTATGAAGACACGTTAAACAAAATGAGAGAAATTTTGAATGACTAATTAATTGTATGGTGATAACTTATGAAAAAATTTTCTTTTCGTTTAGAGCCTGTTTTAAAGTATAAAAGCGACATGTTAGAGATTTTAAAAAACGACCATGCCGACTCAGTAAAAAAAGTAACCGAGCAGAACAACGTTATAGAACGTCTTAAAAAAGAAGAACAGGTATCTGTTTCAAACTTCGATTCAAAAAAAACAGCCGGTATTACTATTGCTGAGGCGGAGTTGTATGAAAAATATCTTATAAGACAAAACCAGCTTATAAAAGAAGAAACCGCTAAGCTCAATCAGCTAAAAAAAATTGAAGCTGAAAAAAGAGATAAAATGGTTGAAGCGAAAAAAGAAATGCTTTCTATTGAAAAACTCAAAGACATAAAAATAAACGAGTATAGGAAAGAAGAACAGAAAGAAAACGAATTGTTTATTGAGGAATTTATATCAAGCAGAAAGTTTAAAATAGAAAAACTCTAAGCTTGGTATTTATTTAATAAATATAAATTATTTAAAGGGAGGTGAAAAAAATGGCATCAGGAAACATGGCAGTTAATATCAATATTTCAAAAATAATGCCGGATTCCTCATCTGCATCAAAAGCTACTGATGATAAAGCAGTAAATCAAAACAGCTTTAAAGACGCAATAAAAAATGAAAGTGATAAGCTTAATAAAAAGACTGACAGTAAAACCGATAAGTCTGACAAAGCAGATAAAACAGACAGCCAAGATAAACTTAACGGCAATACTGAAAATCAAAAGGATGAAGTTAAAGAAACAAATCAGGAGCTGGGTATGGCTCAAGCTCAGATGCTTTATGGCAGTTTTTTAATCAATAATAAAGACTTTTCAGTTTTTGTTAATGCACCTGCAAATAATGCGCCAGAAATGGCTCAGCAGACTGTAAAGGCTCAAGGTGTTTCACAAGTGCCTTTTGTTCAGGAAACTGCAGCAAATACAGCGCAGAATTCAACTTTGCAGCAGAACATTGCTTCAGCTACAGATGTTATTAAAACAGCAGCACAGCTTAATTTAAGTAATGCCAAAGTTGTGAGAAATGCAGATTTTATCAATAGCATTGCAGATTTAAACCAAATGTTATCTAATGAGGATTTGCAAAATACACTTGGTAAGCAGATTACTGCTTCAAATGAAATGCCTATGGATACAGGTTTAGTTAATGTAAAAGCATCTGGTGAAAAAACCGTAAATGTTCCTAAAAATATTGTAGTTGAGCAGTACACAAAAAGCGATAAAGAGAATGAAATCAGCAATACAACAGGTTTTGAAGCAGCGCTTCAAACAGTACAAAGCACAAGTAAAGGCGATGTAATTCAGGTTAAGGTTGCTGATGTTTTGCCATTAAATAATAATGAGGCTATTGATAATTTAGCCGACAAAATTATAGTACATGGCAATAATGAGTTTGATTTGCAGCTTGAGCCTGAAGATTTAGGCAAAATACATATTAAACTGGCTTTTGAAAATGGCGAAACAAAAGTTTCCATTCTCTGCTCTACACAAAAAGCTCTGGAAGCATTAAACGGCAGTACAGATAAATTAGCCGCTATTTTGGAAAACAGAACAGGTAATACAACATTTGTTCAAGTTAACCAAAATGATGAGCAAACATATCGCCAAGACTATCAGCAGCAAAATGGCAGAGAGCAAAACTATCAAGGTGATGAAAGAAAGAATAAACGAGATAAAAACGAAAAGTCTACTGACTTTTTAGACCAAATGCGTTTAGGTCTTGTTTAAGCTTTAAGAAAGGAGAGGTAATTTTGGGTAATGAATATGTAAATTCAATAGCCCGAAGTTCTTCGGCATACAGCCAGAATTCAAGCACAGCAAAAACTAGGGATGCATCCGGTACATTATCAATGGATAGCTTCCTTATGCTTATGGCAATGCAGCTTCAAAACCAAGACCCTATGAATCCAACTAGCCAAGACAATTACATGATGCAGCTGGCTCAAATGGCTGTAGTTGAGGCTATGTCAAGCATGACACAGGTTTCAATAAGCACTTATGCTTCTTCAATGGTTGGAAAAGAAGTTACTGTAGCCGAATATGATTCTAAGGGTAATTTAACAACAGTAACTGGCACAGTTACAGGTATAGCTCTTTATTACGATGAGCCGGTTATATTTATAGGCGATAAAGGCTATACAATGTCACAGTTAATGTCTGTAGGAAAGGTACCGGAGGGCTCTGATGGTTCTGAAGGTTCTGATGGTTCCGGCTCCGAAGATGGCGGACAAACAGAAGAAACCAGTATAGTTTAATTGGCATAAAAGCGGCATTAATACTGCGTTTGGAGGTGGGCAATGATTGGAAATATTAATGATTTAAAAATACGCCAAATACAGGCGGAACCGTTTTTACCAGTAAAAAATTCTGATAAAAATCAAAACAGCAATCAAAATTTTGCTGATATATTAAACGAAAAGCTGGAAAAATCCGAATCATTGCAGTTTTCCAAGCATTCAAAAGAAAGAATACAGCAACGGGGTATAAATGTGACAGACTCTTTAATAGAGCAGTTAAATACAGCGGCTGACAGCGCAAGGCTTAAAGGTGCCAAGGATGTTGTTATGATAGGTCGTGAGGCAGCATTTATAGTTAATATACCAAATAACGTTGTTGTTACTGCCATGAATGGCAATGAAATGAAAAATAATATTTTTACTAATATAGACAGCGCTGTACTTTTATAAACTGGACCCGAAAGGGAGGTTTTGGTTGTGTCTGAAGTACATAACCTTTGTGCAGCTTTCGAGGAGGACATAAAGAAATGTTAAAATCAATGTTTTCTGGAGTTTCGGGCCTTCGTGCACACCAGAATAAAATGGATGTTATAGGTAATAATATTGCCAATGTAAATACTGTTGGATTCAAGTCAGGAAGAACTACATTTAAAGATTCTATTTATCAGAACTTATATGGTTCAAGTGACGGAAACAATGTTTACGGCGGCTCTAATCCAAGCCAGATAGGTTATGGAAGCCAAGTTTCCGCTATTAGTGTTGACTTTTCTACAGGAAGTTACGAGCCTACAGGTATAGGCACTGACTGTATGATTGACGGAAACGGCTTTTTTATTGTAGGTCCTAAGCTTAGTGAAGATGAAATGACAGATGGTGTAAGCAATGAAGTAGATGCTAATCAGATTTCACAGTTTTATTTAACAAGAGTAGGCGAGTTTACAATAGACGGCGACGGATATCTTGTAGATGCTAATAAAAATGTTGTTTATGGTTTCGTACCTGATAATGCAGCTATAGGCACAGCAGATATTACTGACGGCATGGAAACAACTGGTGACGGAGACAATATTACTTTTGCTAACCTTAAGCCTATCAGACTTCCTGTAGCTACAGATGATGCTAATGAATCACCTGAAATTACATATGATGACGAAGAAAGGCTTAACCTTACAAGCATAAGCATTGACTCAAACGGTGTTATAAGCGGTACAGGTCCTAACGGAAATACATATAAATTCGGTATTGTTGCAGTTTGCAACGTAACTAATCCAAACGCACTCCAGAATTCAGGAAATTCTTATTACAAAGCAGTAAGCAATACAGGTACATTACAGGCTTTCCAGCCAGGTGAAGGTACAACAGGAATTTTAAGGTCAAGCTGCCTTGAAATGTCAAATGTTGATTTAGCAACTGAGTTTTCAAACATGATTACAACACAAAGAGGTTTCCAGGCTTGCTCTAAAATGATAACTGTTTCTGATGAAATGCTTGAAGAATTAGTAAATATGAAACGTTAAATTTTATAAACAATGGTTGGGAGAGGCTTAAAAGGCTATCTCCCTGCCATGTATTAAATTTAATCTTATTTATTGAAGGTGGTTTTATGATTAAGCTTACAAAATTGAATAATGAGCATTTTGTTATTAATGGTGCTCAAATAGAATGTATCGAGTCAATACCCGACACTAAAGTAATTATGATGAACAGGGAGTTTTTTCTTGTTAGAGAAACACCAGATGAAATTATAGATAAGATTATAGAGTTTAAGGCTCGTATATACTGCGAGTATAAGAAAATGACATCTGTTAATAAAAACTACTAAAGAGGGCGGGACTTTTTATGGACATTACGACCATTGTTGGTATTATAGCTGGTTTAGTACTTATTTGTTTCGGAGTTGTTTTTGATCCGTCGGAGACTTCGATTTTTGTTTTTAGAAACTTAATTAATTTTGTTGATATACCAAGTGTATTTATTGTTCTTGGTGGTACAATTTCAGCCGTTATTGCATCCTATCCGGCAAGTACTTTAAAACAAATTCCGAAGCATATAAAGATTTTATTATCTGGCAGCAAGTATAACCCTATGGAATATATTGATTTACTTGTTGAGTTCTCTCAGGTAGCACGTAAAAACGGTCTATTGGCCCTTGAGGAAATGGCAAATAAACAGACAGATCCGTTTTTTAAACAAAGCATTATGCTTATTGTAGATGCTACTGACCCGGAAAAAGTTAAGTCAATGCTTAATAACGACTTGGATTACTTGGCTGAAAGACATTCGGATTCTGTTGGCATATATGAAAAGGCATCATCATTTGCTCCGGCTTTTGGTATGATAGGTACTTTAATAGGTCTTGTTAATATGCTTAAAAACATGAACTTAGATGGTTCTACAGGAGCATCTTCCCTTGGTTCAGATATGTCAGTTGCTCTTATAACTACTTTTTACGGCTGTATATTGGCTAACCTTGTTTTTTCACCTATAGCTAAAAAACTTAGTATAAGAAATGATGAAGAATATCTTTGCAAACAGATTATAATCGAAGGCGTTTTATCCATTCAGTCCGGTGAAAACCCTAAATTTATGAAAGAAAAACTTATTTCTTATCTCTCCCAGAGAGAAAGAGACATGGCCCTTGAAAGTTCAGGCGGTAATAAAAAAGGCAGAAAATAAATTATTGGGGAATTTTTATTAATTCATTTATATTTTATACAAAAACGGATGTGTAATTATGGCTAGGAAAAAGAAAAAAAGTGGCAACGGCGGCGCTAATTGGATGGATACTTATGGCGATATGGTTACATTATTGCTGTGCTTTTTTGTACTGCTTTATTCAATGTCCAGTATAGACAGTGAAAAATGGGAGCTTTTAGTTAAAAGCTTTAACCCTGATGCCACTGAGTTGTCGCAGATAGTTACAACACAAGGAAAAAATGATAATGACTATCCTGTTGAAGGAAGCATGAACTTACCTGAAAATGCTGATGATTTCGATAAGCTGTACTATGTGCTTTCGGAGTATATAAGTCAGAATAATCTTCAAGGCGATATTGAGCTTTCAAGGGGTGACGGATTTACTTTTATTACATTCAGGGACAATGTATTTTTTGATGGCGACAGTTTTGTGCTTAAAGATGAAGGCAAGGCTGTACTTGATGAGTTCTGCAATGCTATTACAGATGCTGTTGACTCTATAGAGGAAATACAGATATTAGGACATACTTCTCAGGCAAGGCCTGATGTTCCTAACGAACCTATAAGCGACAGATTTTTGTCTTCTAACAGAGCTACAGAAGTACTGCTTTATATACAGGAAAAGAATATTATAGACCCGGCTAAGCTTGTTTCATGTGGTTATGGACAGTTTAGGCCTATAAGTTCTTTTGAAACACGTGAATCACGCGCCAAAAACAGGCGTGTTGAAATATTAATAACTAAGACAGACAGTGTTGTTAAAAGTCTTGATGATTATTATGAAGAAGTTTATGGCACAGAAGTCGGAGAGGATTAATGAATATTGAAGGGAGGGAAAGCTGAAACATGTCCGAGGTACTGTCACAAAGCCAGATAGATGCACTTATAAATTCAATGAGAAGCGGCGACGTTACAAGTGAACCTGAAAAGAAAGAAAAAAAATATAAGAAATATGATTTTTACAGCCCTAAGAAATTTACCAAGGATAAATTAAAGCTTTTATCCGGTATATACGAAAATTACGCCAGATTATGCTCTTCAAGAATTAATAATCTTGTTCGAATTGCAAGCACTGTAAACGTTCTTGAGGTTGAGGAGCAAAGATATTACGAATTCAGCAATGCGTTAAGTGATAATGACATGCTCTCTCTAATTAATGTAACACTGCCTAACGGCATGATATATGGCCCGGTTATACTGCACTGTACAAACCAGCTTATTCTATGCATGATAGACAGAATGATAGGTGGTACAGGTGAAGATGCTAAGGATATACCTGATTCTTATGTATGTACTGATATAGAAATCTCACTCTACCGCAACATTGCTAAGTATCTTGTTGCGATTATGGGTGATGGTTGGGCTGATTATATAAACTTAGAGTTTTCTTTAGATAAAGTTGAAACTAACCCTGGAATGATGCAGAAAATAGGCAGAGATGAAACTACCGTAATTGTTGTTATGGAAGTTGAGATAGGCGATATAGTGGGAAAAATTAACATCTGCCTGCCGAGCAATTTTCTTACTGGTGTTTTCCAGACATTTGAGGAAAAACCAGAAAAGAAAAATCCTGAGGATGAAACCACAAAAAGTATTTTTGATGGAATTAAAACAACGCCTATGGAAATATGTGCTGAACTTGGAAAATCAACCATTTTGCTGAAGGATTTGTTTACACTCCAGGTTGGGGATGTAATTAACCTAAATAAATCCAAAGACTCGGATGTCTTTATTTATATAGAAGGCGAGCCGTGGTTTAAGGGTGAATTAGGTAAATACAATAAAAATATGGCGGTTAAAATTAACGAGGTTTATGATAAAAATTTAGTTTCGTCCAAAGGAGAATAGGAACACATGAATTCAAAGATTTTTAGCTCTATGGAAATAGACGCGATTGGCGAGATATTAAATATCAGTTTAGGTGCCTCAGCTACGGCAGTTTCAACTATGCTTGGCAAAAGGGTAGACATTACTACGCCTGATGTGGAAATTGTTACCTATGATGAGTTTGAATATTCAGACATGGAGCCTGCCATAGCTGTTGAAATAACCTATATATCAGGCCTTAGCGGAAGCAACATTATGCTGCTTAAAAGGCAGGATGTAAGAATGATTGTTGGGCTTCTTATGGGAATGGAAATTTCCGATGAGGATTTTGAGCTTAACGAAATGAATACCAGCGCTATATGCGAGGTAATGAACCAAATGATGGGTGCTTCGTCCACTGCTCTTTCGGAGTTTTTAGGCGAGGTTGTAAATATCTCTACACCAATATCTTATGAGATAGAAGATGTAGACAGCTTTAAGAAAAAATGCTTCGGTGACGAAGATGAAATGGTTGTTGTTAACTTTAAGCTTAACATAGAAAACCTTGTAGAGAGCCGGTTTATGAATCTTATGCCTATAAAACTGGCTAAAAAGCTTATTTCAGCTTTTGGCCTTGGTTTTGGCATTGAAAGCTTCAGCGAAGAAGAAAACACTGAAGAACCGGTTAAAAAAGAAGAAGTTAAAGAAGCAGCAAAAGAAGAAAAACCGCAGTCATCTGGAAAAGTGCTTTCACAGGAAGAAATAGAAAAACTGTTGAACAGCAATTTAGCTCAGGATGACAGCCAGTCAACGGCAAGCGACGAAAAAACAGTACAGGCTGCTGCAAGTGCGAACACAGCAAATACTCCTGCGCCACAGGCACAAAATATGGTTAATGCTCAGCCTGAACAGACAGCATGGCAAAATCAGCCTGTTCAGGGATACGGCGCAGCTGCGCCATATCAGGGTCAGGTTCAAAGCATGAACATGAATCAGTTCTATGCACAGCCTGAACCTAAGATGATAAATACTCAGCCTTTAAATCCAAGACAGTTTTCTATGACAGAGTCACTTGGTGAGGAGCAGGCTGAAAACTTAGCCTTAATTATGGATGTACCTTTGGAGATATCCGTTGAGATAGGCAGAACAAAGAAAGTAATTAAAGACATACTGGAACTTACAACAGGCTCTCTTGTTGTGCTTGATAAGCTTGCAGGCGATCAAGTTGATATATATGCCAACGGACAATGCATTGCAAAAGGTGATGTAGTTGTTGTTGATGATAATTTTGGTGTAAGAATTACCGAAATTATTAAAAGAGATGAAATTTTAAAAGGCAAATAATAAAACCTAATAAAAGGAAGGAAGATAACAAATGGCAAAGATTATGTTGGTTGACGACGCGGCTTTTATGAGAATGATGGAGAAGGATGCTTTAGTTAAAAATGGTTATACAGATATTTACGAGGCCAGCGATGGAGCTGAGGCTGTTGAAAAATATGATGAATTAAAGCCAGACCTTGTAATTATGGATATTACAATGCCTAACATGGACGGCTTAGAGGCACTTAAGGCTATAAGAGCAAAAGACGCTAACGCTCTTGTTGTTATGTGTTCAGCTATGGGTCAGGAAGCTATGGTTATTGATGCTTTAAAATCAGGCGCAAAAGACTTTATAGTTAAACCTTTTAAACCTGACAGACTTATAAAAACTGTTTCAACTTTAATTGGTTAAAACTGTTATTAAAGGGAAGTGTTTAAAATTCTGGGTAATATTTTAACGTTAGTTGGTTTAATTTTAGCTGTAGGCATAATACTAATATTAGCCTATGTTTGTTCAAAGTACATAGGTGGCTCAATGATTGGGTACTGTAGTTCACCTAATATGAAAGTAGTTGACAGGATTGCTCTTGGTCAGGATAAAAGTCTTGTAATTACTAAAGTTGGAACAAAGTATTTTCTTTTGGGTGTTTCTTCTTCCAGCATTAATATGCTTAAAGAAATACCCTTTGAAGACTTAAGTAATTTACAGCAGACAGAAAACAAAGAGGCTGTTGGAATGCCTCAATTTAAGAATGTTTTTACTGACTTACTGTCAAAGAAGAAACACTGATTTGTAATGGAGAAAGTTATATGAATGACGCAATAGTTAATATTAATGGAAGTAATGTACAAACACTAGAGCTGTTTTTTTTGCTTACGGTGATGATGCTTTTGCCGTCAATAATTATTATGATGACATCTTTTACAAGAATAATAATTGTGCTGTCATTTACAAGAACGGCTTTAGGCACACAGCAGACACCGCCTAACATGGTTTTAATTGGAATTGCCCTGTTTTTAACGCTTTTTATTATGTCGCCTGTGCTAGATGAGATTAACGAGCAGGCATATATACCTTATAAAAACGAAGAAATAACTCAGGAAGAAGCGCTTGAGCGGGCTTCTGTTCCGCTAAGAACATTTATGCTTAAGCAGACTGAAACTGAATCCCTTAACATGTATCTTGATTTTGCAGGAGAAGAAATGCCGGAAAGCATAGACGAACTGCCTATGCGTGTTGTAATACCAGCATTTATGACAAGCGAGTTAAAACGCGGTTTTATAATAGGCTTTTTGCTGTTTATACCGTTTTTGCTCATTGATATGGTAGTATCAAGCGCTTTAATGTCTATGGGTATGATTATGCTGCCTCCGGCTACCATTTCTCTGCCATTTAAGCTGCTGCTGTTTGTCACAGTTGACGGCTGGCAGTTATTATTCTCTACATTGGTAAGGGGTTTTAGCTGATGGGAGGCGTATTAGTTGGATAACTCGCAAGTTCTTGATATTATGCGTGCGGCCCTTATGGTTGGTGTTAAGCTATGCGCTCCTACGCTTTTGATAAGTATGATTGTAGGTATACTTATATCAATAATTCAGGCTGCAACACAAATTCACGAACAGACTATAACATTTGTTCCTAAGCTCATTGCAATAGCGGCGGTACTGCTTATTACCGGTTCTTGGATGCTTACAGTATTGCAGGAGTTTACAAGAGAATTGTTCATTATTATGCAAGGATAGATTAATTGTAAAGGGCATTTTATATGTTTGGAATGAATAATATTTTGCTGTTTTCGCTTATTGCTATGCGAGTCAGCGGGTTTATACTTTTTAACCCAATATTAGGCAGGCAGAATATACCGGCTATTGTTAAAACAGGAATAATACTTGCTATTAGTTTTATTATTATATCTTACAAGGCAAACGAGCCAGTTGAGGCCGAAAATGCTGTTGTATATGCTCTTTTGCTTATAAAAGAATTAGGGTGCGGTTTTGCCATAGGGATAGTTATGAATTTGTTTTTGTATATAATTATTCTTTCTGGTGAAGTTATGGATTTGCAGATGGGACTTTCAATGTCGAAAATATATGATGCGCAAAGCAATATTTCTTTGTCCCTTACAGCTACATTTTTTAATCTTTTGTTTGTACTTCTTTTCTTTACATCCAATGCGCACTTGGCATTAATTAGGCTATTTATAAATTCCGGCGATATTGTGCCTTATGGAAGTATAGTTTTTGATAAGGTATTAAGCTCAGCGGTACTTACAATATTTTGTGATTGTACTGTTCTGGCTTTAAAATTTGCTATGCCTATAATGGCAGCTGAGGTACTGACGGAAATAGGAGTGGGCATTATGATGAAGGCCATTCCGCAGATAGATGTATTTTCCGTAAATATTCAGGCAAAAGTTATTTTGGGCATTGTGCTGCTTTTTCTAATGTTTACGCCTATGTCTGAATTTATTGAGAATTTAATAGAATTAATGTTCCAGCGTTTACAGGAAGTTTTATCTCTTATGGTTTAAAGGGGGGATAGTTTGTGGCCGGAGAATCCAAGACCGAAAAGGCCACGGACAAAAAGCGGCGTGACGAACGAAAAAAGGGAAATATATTCTTAAGCAACGACATAATTACTCTTATATCGCTCTTGGGTGCATTTTTTTTAATGAAACTGTACTTTCCCAGCATTTATGGCAACATTAAGCAGTATTTAACAGAGTACATGGATTATGCCGGCACAAGAATGGAAATTACAAATAACGTAGTTTCTGATATGACTTTTGGTTTTGTTATCGCTTTTATAAAAATAGCAATGCCTGTTATGCTGGTGTCTATGGCTCTTATTATAATATCTACTGTTTTTCAGACAAAGCTTTTGTTTTCAACTGAAAGTCTTATGCCAAAATTCAGCAGGCTCAGTCCCATGCAAGGTGTAAAGAGGATTTTTTCAGTACGAAGTATTGTTGAGGTTTTAAAAGGTCTTATAAAGATTACTATTTTATTCGTCATTTTATATAACTTCGTTAAAAAGCATATTTTAAATTTTCCAGAATTAATGTCTGTTGATTTAATATCATCATGCGCTTTTATGCTGGAAATGATAATGGATATGGTAATTAATATCGGCATAGCTTTTACAGCTATTTCTGTTTTTGACTATTTCTACCAGTGGTGGGAATACGAAAGACAGATGAAAATGACTAAGGAAGAAGTTAAAGAAGAATACAAACAGCTGGAAGGCGACCCGAAAGTTAAGGGCAAAATTAAAGAAACTCAAAGAAAAATGGCTATGTCCAGAATGATGCAGGCAGTGCCAAATGCCGATGTGGTTGTTAAGAACCCTACACATTTTGCCGTGGCTCTTAAATATGATTTGAATAAAAACAGCGCTCCTATTGTTGTGGCAAAAGGTCAGGACGAGCTGGCGCTTAGAATAATACAGGTTGCAGAGGAAAGCGGCGTTTATGTTGTTGAAAATCGGCCTTTAGCAAGAGCATTATATTCCTCTGTAGATGTAAACCAGGAAATACCGGCCGATTATTACGGTGCTATTGCCGAAATACTTGTTTATGTATATAAACTCAAAAAGAAATTGTGACTTTGACTTAAAATGGAGAATCAGGAATGAAAAGTTTATTTAATAATGCCATTTCATTATTCGTAATAGTTATTGTTCTTTTAATATTCATACCTTTGAATCCGTTTGTAATAGATATATTTTTTATACTTAATATATCATTATCATTTATTATTCTGCTGATAACAATGAATATTAAGGAATCTCTTGAATTTTCTATTTTTCCATCTCTGCTTTTAATTACTACATTATTCAGGCTTGGACTTAACATTTCATCAACAAGACTTATACTTACACGTCAGGGTGAAGCCGGACAGGTAATAAAGGCTTTTGGTAACTTTGTACTTCAGGGAAATGTTGTAGTCGGCGTTCTTATATTCCTTATTATAGTTTTAGTTCAGTTTATAGTTATTTCAAAAGGCGCCGAAAGAGTTGCAGAAGTTGCTGCAAGATTTACTCTTGATGCTATGCCTGGTAAGCAGATGGCTATTGATGCAGACTTAAGCTCAGGCTTAATTAATGAGCAGGAGGCTAAAGAAAGACGTTATAAAATACAGAAAGAATCCGACTTTTACGGCGCAATGGACGGTGCAACAAAAATTGTAAAAGGCGATGCCATAATGTCCATTATTATAACGTGTATTAACTTTATAGCCGGTACAATAATAGGCATGCTTCAGTCGAGCATGTCTTTTACCGAAGTTTTGCAGGTTTACTCAATAGCAACTATTGGTGACGGACTTGTTTCACAGATACCAGCACTTTTGATTTCAACATCTACAGGTATGATTGTTACAAGAGCAGTTTCCGAAGGCAGCTTAAACTTTGATGTAACAAAGCAGTTTTTAGCACAGCCAAGAGCTATTATGACAGGCGGCTGTATATTAGCAGTTTTAGCTGTTATACCGGGTATGCCACATATTCAGCTTGTAATAATAGCTGCGGCATTAATAGCTTTAGGCTATACGGTTTCAAAGAGAATGCAGCTTGAAGCTCAAGTGGCAGATATGACCGAAGAACCAATGGCTCAGGAGGAAGTTCAGGATAATTCCTATAAAGATATAAACAGTGTTTACTCACTTTTAAACGTAGAGCCTATAGAAATGGAGTTTGGCTACAGCCTTATACCGTTAGCCGATGAATCCAGTGGCGGAAAGCTGATACACAGAATAGTTATTTTCCGTCGGCAGTTTGCACAAGAAATGGGTCTTGTTATTCCGTCTATAAGGTTAAGAGATAGCTCCAGCCTTAATACAAATCAGTATGTAATAAAAATTAAAGGCGAAGAAGTGGCAAGGGGCGAGATTTTAATTGATTATTATTTGGCTCTTGAGCCGCCTAATCCTTCAGGGGATATAGAGGGAATAGAAACAATAGAGCCTGCTTACGGTATACCAAGCAAATGGATAACGCCGGATTTAAAAGAAACTGCCGAAATTTATGGCTACACTGTAATTGACCCGCTTTCGGTTATGGTTACTCATTTATCGGAAGTAATTCGACAGCATTCTTACGAGCTTTTGTCGCGAAACGAGGTTATGCAGCTTTTGGAAAATTTGAAAAAGACATCAAAAGAGCTTGTGGAAGAAGCATTTCCAAATGTTATTTCTTACGGAGCTTTCCAAAAAATACTTGCCAATTTATTAAAAGAAGGCATACCAATAAAAGACTTAAACACAATTTTGGAATGTATTGTCGATTCATCAGCTGATACAAAAGACCCAGATACACTTCTGGGCAATATCCGTGTTGAGCTTAAGCGTACCATAACAAGGAAGTTCTGTGAAAACGGTCAAATGAAAGTAATGACCCTTGATGGAGAGGCTGAAAGGCTTATAGCATCAAACCTTATTAAAGGTGAAAGAGGCATTTACCTTGCTTTAAGCCCGGATGTAATGCAAAGGTTTATAAGCAAGCTATCTGAAAATGTTAAAAAATTCAGCGACCTTTCTCAGCCGCCTATACTTCTTACAAGCCATGTAATACGGCTTTATGTGTACCGCTTAATAGAACAGTTTTTTCCGAATGTATATGTTTTGTCATTTAATGAGATAGCCAACAATGTACAGATACAGGCAGTTGGAAATATTACGCTTGATAATAAACAATAATTGGGGATACTTTTATGATTGTGCGGAAAGAATTTGAAGAAAGAAGCAATGAAGAACTGCTTGAGGAATATAGCCGAACAAAGGACCAGCGTTTAAAGCAGGAAATTGTATTAAGGTATATATATTTAATTAAAAGTATAGCCATACAATTTCGCGGTGTATACTCTAATTTTGCTCAGGTAGAAGATATTGTAAACGAAAGCGTAGTGGCGCTTATGAAGGCAGTTGATAAGTACGACCCTAATATGAATACAAAATTTGAGACTTTTGTTTCAAAACGCTTAAAAGGCCTTATTATAGACATAACAAGAAAACAGGACTGGGTGCCGAGGACAATACGAAAAGAGCTTAAAGATATAGACGAAGCCACAAAAACGCTTTATGAAAAACTTGGAAGGTTTCCAACAGACCAAGAAACAGCGGAATACTTAAATATAAGTTTAGATAAATATTTAAAAATAGCTGGTAAATCTAATGTTTATAACTTGGTTTCATTGGACAGCTTTTTAACAGAACAGTCTGGCGAAAGAAGCGAGAAAAATTTAATTAGCAAAGAACAGCTGCCAGAAGAACAGGTGGAAAACCAAGAAATGCGCAAGGTTTTAAAAGAAGGCCTGCTTAGTTTAAAAAAGAATGAGCAGTTAGTCCTTTCTTTATACTACAGAAAAGAGCTTACAATGAGGGAGATAGCTGAAGTTATGAAGCTGAGCAAACCAAGAATTTCTCAGATACATGCTAACGCCATCAGAAAGCTGAGAATTTATATGGAAAAAAATTACTCAATGGAGGGAATACATAATGTTTCAGGGATTTTATAACCTTGCTTCAGGAATGATTACACAAAACAGGAATCTTGACGTTGTGAGCAACAATATCACCAATTCCCTTACTCCTGGATACAAAAAAGATACTATGACATCAAGCACTTTTCAAGAAGAAATGATTTCAAGAACAGGCAATTTAGATAAAAGTTCACCTCAAACACTGAACAATATTGCCATGATTCGTACTGCTACTGGTGTTGTAACTGATTACAGCCAAGGCCAGCTGGAAGAAACCGGAAACCCGCTTGATATGGCTTTAACATCTGATGGATTTTTCCAGATACAGACTCAAAACGGATATGTATATACAAGAAACGGTTCTTTTATTATAGATGATGAAGGATACCTTGCATTGCAGTCAGTAGGCCGAGTTATGGGCACAAATGGCGCAGGAATATATTTAGGCACAGACGATATAAGCGTTGACGCATCTGGAAATGTGCGTCTTGCAAACGGAAATGCTGCCGGCACAATAGCAGTTGTTAATTTTGATGATAAGACACAGCTTGATAAAGCTGAAAACGGCGTATTTACATCTAATGCTCAGCCAACGGCTTATAACGGAACAATACTTCAGAAAAGTATTGAGCAGTCAAATGTTGATTCCGTACAGGAAATGGTAAATATGATGGAAAGCCAGAGAGCTCTGCAAAGCGCGGCACAGGTACTTAAAATTTATGATGATTTAATGAATAAAGCCGTTAATAATATAGGTCAGGTTTAATTTGGGGGCATAATTATGAATTTTTCTTTTTATTCCGGCGCAGTTGGCGCTCAAAGTATGCAGGATAGAATGAATGTTATTGCTAACAATATAGCAAACTTAAATACAGAAGGTTATAAAACGAAAAACGGCACTTTCTCTGACTTAGTTTATAGCCAGATGGGTTCAGGACAAGGCGTTCAAGCAGGACTTACTCACGGTTCAGGCTCTAAACTTAGCAAAACTGATACTATTTTTGACCAGGGTAATTTAACTCCAACAGGTTTGCCTTTGGATTATGCCATAAACGGGGATGGATTTTTCGCTCTTTATGATCCTGAAACTCAAACAAGAACATACACAAGAAGCGGAAGCTTTCAGCTCTCACGCCAGCAAGGTGGTGAGTTTTATATTACAGACGGAAACGGAAAATGGGTTTTAGACCAAAATGGCAACCCTATAACTGCTCAAAGCCCAGAAGGTGAGCATCCAATAGGTGTGTTTGTATTCCAGCAGAAAAACGGTATGCAAAGTGTGGGAAACAGCGAATTTATACCTGTTGAAAAGAATGGCAATCCTATAGAAACTGATGGCCAGGGCGTTCTTATACAGGGCGCTGTTGAGGATTCAAATGTGGATTTTTCCAAAGAAATGGCTGAAATTTTGCAGACACAGCGAGTTTACCAGATGTCTTTAAAAATGGTTCAAACTTCCGATGAGATTGAAAGCACCATTAACAGTCTTAGATAAAAGTTAGGAGAATATATATGAGCATTTTAAAGTATGAGGATATAGACAGTTTCGGACTTGATGTTTTAAAAGAAATAGGAAGTATCGGAACTGGAAACGCGGCTACAGCCCTTTCTAAGGTATTATCAAAAAAGATAGAAATGACTTTGCCTCAGGTTAAAATTTTGGATTTTAACAAGGCTATATACGAGCTTGGAGGACCTGAAACCATTGTTGCCGGAGTGCTCGTTCAGCTTTACGGCGAGGTAAACGGCATGATGCTTTATTTGCAAAAGCTGGATTTTATTAATATTATACTTGAAAGCCTTATGGGCAAAAGAATAAATGACTATATGGATTTGGATGAAATAGAAAGGTCGGCTTTGATAGAAGTAAGCAATATAATTATTTCATCTTATGTAAACGCCATATCTTCACTTACAGGCATTACAATTAACTTATCTGTACCTGATGTTTGCGTAAACATGCTGGGAGGCATTATGAATGCGCCTATAGCCCAGTATGGTTACGAAACTGATAAATTGATGACAATAGGCGGAGCCTTTAGCTGTGATGGAAGAGAGTTATACAGCAACTTAATACTTATGCCAGAGATAGGCTCTTTAAACTTTTTAATGAAGAAATTGGGTGTTGCAAGTGAATAAACCTTATACTGTAGGCATTGCCGATATGAAAATTTGCAGAGCGCCAGGGGTATTAATAACATATGCTCTTGGCTCATGTGTTGGCATTTGTATTTATGACCCGGTTCTTAGATTAGCCGGACTTATACATATTATGCTGCCCAATATGTATAAAAATCAGCATGACAGCAATATATTAAAATTCGCTGATACGGGTATACCAGAAATTATACGTAAAATGGAGGCTTTTGGTGCATCCAGAAGCCGGCTTGTAGCTAAAATAGCCGGAGGCGCTAAAATGTTTGAGGTTGCTGGAGGCAACAGCTCCCTTAACAACATAGGCGCAAGAAATGTTGAAAGCGTAAGAATGGTGCTGCGCAAAGAACGTATACCTATACTTAAAGAAGATGTAGGAAGCAATTATGCAAGAACGCTTTCCTTTGATGCGTCAACAGGTGACGCTATAGTGAAATCTTTTGGAAAAGGTGAAATAAAACTTTAAGTTATGAGCAATATTTTAGTTTAATGCATTGTAGTTCTTATTTTTTCAGTCATTCAGACGATAATAAAAGTAAGGAGGGTTTCGCTATGAGTAATGAAGGTATAAACACCGGTATTTTATTGGAATCCGGTACTAATGAAATAGAGATTATGGAATTTACAATCGACGGCAATTTATACGGAATTAATGTTGCCAAGGTAAGAGAAATAATTATGGCTGATAAAGTAAAGCCTATGCCACATACACATCCGGCAGTAGAAGGTATTTTTAAGCCAAGGGATACATTGCTTACTGTTGTTGATTTGCCTATGTATTTAACCGGAGTTCCGTCTAAAAAAGAAGAAAGAGATTTGTTTATAATTACAAATTTCAATAACTTGTTTATAGCGTTCCGCGTACATACAGTAGAGGGTATTTGCCGTATTTCTTGGAGAGACATACAAAAACCGGATAAAACAGTTACCGGCGGAGAAGAAGGCGTAGCAACTGGCATAGCCCAATGCGGAAAAGACCTTGTTACAATACTGGATTTTGAAAAAATAGTAGCTGAAATTGCACCGGAAACAGGCATACAGCTTAGTGAGATTGAAAGAATGGGTCACAGGGAAAGAAATGCTTCACCTATAGTTATAGCTGAAGACTCCATACTTCTTTCTAAAATGATGACCGAAGCTTTAAGCAAAGCCGGATATACAAATATTACAAAGTTTAATAACGGACAGGAAGCATGGGATTATCTTTTAACTTTGAAAAACGAAGAAGATTTAAAAAGCCGTGTTTCCCTTGTAATAACAGACATTGAAATGCCTATGATGGATGGACACAGACTGACAAAACTCATTAAGTCTGATGATAAGCTTAAATCCATACCAATTATTATTTTCTCATCTTTAATCAATCACGAAATGGAAATAAAGGGAAAACAGCTTGGAGCTGATGAGCAGCTTTCAAAACCGGAAATAGGGCATTTGGTAGAGGTTATAGACCAGTTATTATTAAAGAACAAAAATAAGGATAATTGACAGCTGTGGGGATAAATAGGCAAAGGGGGTTTTGACAATGCGTAAATTCATTGTAAGGCAGCCGATTAAAGATAACTTAGGTTCTACATATGGTTATGAGATATTGTTTCATGTTGAAAATGAGCATGATGAATTAATGAAAGACTATGCGGCAGCTGATTCTATATCGTCTTTTTTGATGCAAAACAGCGAAAAGATATCTTCAGCTGAAAGGGTATTTATGACATTTACGCCAAACCTGCTTTTTAAAAATACTCCTAAAATGTTTCAGCCGGATAATCTTGTAATACAGATTGATGATAGCGTTATTATTCATCCTTTAGCTGCTACTATAATAAAAAAGTATAAAGATGAAGGTTATAAATTCTGTATAAATGATTTTCAGTTTTCGCCAAGATACTTTAGCTTTTTGGAGTATGTAGAATATTTAAAAATTGATGCCAAACTTGTTACAAGCGAAACATCTATGAATAACCTTTTAAGGCTCGGCAGTGGTTTTAATAAAAAATGTATTATAACAGGCATTGATGATGTATCACTTTATGATAAAGTGAAGGAATTTCCAGCCGACTATTATCAGGGAAGCTACATTGCTGAGGCTATGGCAACTAAGACCAACAAGACAGAATTTATGCAGAGCAATTTCTTCCAGTTAGTAGTTGCTGTTACAAAAGATGAGCCTGATTTAGACGAGATTGAAGAAATTATAACACGCGACGCAACACTTACATACGCAATATTAAAAATGGTAAACTCCGTTCATTTTGCTTTAAGGCACAGAACGGCTTCAGTAAAACAGGCAATTACAATACTTGGTTTAAATCAGCTTAAGCAATGGGTATACTTGCTTAGCTTTGAGCAGAAAGGCGAAATCAGCTCAAGCTCTGAAGAAATACTTAAAATATCATTCCAGAGAGCTAATTTCTGTCTTGAACTGTTTAATTATGTTAAAGGTTTAAATATTACAAAATCGGATGTTTATTTGCTTGGTATGTTCTCTACAATAGACGCGTTGGTAGATGCTCCAGTTAAGGAAGTTATTAACGAGATACCTATATCTGAAGATGTTAAAACGGCTATTGTATCAAAAGAAGGCAGATGTGGAACATTATTAAAACTGGTAATAAGCTACGAGAAAGCAGACTGGAAGAATATAACCATTTTCGCACAGGAACTTAATGTACCTATGGACATGCTTGCACAGATTTATTTTGACTGTGTAGAGCAGGTTAATGAAGTTTGGAAAAACATAGTAAACCAGACTAGTGATTTAAAATAACAAAACAAAATACATAATAAAAAGAGAGTGGAATAAATTTGATTTTTTATTCACTCTCTTATTTTATTGTAAAATTTAAAAGCTTGAAAATTAATCTTTATTATGCCTTGGGTTATTGTTTACTGTAAGGCATGCCTTTGTAAGCTCTGTCATAAGCAATATTCTGTATTTATTTTCGTAAAAGCTAATAAAAGGTATTTCATCTTTATTGTTTAATACAACATATTTAGGTGGAAGATTGGTAAGAGCAAGAGCCATTGTGTCGGCTACGCACCTTTCGCATTTACATACACTAAACTTGTCCATGTATTCACTAACCTTATCACGCACTAGTTCTTCGCAAACGTTTAAATATACAAACTCTTCTTTTTCGTTTTCTTGTGAACTGCTATCAGATGATGTTGTGTCGTTTTGTAAACTGTCATCTGGCGCAGTTTGGATGTTTTCAAAATTATTATCTGGAGCAGGTGAATCGCTTTTTGGACTTTCTTTTGTTAAATCGTTTTGTGAATTATGTTCTGTTGCAGTAGCAGTGCTATTTTCGGATTTATTATCTTTGTCAGCTATATGGTTTTCAGCTTTTTTATCTGAATCAATAGTAGTTATTTTCTCTGTTTCATAAGTATTATCAGGTGTTGGCTGAGTTTCATTATATTTAGTTTCTGCATACTGTAAATCATCTGTTGTATTGGAATTTATAATTTCTGTATCATCAGGGCTGTTTTGGTTTGTTTCGTTTTTTAAATTATCAGAAGGCGGCAAGTAACTGCTATCTGTATTTGTTTTAAGCTCGTTGGAGATTTCTTTTTCAAGGTTTTCTTTAATCATATTGGAGAGAGCTTCACTTTTTGCCGCTTTCTCAAGACTATTTTTAATTGTGGGGTGTATATCTTCCGGTATATTGCCTGCCGGCTGAGTTTGATTTTCTGTTTCAACAGCTATGTGCTTTGAGTTTGAAATTAGATTAAGGACATGGGCTGTTTTGTTGCTTTTTTTAGCCATAACACATAACCTCCGGTTACTTATCTTTGTGGTATTTTGCTTATTAATTCATCTATGAAGTTGCTGTAATCAATAGATGGTTTTGATTTAGGTGCATAGCTTAATATACTCTCGCCATGAGCAGGAGCTTCGGCAACAGATACACCTGTTCTTATTTTAGTTTCAAAAACATGAGTTCCCAACTGGTTTGCTATATTTTCGGCCATTTCATGTACTTCTTTAGAAAGGTTAAGCCTTGCGTTATATCTTGTTAAGAGTATACCTAATACAGTTAAATTGCTGTTATAGAATTTTTTTACTGTATCTACTGTTTCTTTTAGCTGGCTTACACCAAGAAGGCTTAATATTTCCGGTATCATTGGTATTATAAGCGCCTGTGAAGACACATAAGCGTTTACTGTAAGTATATTTAAAGCTGGTGGAGTATCTATAACTATATAATCGTATCGGTTTTCTATTTCAGAAATTAAGTTTTTTAACAAAAATTCACGGCCTGTACGGTTAAATTCAAGCTCAGAACCGCTTAAAAGTATGTTAGATGGTATAACATCACCTAAATCGGTATGCTGTATTACATCTGCAATAGAAGCGCGGCCTTTAAATGCATCGTATATGGTAAGGCAGTCTTCTATTTCTATTCCCATGCTGAAGCCAAGGTTGCCCTGAGGGTCAAGGTCTATGCCCAGTACTTTTTTATTCTTTGATGTAAGGCCGCTTATTAAAGCGCAGGATGTTGTTGTTTTTCCAACTCCGCCTTTTTGATTTGTAAGTGCTATTATATATGCCAAAGAAAATACCTCCTGACTTGATATGTAATTATTTGAATTTAGTTATTAATTAAATGATACTATATGTCGATAACTAATTAAAGATAAAAATGATTAAATGTTAAATTTATAAATAAAGGAGTGAGTCATATATGGCATCAATAGGAAGTCTTAGCTCAAGTACAAGCAGCAGTATATTTAATACAAATAAAAGAATTACAGGTCTTGCCAGCGGTCTTGATACGGACGCTTTAATAGAAAGCATGACAGCTAGCACTCGTTCCAAAATAGCTAAGCAAAATCAGCAAAAACAGCTTCTTCAGTGGAAGATGGACGATTATAGGTCTATTAGCTCTAAATTAATTGCTTTTCAGAACAAGTATACTTCGTACAGCTCTGAAAGCAATTTAAGAAGTCCAAGCTTTTTTGACGCAACATTGCTTTCTGTTATTGGTGAAAACAGCAAATATGTAAGTGTAAGCGGTACATCAAGCACTGTTGAAAACATTGCAATTAGCGCCGTTAAACAGCTGGCACAGAATACAAGTTATGTTTCAAAAGATTCAGTTTCAGACCAGATACTTAACAGTGATAAAGTAACAGGAAATGAAGAATATACAAGCAGTAAACTTGAAGGCCAGTCAATTTCATTTACTTACGGTTCAAAAAGCTTTACAGTTACTCTTTCAAAGGGTGATGGAAATGTAAATAAGTATGACAGCGTAGAAGATATTGTTAATGATTTAAATGAAAGATTAAAAGAAACAGATTATGGCACAGACGGCAAAAAGCTTTCTGATATAGTTAAATTTGGCTATAATAAAGATTCTGGTGAAGTTACTTTTGATTTTGCAAGTCCTGATGTAGCCAATGCTGGTAACTCAATTAAAATTACAGACAGCAGCGAAGACCTTTTGAAAGTACTTGGTTTTGAAGAAGAAGCGATAGCCAGCAAAGATTCGCCTATAAAAGGCACAGCCATTGCTGACAGTGAGCTTACAGGTGAAGACTATCAGGTAACAAAAAAATTAAAAGATATGCTTACAGGTGAAGGAAAAACTATTTCTTTTACATATAACGGAACAACAAAATCTATAGAACTTCCAAGCGCTGACGCAACTGTTATAGGCAAAGACGGAACAGAACAGAAGATTTTTGATGATAACGGAAATGCCAATATGGATAATCTTGCTACATATCTTGAAAACCAGCTTGGCAAGGCGTTTGGCTCTGGCAGAATTGATGTTTCATATAATCTTAATGGCAGTGGTGCTCTTGAATTTAGAACTATAAAAGCTGGCAGCGGTAAAACAACAGTTAATGGTATTGAAGACGGTTCAGGCACTGAAGATACAAGCTCTGTATTGGAAATTACATCAGGAAATGCAGATGCTTTAAAGGCTTTAAAACTTACAGCAGGTGACTCAAATAGGGTTAATTTGGATGCTTCTGTTGCTGATTCTGGCTTAAATATGAAAAACTCAGGCTATACTCTTCAAAATGACGAGAATAGAAACGATTATGTTATTAATATCAGAAATGATGTAACAGGAGAAATTACAACTATAGATAAAACTGTTGATGGTACAAAATTCAGTGCAGATACATCACTTAACGATATTATAAAAGCCATAAATGCCAGTGATGCCAATGTTAAAGTTTCTTATTCAGAGACTTCTGATACATTTACACTTACTTCAACAGACCCGGGTGCCAGCGGTAAATTCTCTATTGTAGGCGGTGCTGTTGATAAAGACGGAAATGATATAGAAGATACTGATGGAAGTAAATTCAATCTTGGTCAGGCAATATTTGGCAAGAATGTAGGAACTATGGACGGAAATGATGATTATACCGTTACAAAAGGACAGGATGCAATAATTTATGTTGACTATGATGGAGAAGGTGGATCAGAACCAGTTGAAATTACACGTTCATCAAACACATTTGATATTGACGGCTTAACAGTTACAGTAAAAGGTACTTTTGGTATGAATGAAGATAATAGTGGTGTTGATCCTACATCAGAGGCTGTTACATTTGGTGCTGAGGTAGATGCTGATAAAATAGTAGAGGCAGTTAAGCAGATGATTACTGATTTCAATGAGATTATATCCATTTCAAACACTGAATTATCTGAAAAGAGAAACCGTGACTATGCACCTTTAACAGATGAGCAGAAAGAAGAAATGACAGAAGACCAGATTAAGGCATGGGAAGAAAAAGCTAAAGCTGGAATGCTCTTTAATGATTCTGACTTAAAGTCATTTACATCAAGCATACGTTTTATATTCTCAAGTGATTCTGAAACAATTAAACTTTTTGAAGATATGGGTATAACAACATCATCAAGCTATTCTGACCATGGTAAGCTTTCATTTGATGAAACAAAATTCAGAGCAGCTTTGGCTTCTGACCCTGAAACTATATCTGATTTATTTACAAGAACAGAAGAGACAACAGTTGGTTCTGATGGAACAAGTGTTGTTACACAAAAAGCTGGTATAATGAACCAGATTAAAGATGTATTTGATAAGTATGCAGGAACATCTGGTGCAGTAAAGGGAGTTTTTGTTCAAATAGCAGGAGCTACAGAGTCTCCGTTATCTATGCTTGATAACTCGCTTCTTGATCAGATGAATGACATTGATGATGAAATAGATAGATTACAGGATAAGCTGGAAACTGAAACTGAGCGGTATTACAAACAGTTTACGAGCCTTGAGACATTTATATCTCAAATGAACAGCCAAAGCAGTTGGTTATCTTCTCAGTTCAGCTAATTTAAAACAAGCGGAAGGGCAGAGTTTGTCTTATGAATATTAATGGTTATCAGCAATATAAACAGCAGTCTATATCAACAATGACAAAAAGTGAAATGCTTATTCTTTTATATGATGAAAGTATTAAAAGGCTTGCACTGGCGCAGATTGCTCTTGAAAAAGAAAATTATGAGCAGTTTGAGGATTCTGTTACAAGAACGGAAAAAATAATCAGATACTTAAGCTCTATTCTTGATAGAAAGTATGCTATAAGCTCTGATTTATACAGGCTGTATGATTATTTTCTCTTTCAGCTTGGAAGATTGCGTGCCGGAAGAAATAAAGAAATTATAGGCGAATTAAAGCAGAAAATTTCTGAGCTGAGAGATACTTTTAAAGAGGCTGACCGTCTCAGCAGTTAAT
>CALWEX010000083.1 GCA_944377425.1 uncultured Clostridia bacterium
GCCCTTATGTCATCTGTAAGAGCAATAAAAGCTATTTTGTGCTTCCCTATAGACACAGCGCTTTTATTCCTTGTTTTAAAAACTGTTGAAACAGTTAAATTAAAGGGCAGAGTATTTTGATTATAACTTACTGTATTAAAAGGAGTAACCGAATATGAAACTCAGTAAAATAACTTGTGAAGAATTTGCTGCAAAACTTGCATCAAAAGAGCCTGTTCCTGGCGGCGGCGGTGTAGCTGCCCTTGTAGGTGCTTTAGGCGCTGCTTTAGGCTCAATGGTAGGTAACTATTCTATAGGAAAGAAAAAATTCCTTGGAATGGAAGCTAAACATCAGGAAATTATAGATAAAAGCTGCGACCTTATGACAAAGCTTCTTGCTCTTATTGATGAGGACGCAGAAAACTTTGAGCCACTTTCAAAGGCTTACGGTATGCCTAAGGATACACCAGAGCAGGCTGCTGAGAAAGAAAAAGTTCTCCAGAACTGCCTTAAAGTAGCTGCCGGCGGACCAATTAAAATGGTAGAATATATTTACGAGGCAATTAAACTTCAGGAAGAGCTTGTTGATATATCAACTAAAATTATAATAAGCGATGTAGGCTGTGGAGTACAGTTCCTTAAAGCTGCTTTATACAGCGCAAGCCTTAATGTAACAGTAAACCTTAACTCAATTAATGATGAGGCTTACGTTAAGGAAGTAAAAGAAAGAATGGATAAGCTTGTTTCTGAAGGCTCAGATGTATGCGATAAAGTATACGCTAAGGTAACAGAAGTTTTAGGCTGATTTAAAAACATAAATTAAAGCATATAATAACAGGCGCGGATTTTCCGCGTCTGTTTTATTATGGCAATATATAAAATGGTTTTTGTAGGGGTTCAAAAGTATGAATTGCTGTATAAAGAAACTGCCTTAATATGAAACAGCAGCAAAAGCAAAACACTACAGAATAATTATGAATAAATGCTATGCTTTAGTCTGAGTACATAAGATATAAAAAAGACGGGAATTCTCCCGTCTTTGTAATTATTCCATCTCAAACGCGCCAGTGTAAAGTCTATAATAAACGCCTTTTTCTGCAATGAGTTCTTCATGGTTTCCGCGCTCTATAATTCTGCCATGGTCAAGAACCATAATTACATCGGAGTTCTGAACTGTTGAAAGCCTGTGGGCTATTACAAATACTGTTCTGCCATGCATAAGGGCGTCCATACCTTTTTGTACTATTGACTCTGTACGTGTATCTATACTGCTGGTTGCCTCATCAAGTATCATAACAGGCGGGTTAGCAACAGCCGCACGGGCTATTGTTATAAGCTGTTTTTGTCCCTGTGAAAGCTCCGAGCCGCTGCCTGATATTACTGTGTTGTAGCCTTCAGGGAGCATTTTTATAAATCCGTCGGCATTTGTAAGCTTAGCTGCTGCGTAAACTTCTTCGTCTGTTGCGTCAAGACGTCCATAACGTATGTTTTCCAAAACTGTACCTGTAAAAAGGTTTGTGTCCTGTAAAACAATGCCTAATGAGCGGCGCAAATCGTCTTTTTTAATGCTGTTTATATTTATGCCGTCGTAGCGTATTTTGCCATCTGCAATATCGTAAAATCTGTTAATAAGGTTAGTAATTGTTGTTTTTCCGGCACCTGTAGAGCCTACAAAAGCAACTTTCTGCCCAGGTTTTGCAAAAAGGGTTATGTCGTGAAGTATAGTTTTGTTTTCTTCATAGCCAAAGTCTACACTGTCAAAGCGTACATCGCCTTTAACCTCAATATATTTAAAGCTGCCGTTTTCTTCTGGACATTTCCAAGCCCACATACCGGTGTAGTTTTCAACAGGTACAAGCTCGCCTTTTTCGTTATACTGTGCATTAACAAGTGTAACATGGCCTTCGTCTGTTTCAGGCTCTTCATCCATAAGGTTAAATATACGTTCAGCACCTGCAAGAGCCATAACTATTGAGTTAAACTGGTTAGAAATCTGGCTTATAGGCATTGTAAAGCTTCTGCTTAAAAGAAGGAAGGATGCTATAGAGCCTAATGTAATGCCTCCTATGCCATTTATGGCAAGAGCGCCGCCGGCTATGGCAAGTATTACATACTGAAGGTTACCTATGTTAGCCATAACAGGCATAAGCACAAGGGCGAATTTATTTGCTTTGGCTGAAACAGCACGCATGTTTTCGTTAAGTTCATCAAAGCCTTCTTTTGTTTTTTCCTCATGGCAGAAAACTTTAACAACTTTCTGGCCGTTTATCATTTCTTCTATATAGCCGTTTATTTTACCAAGGGCTACCTGCTGTTTAATAAAGTAATGCCCGCTTTTTGCGCCAATAAATTTTGTTGTTTTAAGCATTATAATAAGCATTACTACAACAAAAAGTGTAAGGTAAACACTGCTGTAAAGCATAGCAGCAAAAACAGCTATAATTGTAATTGTAGATGAAAATACCTGTGGTATAGCCATAGAAATCATCTGGCGCAGTGTATCAGCATCGTTGGTGTAACGGCTCATTACATCGCCGAATGTATGTGTATCAAAATATCTAATAGGCAATGACTGCATGTGTGTAAACATATCATCACGTATTGTTTTTAATATTCCCTGAGCTATAGAAACCATAACCCTTGAATATAAGAATGTAGATATAATACCGGCGGCATAAATACAAGCCATTCTTGTTATGGCGCCTGTAAGTCCGTCAAGTGACGGGTTAGGTGTTAAAAGCAGTGGTTCTATATACTGGTCAATAACTACTTTAACAAACATAGAGCCGCTTACGGAGGCTAAAGCACCTATTATTATGCATATAAGAACAAATGTAAAACGTACTTTATATCTTTTAAAGTACTGCATTAATCTTTTAACAGTTGTGGCGTCGCGCTTTGAAAGCTTTCTTGTACGCGGGGAAAATCTTCTTCCTGTTGGCTGCTGTGGCATTACTCCTCACCGCCTTTCATCTGTGATTTATAAAGCTCTTTGTATATATCGCTGGATTTAAGGAGTTCTTCGTGATTTCCTACAGATACTATATGACCGTTTTCAAGTATTACTATTTCATCAGCTTCCTGAACAGATGAAATTCTTTGAGCTATAATTATTTTTGTAGTATCCGGTATTTCCTCAATAAATGCTTTCCTTATAAGAGCGTCGGTTTTGGTATCAACAGCACTTGTTGAGTCGTCAAGTATAAGTATTTTAGGCTTTTTAAGAAGTGCTCTGGCAATACAAAGCCTTTGCTTTTGTCCGCCTGAAACATTGCTTCCGCCTTGCTCTATAAATGTGTCATACTTATCAGGAAATTCCTGTATAAATCCGTCTGCCTGTGCTAAGCGGCATACACGCTCTATATCTTCATCAGTGGCGTTTTCATCGCCCCAGCGAAGATTGTCTTTTATAGTGCCGGAGAAAAGCTCGTTTTTCTGCAATACCATTGAAACGGCATTTCTTAAAGTTTCTATATCGTAATCACGCACATCAATGCCGCCTACTTTAACAGAGCCTTCTGTAACATCAAAAAGACGTGGTATAAGCTGAACAAGACTTGATTTTGAGCTTCCTGTTCCGCCTATAATGCCTATTGTCTGGCCTGATTTAATATGCAGGTTAATATTATTAAGTACCGGAGCTGAATTGTGTCCTAAATCCGCATAGCTGAAGTATACATTATCAAAGTCTATGCTTCCGTTAGGAACTTCAAATACTGGGTTGTCGTTGTTTGTAAGTGTGCTTTTTTCATCAAGAATTTCTGCAATTCTTTCTGCTGATGCTTTACTCATTGTAATCATAACAAATACCATCGAAAGCATCATAAGGCTCATAAGTATCTGAGAAGCGTATGTGAACATACTCATAAGCTCGCCTGTTGTCATAGAGCTTGAAAGTATAAGCTTAGCGCCTATCCATGAAATAAGGAGCATACATGTATACATGGCAAACTGCATAAGAGGCATGTTAAGCATAAGCAGTTTTTCGGCCTTAATAGAGTTGTCATAAATGTTTTTAGACGCTTTTTTGAATTTTTCTTCCTCAAAATCCTCACGCACGAAAGACTTAACTACTCTCATGCCTCTCAGGTTTTCCTGTACTACAAGGTTTAAAGCGTCGTAAAGTTTAAATACTCTTTCAAATATAGGGTGGGCGTTATTCATAATTAAGAAAAGGCCTATACCAAGTACCGGCAGAGCAAAAAGGAATATAATTGAAAGCCTGCGGTTTATATTAAAAGCCATTATAAGAGAAAATATAAGCATAACAGGACAGCGTACGGCAACACGCACTACCATTTGATATGCGTTCTGTAAATTTGTAATATCTGTTGTAAGCCTTGTTACAATACTTGAAGGCGAAAATTTGTCTATATTGGCAAATGAAAATTTCTGCACATTGTAAAACATGTCTTTTCTTAAATTTGCCGCAAATCCAGTTGAAGCCTCAGCGGCGAACTTTCCGGAAAGGAAACCAAAAATAAGAGAAAGAATACAAGCTATAATAAGTATAAATCCTATGCGTTCAATAGCCGACATATCGCCTTTATTAATGCCGTTATCAATAAGACTTGCCATTATGGTTGGTATAAGAACTTCCATAATTACCTCAAGCGTTACAAAAAGCGGCGCCAAAAGAGAAGCTTTTTTGTACTGCCTGATGCTTTTAAAGAGATGTTTCATCATCTTTTTATAACCTCCTTTTTAAGTTTGGCATTTTTGTTAGTTTGGGTTTAGATGTTAAGTTGTTTGTCTTTGATGTTGTTTTTCATTTTTTCTATTGTTGAAAAAAAAGCATCTAATTCTTCATTTGAAATGCCTGTAAGCATTTGTTTTTCTGTGGCTTCTATTCTGTCAAGTATTGATTTATGAAGAAGTTTGGCTTTTTCGGTAATGCATATTTTTTTAAGCCTTGCGTCGTAATCTACACTGTGCCGGGTTATATACCCGTTTTTTTCCATAAGCTGAAGCATGGATGTAGCTGTAGAACGGCGTATTTCAAAACGCTGTTCAATGTCTTTTTGGAACATATCCCTGTCGGAATTACTGCACAAAAAGCCTATTATCCAGCCCTGCATCATTGTAACGTCGCTTGCTGGCTTAAGTGAACCGAATGTATAGCGCTTAAGTAGGTTGCCCAGCTCTTTTATGGCAAGGCCTACTTCTTTTTTCTTTTCCATGTAACCAGACCTTTCAGTAATAAAATAACAGAATAAATAAAAGCAAGTCTATAATGTTAGCTTTCTAACATTGTAGTTAATATTATAGCCACCATATTTTTAATGTCAATACTTTTTTCAAGTGTTTTTTTAATGTTTTATACGTTTTTGCAGTGTATTTTGTAATAATAACAAATTCACAAATTGTTCACAGATTGTATATATTAGATTAACAATTCTATTGCATAATATAACTTGTAAGAAACAAAAAGTTCTTACAACCCCCAATAAGAAATAAACCCCTAAAAAGCAATTCATAATACCATCCTTCCCCAAGGAAAAGAAAATACTCCTGTTACCCCACAGGAGTATTTTCACGTTATTAAGCTTTAAGCAGTTTCTTTGGAAAGCAGTTTTTTATACGTTAAGTCAATTAATGCCGCACCAACAGGGGCTGTTATAAATATTGCCCAAACAGCAAGGGTAAGCACTGTTTCGCCGCAGGCAAGACCCATAGCAAGAGGTACCGAGCCTATAGCAGCCTGAACAGTTGCCTTTGGCATATATGAAAAAGCGGCAAATAATCTTTCGTTTTTGTTCAGTATAGTTTTAAATAAACATACCTGTACACCGGCCATGCGGAATACCATAGCAAATGCTATAACACATACAGCGCCTACAAATGACGAAGCAGCGTAGCGTATATCAACAGCGGCGCCTACTAATGTAAATAACAATATTTCCGCCGCTACCCAAAGCTGAGCAAACCTAGAAGCTATGTTTTGCGCTGTTTCGGCATTAAGTTTAAGCAATACAGCGCCCATAGCCATAATTGATAAAAGAGAGGCAATAGGTACTATGCCTTCAAGTGCTGTTTCAAGTGCCGTAAGCATGTAAGAAATGCTTAGAAGTATAATAACTTTAGAAGTATCTGATGTGCTTATAATATTGAAGAACTTATTAAGTATAAAGCCGCATACTATGCCTAAAGCAATGCCTAAAACTATTGAAACAGGAATCTGTATAAAGCTTGCGGCAGATACACTGCCGCCTTGTGCCAAAGATGTAAATGCGGTAAAAAATACAATAACAAATACATCATCTACCGATGCGGCGGCCATTATCATCTGTGGTATGCCTTTTTCAGTGCCGTACTTTGTTTCCATAAGCTTAAGCATACGCGGCACAACAACAGCAGGGGATACGGCGGCTATTACAGCTCCCGCAACAGCAGCCTCAATGCGGCTTATACCTAAAATATATGGTGCTATTATTATACAGCCTGCCATTTCAAACATTGCCGGCACAAAGCACATCATAACTGCCGGGCGGCCGACTTTTTTAAGTGATTTTAAATCAAGGGATAAACCCGCTCTGGCAAGTATTATAATAAGAGCAGTTTTTCTTAAATCCGCAGAAATTTCAAGCATTGTATCGCTTAACAGGTTAAGCACACATGGGCCTAAAACTATGCCGGCTATTATCATTCCTGTAAGAGGCGGAAGATTTATTTTTCTGAAAATCCGACCCATAAACATACCGAATAAAAAGAGCAGACCAAGACTTGTTAACATTTTTTAAAACCTCCGTTTATTAAATAGTAGTGTTTTTCTGTATGCAGGGCACAAAAAAAGCTGGTAACTCCTGCACAAAAGCAGAAGCCATCAGCTTAAATAAGCGGTTTAGGTAAATACCAAGGGAGAGTCTCATTCCCAGATATATTAAAAATAAAAACGGTACCCCATGTGAGCGAGCACACAAAATACCGCTTTTTAACTCGTAAATAGTAGTGCGCCTTCAGGGACTCGAACCCTGGACCTTGTGATTAAGAGTCACCTGCTCTACCAACTGAGCTAAAGGCGCATAGTAAAGATTTCTTAACGCAAGTGATATAATAACACATACAATATTGTTTGTCAACAAAAAA
Organism: uncultured Clostridia bacterium; assembly: GCA_944377425.1. Lineage (GTDB taxonomy): Bacteria > Bacillota > Clostridia > Lachnospirales > Anaerotignaceae > Neoanaerotignum_A. Next base: position 7,066 of record CALWEX010000083.1, read on the forward strand.
ATCTAAAAATGTTAAATTCAAAAAAGTAACAAAATTGAAATGTTAATTTTATCTTAAATTCGTAAAATATTCATATTTTTATGTTATTCTTAATGTATAAAAAATTATAAATATAAAGGAAGTGATGTTTTGACTAATAAAATAACAGCATCTGTATTATCAGCAATATTAATAATTAATACTGTATGCGTTATACAGGCCGAAAACTTGGGCCAAAGAGGAACTGATGTTGGCTTTACTGAAAAAACGGAATATATCCAAACAGGTATTGACAGTTACACCAATAATGAAGCCTTGGTACTTTATAAAGACGGCAGTATTGAAGTGAAAACATACGATAATAAGTCGGAGCTTGAAGAAGGAATTTCAGATTTAATTAACGACGAAACGGTTGATGTTGTTCAGCCTAACTATACATACGAAAATACAGGGTATACTGTAAATGATGAGCTTTATTTTAAACAATGGGCTTTGGAAAATGACGGTTCTTTTCTCGTAAGAGAAACAAAGGCTATAGAAGTGCCAGAAATAGGATTTATGGTGCCTCTTGCTCAAAAAACTACAATATTAAATTCCGTACCCGGTGTTGATATAAATATTGACCCTGTTTGGAATACATATAATGGTGGACGTCAGGCTGTTATTGCGTTAATTGATACAGGTGTTGATATTTACCATGATGACTTAAGCGGAGCTTTTTGGATTAATACTGATGAAATAGCGTCAAACGGCATTGATGATGATAATAACGGATATGTAGACGACATTTACGGCTATAATTTTTATAATAATAATGCCAATATTGTTCCTGAAAAAGACGAAAACCACGGCACACACTGTGCAGGCACAATAAGTGCTGTTAGGAATAACCAAACAGGAATAGCTGGCATAGCTTCTAATGCCAATGTGAAAATAATGCCTTTAAAAGCCCTTGGCGGACCTAATGGAGAAGGTACAACGGCTTCCATAATAGAAGCTATTAAGTACGCCGAAAATAATGGTGCTGTTATATGTAATTTAAGTTTAAGTACACCGGAAAATGATGTGGCTTTATATAAAACCATGGCTAAGTCAAACATGCTATTTGTTGTGGCGGCAGGCAACAGCGAAATAGGTGAAAATAACGACGCTACACCTCATTATCCAGCATCTTATGATTTGGAAAACGTTATATCCGTTGCCAATATACGCGCTGACGGAAAATTAGACCCTACATCCAACTATGGCGCTTCATCAGTGCATTTAGCAGCACCGGGTAGTCAAATAGTAAGCACAACAGCCAATAACTCATATGGGTATATGACAGGTACATCAATGGCGGCTCCTATGGTTTCTGCCGTATGCGCTCTTTTGTATTCATATTATGAAGACATAAATTTAAAAGATGTAAAACAAATGGTACTTAACACAGTTACACCTATGGATACTCTTACAGATAAAGTTTCTACTGGCGGAATGCTTAATGCAGGTGCAGCTTTTAATTATGATACTTCTTTGCTTAAGCACGAAGAATTTAATATACCGCCTGAGGCACTTATTGAGGAGGAGCCTACAAAGTTTGAATTTGAAATTTACGAAAGTGACGGAGTGCAGTATTTAAAAGTAACAGCTACTGATATAAATAATGATACTATGTATTTAAGGTATTTAGACGGAAAGCATGAGGCAAAGGATTTTATGTATGGCAGGGCAGGAAAAGCATTTACTGTTAATAAAAATAATGAGTGTACTTTTATAGTCCATACATATGGTGAGTATACATTTTATGCTCTTGACAGAGAGGGGCATGAAACAGTTGCAAATGTTACAGTAGAAAAATAAAGATAGCAAATATAAATAGCTTTTTTATAATTTTATTATAGCTTATTTAAAACTTATTAAAAACGGCGCCTATTATAATAGACGCCGTTTTGATTTAATCAAATTTAGTTTTTAATATGTACTTAAATATTACTCTTAGTGGCATGTATGCTCTCCACAATGGTGTTCACCTTCATGGTCATGGTGGTGGTCACATGTAGGCTGACCTGAGCCTAATTTTTCACCACTTAAATATTTAATAACAGCATCTTTAACAGAGCCTGAAACACCTGCTACAACTTCTATTCCTGCAGCAGTAAGGCCATTTACAGCTCCTCCGCCAATTCCGCCGCAGATAAGAACCTCAACGGAATTTGATTTAAGTACATCTATAAGGGCGCTGTGGCCGCTGTCTGATGTATCAATTACTTTTTCGCTTTTAATTCTTGAGTCCTCTGTTTCAAATAATGTAAACTGAGGGGATTTTCCAAAGTGCTGGAATATGTTTTCGCCCTCTGTAGTAACGGCAATTATCATTTTAAATTCCTCCTGTTTTTATAAGTTTTATAACATTTTACAATTTGTTACAACAAATTCAAGCTAATTGTTTTATGTAAAATATTATATAACTTTTGTTAGCTTAAATCAATAAGACTTTGCTTTTAAAAACAAATACGGAATTAAACTAAAAAATCAGTTATACTGCCATTATTTCATGTATCCTGTTTTCTATCATTCGGCGGTACTGCTTGTTTTTGGTAAGTCTCAGGTGGCTTGTAAGGAGCCGTATATCCGTAGAGCGCGGCATTTGGTGTTTAAGCACGTTATTGCGTATAACAACGGCTATGCGCATACTGCGGCAGTGGGTGTGCAGCTCAAAATTATCGGGGTTATACACTATCCATTCATCTTTATTCCTGTGGGACTTTTTGATTTTAAGCATTGTACGTTTCCCTCCTGATATTTAAAATAAAAAAAGGCCGCTTTAAACACACTTATGTTTAAAACGGCTCAATAAAAGACATAATAACGCTTAAGCTTACATTGGTTTGGTTTTTGCTGTAATTAAATAAGTGAAGCTCAGCCAATTAAAACGCCTGCCTTTTTATGGTTTAGATATATAATGTTTATGCTTAAATGATAAGATGTATAATATATTTTTTCAATATAGATTTAATAAAATATATGTTAAATTTTATACATAATATTTTATTATTTTCTGTATTTTGACATATATGTGCTTAAAGGGTAAAATATATAAAAATGACTTATAATTATTTAATCAGGTATAATAAATAAAAATAAATTTTTAATTGGAGGCGCAGTATGGATAAAAGAACTGAGCAGCTTGCTGAAAATATAGTAAAATACTCATGCCGTGTTCAGCCAGGGGAAAACGTAATGATTAGCTGTGTGGGGCATAACGCATTGCCTTTTGTAAAGGCTGTAATTAAAGAAATTTATAAAGCCGGAGCAAAGCCTTTTGTTGAAATAAAGGATTCATCTGTTGAAAGAGAGCTTTTAATGGGCGCTACTGAAGAACAGATAAAATTTATGGCAGATATTGAATGCCAAAGAATGAAGGGTATGCAGGCATATATAGGCATTAGAGGCGATGATAATATTGCAGAGCTTTCTGATGTTCCGGAAGAGAAAATCAAAATGTATTCAACCAATTTTACACGTCCCGTAAATAATATACGTGTTCCGCATACTAAATGGGTTGTTTTAAGATACCCGACTTATTCTATGGCGCAGTCGGCCAAAATGAGCCTTGAGGCATTTGAGGATTATTTTTATGATGTATGCAATCTTGACTACGGCAAAATGAATGACGCTATGGACAGCCTTAAAAACCTTATGGAAAGAACAGACAAAGTAAGAATAACTGGCAAAAACACAGATTTAAGCTTTTCAATAAAGGGCATACCGGCTGTTAAATGCGCCGGAGAATGCAATATACCAGACGGAGAGGTTTATACCGCACCTGTAAGGGAAAGTGTAAACGGCACAATAACTTATAACACACCAAGCGAATATAATTCTTTTACCTATGAAAATGTAAGCCTTACATTTAAAGACGGCAAAATAATAAAGGCCGAAGCTAATGACAGCGAAAGAATAAACAAAATATTCGATACTGACGAAGGCGCAAGATACGTAGGAGAATTTGCAATAGGCGTTAATCCTTACATTACAAAGCCTATGAACAATATACTTTTTGACGAAAAAATAATGGGAAGCATACACTTTACACCGGGAGAATGTTATGACGATGCACCAAACGGCAATTCATCTGCAATCCATTGGGATTTAGTGCTTATACAGACTCCAGAATACGGCGGAGGAGAAATTTATTTCGACAATGTGCTTATAAGAAAAGACGGAAGGTTTGTTCTTCCTGAGCTTTTATGCCTTAACCCGGAAAACTTAAAATAAAATACCGCAAATTTTAAGGGACATCTGTTTTTCAGTGTCCCTTATTTTTTGTATTGGCAAAAAGCCGCCGTATTATTTTTTGTTAATAAGGCTAAGAGCCATAAGCATACTTGTAATTTCGGCAAAGCGGTTGTTTTGTGCTGAGGGTGTTTTGCCATCTTTTGAAGCGCTTTCAATGGCCGGTCTTTGGTTTAAAGCGGCAGAATGCTGTATGCTCATTATTGTTTGTATAATATTAATTGTTTCTATCATACTGTCTATTCTTGAAGCTGTATTGTAATCTGCATAGTTTTTAAATGCTCTTAAAAGTGTAACTTCTCTTGAAGGGTGTTTTTTTACTTTTTCTCTTTCGCTTTTAGCGGCGTCGTATATTCTCTGCATATAGTTTGTATCAAAGCTTTTTTTAACCGTTTCACCAGCTTTTGAAATATCGCTTACTATAGGGTTTATGGTATTTAAAAATTGAAAAACATCGTTTAAGTTTGATGAGGCCATGCTTAAACCTCCTGTTTTTAATTAGATTATATTTTGAGTATTACAAAATAATGCGATTTATTTTAGGCTTTTAAAAACTTTTTCTATATTAAGCACATAGTCGTTAGATGCTGAAACTGAGTTTAAAATTTTTTTTACATCTCTTGGTGTAAAAGCAGGGTTATATTGATATAAAAGCGCCGCTGCGCCGCTTATCATAGGTGTTGCCATAGATGTGCCGCTCATTGAAATGTAATTTTCATTATATATTCTTTCGCTGCCTCTATTTGCGGCAGCAAATGAGAAGTTTTTGGAACGACAGCTTATAATGTTTTCTGATGGTGCGAATATATCCGGTTTATAATACATTGAACGCCCGGTTTTAAATTTAAACCGTGTTTTGTCCTCCATAGCACCGGCGGTTATAACATAAGGGCTTATGCCGGGGGAGGATACTCGGAAATGGTTTTCATTTCCGGCAGCAGCTACAACAGTTATTTTGGCTTCGTAAAGTCCGCGTACAGCGTTTAAAAGGGCTGAGGATATTACACTGTCGTTAGTGCCTATTGACATGTTTACAACACGTATGTTGTATTTTTTATGGTTTAAATGAATCCACTTAACGGCTTCAAGTGCCCAAATAGAGGCGCCGTGGCCGGCTTCATCAAGTATTTTAAGTGAAATTATATTGCTCTGGGGTGCTATGCCGCTGAAAAGCCCGTCTGAGAGTATGCCGTTTGAAGAAGAAATGCCTGCTACATGTGTTCCATGGCCGTTATCGTCATAGGGCGTTGTTATTTCGTTTACAAAATCCTTAAAGGCCACAATACGGTTTTGAGGGTAAGTAAAGTCCTCAAGGGGGCTTATGCCTGTGTCAAGAATAGCTATGCCTATGCCCCGGCCCGTTATGCCTTGGGGAGGATAAGAGTGTATAACGCTTCTTGCTCTGTCCATTTAAGGTGCTCCAAATGTTATGTTGTCTATATCATTTTATGGAGCTTAGGCTTTTTGGTGAAAGCGTGTACTAACTAATATAAATATTTATTTGAAATTTTTTTATTTTTCAGTAAAAGGGTACAAGCAGGCGGCATATACTTAGTTTTGTAAAAGATAAAAAATGGAGGAAATAAAGCATGAACGGTTTCGGAGGAAATAACTTTTTATGGGTAATTATTCTTATTGCTCTTTTAGGAGGCTACGGATGTGGCTGTGGCTGCGGAAGTGTAGGCGGAGCTAATACAGATAATGACTGCTCATGGGTTATAATACTTATTCTTCTTCTTTGCTGCTGCTCAAACAATAACTCAAACAACAACTGCGGCTGCAATATGTGCGAGGCATAATTAAAGACATAAGAAATTTTTATCAGATGTAGTTTCCGTTAGCCGCTGCCGGAAAAATCGGCAAGCGGCGCCGTTATATGCGGCTTTATGACAGGCGCTTTAGTAAGGCGCCTGTTTTTTTGTATTATAAAAACCGGCGTTTTGCTCTGCTGCTAAAAACGCCGGTTTATTATTTATTCCTCTTGGGATAAGTCGTTTTGAGTATTGGCTAAATATACCGAAGGCAGGTTTGTGTTTTCCTGAAGTGTTTCCTGCGGTGCATCCTGCTGGATTAGAGAATTTTCTTCTTGGCTGTACTGAGTTTTGGATAGACTGTTTAAAAGATTGGTGTTCTGCTCCTCCTGAAACTTAAGGCTTTCTCTTAAATCAGCAATTGTTTGGTTAGATGACATTTGAAGCTGATTAAGCCTTTGGTTAAGCTGTGATATAATGCGGTCTTTTTCTGCCATTGACTTTTTGTAAAAATCTTCTGTGTTGCGTGTCTGTCTTTGCGTTCTGTTTTTAATATCAGCTTTAGGTGCAGAAGGCATTATAATTGTGCCATCTTTTAGGCATAAAGCATCGGAAAAAGCGTCTTGGGAATTATAAGGCATAAAATACCGCATTTTAGCAGTGCTTTTAAGCTCCATATTTTCAAGAGGTGTAAAACTTATTTTGCCGCTTTCCGTTGTTCTGTAGAATACTTTGCCGCTATCGCCTGATACAAAAACCCTAGCTCCACCGTTATAAGGAAAAACAAAAACATTTTGAGCCGATGAAGTTTTTATAATGGCGTTTGACCCGCTTGCACCATCTGGTGATATAGCTTGGTATAAAACCTCAAAAGATGCACCGTTTTTAACTAGCAATGCTATATGAACTGTTCTGCCTGTTTGACATAAAGAAAAGTCGAAAAGGCTTTCGGCATTTTTATAAAGCTCGTAAGAAGCGCCGCTTTCGGTAATGTATAAATACAAAACACCGTTTTTCTCGTATAATATATAGCTTTTGCCGCCTAAAAACATAGTTTTAAGGTAAGCGGCATTTCCCATGGCCAATATTGGTTTTCTGCTTGTAAGAGAGTGTATATATCCGTCGGATGAGGAATAAAGTATTGTGTTTTTGTCGGCATTAAATATAAATGTGCTGCCAGTTGATACATTTAGTATTGTTTTGTCTAAAACCGGACGGGATATACCGCCGTCTGTAAGGCGTATAACATTTCCGCCGCCGCTTGACTGCTTAAAAAATATAAGGTATCCGTCTTTTTCAGGGCATATATTAAAGCCCGGATAAACATCACCCTGCATTACCATTGGCTCTGAAGGGGCATTGTTTACGGCATAAGAGATATAAATGGCGTTCTGCCGGCAGAACAGAAATGCTGTTTTGCTCTTTAAACGCACTGCTGCTTGTGTAATCAATTTAATCACCTGTATAATAATTTGTTTAATTTATAATATTACGCAAATGACTTTAAAATGACACAACAAAAAACACCGCCTTAGGTTTTGCTGCCCAAAGCGGTGAATTAATAATTTATTTATTATTTTTCAAGCATTTTTTCCATTATTTTGTTGCTGCGCTCTATGAATTTAGCTGTTTCCTCAGGAGAGAGAGCTTTCTGGCTCATCATAGCTAAATCGTAAATCTGCTGGCAAACAAGGTCTGAATATTCTTTCTTTTCCGGAACAGCTTTTATTTCCATAAGCTTTTTAACAAGGCTGTTGTTAGTGTTAAGCACAAGTGTGTATTCTGGTTTAACATCACCAAACATCTTAAGAAGCTCAGGCTGGCCTTTGTATGCTTCCATCATATCCAGCATACGGCGGGAGCGCTCACTGATAAGCATCATACCCGCAACATCAGGTGTTTTTAAGCCTTCGGCTTTAACGCTAAGTTCTTTGTTATTAAGTGTTCCTCTAAAAAGATTCTGCATTTCTTCTGAAAGAGTTTTGTCCTCTTTTGCGCTGTCATCTTTTAAAGTGTCTGCAATATCGGCGTCAATTCTTTCAAATGAAGGTTTGCCGCTTAACTTATATTCAAGGAAAGATATAAAGTTAAGGTCTATTCGTGATGAAAGTATAAGAGCTTCCATGCCTTGCTCTTTAAACATGTTAATATACTGTATCTGTTCTTTTTCGTCAGTTGCATAAAATACCTTGTTTTCGTGCTTGTCCTTGTTGTCTTCAAGGTACTGCTCAAGTGTTTTGTAAACACCGTTTGTTGTTTTGTATATAAGGGATTCTTTGATTTTGTCGTAGAATTTTTCTTCTTTCATACAGCCGTATTTAATGAAAAGGCTGATGTCGTCCCAGAATTTTTCGTAGCTTTCACGGTCGTTTTTAAATATGCTGTTAAGCTTGTCAGCCACTTTTTTAGCAATATAATTGCTCATTTTAGAAGCATATCCGTCGTTTTGCAGTGCACTTCTTGAAACATTAAGCGGCAAATCCGGGCAGTCCATAACGCCTTTTAATAAAAGAAGAAATTCCGGAACAACTTCTTTTATGTTATCGGCAATATAAACCTGATTTGAATAAAGTTTAATTTCGCCTTCCAGTACATCTACATCGCTTAAAAGCTTAGGGAAGTAGAGTATGCCTTTAAGGTTAAACGGATAGTCCATGTTAAGATGTATCCAGAAAAGAGGGTCTGACATATCGTTAAATACTTTATGATAGAACTCTTTGTAGTCATCATCTGTTAAATCTTTTGGATTTTTAAGCCAAAGCGGTGTTGTGTCGTTAATAGGAAGTGGTTTTGTTTCTTCTTTTTCTTCCGCTTTTGTTTCAGCAGAATTTTCTGCATTTTCAGTTTTTTCAGTATTTTCAGCAGCTTTTTTTGCCATTTCCTCGGCTTCTGCCTTTATTTCTTCTTCTGTTTTTTCTCTCTCAAAATTAAAGAAAATTTCAACAGGCATAAATGAGCAGTATTTTCTTAATGTTTTGTACATAAGAGAATAGTCAAGGAACTCTTTTCCGTCTTCACCTATATAAAGGGTTATTGTTGTGCCTCTTGTCTGTCTTGTGCCGTCTGTAATTTCGTAATCAATGCCGCCGTCAGAAATCCATTTTGCGCTTTCAGCGCCTGGAGCGTAGGAAAGTGTATCAATTACAACTTTGTCTGCTACCATAAATGCTGAGTAAAAACCAAGACCGAAATGGCCTATAATGTCGTTTTCTTCTGCTGTTTTTTCGCTATATTTAGCCATAAAATCGCTGGCGCCTGAAAAAGCTATCTGATTGATGTATTTTTTAATCTCGTCAGCTGTCATTCCAATACCGTTATCGGAAACGGTAATTGTTTTTTCTTTCTCGTTTACATCTACATGGATAGCATATTCCTCGTTTTCATTTGCTTCGGCCTCACCCATTGAAACAAGTTTTTTAAATTTTGTAACAGCATCACAGCCGTTTGATACAAGCTCTCTTACAAATATATCTTTGTCTGTATAAAGCCATTTTTTTATAATAGGTAAAAAGTTTTCACTGTTAATTGATAAATTGCCCTTTTCCTGAGCCATGTTTATTACCTCCTACAATATAGTTACAGTCTGTTTATTGATATTTTATCACTAAGGATATAAAAGTCAAGAAAAAATTAGCACTCACAATAAAAGAGTGCTAACAAATTTGTAGCATTAAAAAAGCGCCTTTTAAGACGCTGAAAAAATTTTATCTTTTATAAAACCACAGTGTTTTCCCATTAGCCTTGCTATAAAGCCTACAAGTATGGCGGCTACTATTGTGCCTTCTCTTACACCGTATAAAGAGTGGGAAAGAATAATTGATATAGCCGCGGCAATTACTGTCATAGAAACGTCAAAGGCAACCTTTGAAACACCAAACTCAGATTTAATGCAGTATACAACAGCTCTTACAAAGGATTCGCCGGGAAGCATAACAACATTGGCCAAAACCTCGGTATAAACGCCTATGCCTAAAACTATACAGCCTATTAACAGGTAAAATATTTTAGCGACGTAAAATTCTGGGTTTACAAAACTTAAAAGGGACATGCATAAATCTATAAAATAACCAAAAGGAAATGAAACAGGTATTTGAAGCAAATGCTCAGGATTAAAATCCTTTCTTAACAGTATAAACTGCAAAAGTATTAATAAAAGAGAGAATATAACTGTAAATTGTCCAAGACTTAAAGGAAAATTAAGGCTTAAAACATAAGGTATTGACGAAATAGGTGATGTGCCTAAATCAGCTTTTGTAATAAGGCTTACACCAAGAGAGTTAATAAAAAGACCGATAATAAAAATTACATAGCGTTTTGCTTTTTCCATTTAAAAATATACCCCTTTCCAAACAATGTTACCGATTTTAAAACTGCATTAAATATGCTATCACCAAAATAAAAACATGTCAATATTTACATGTTTTATTATACATATAATACATTCATGCAGAAGGCGTGTTTAAAGGAATTTAATAATTATTAATAGCCTTTTGTATGGCTAAAAAAATAAGTTTATGCTATACTTTACCCGTAAAAAACCATATGTGTTTATGTGGAGGTGAGTACAGTGGGAACATTAAAGTACGCCATATTGGGGCTTTTAAATAAAAAAAGCATGACAGGCTATGAGCTTAAAAAGGAGTTTGAAACAACTCTTTTTGAATTTTGGAACGCTAAGCATAGCCAGATTTATCCCGAGCTTAAGGCCTTAACCGAAAACGGCCTTGTGGAATATAAAATTGAAATTACGGGCAATGTACTTGAAAAGAAAGTGTATTCCATAACACAAAGCGGCCGTGATGAGTTTATAAAATGGGTAAACAAGCGGCAGAAAATAAAAACAATACCTAAAGATGAGTTTAGGCTTCAGCTGTATTTTTCGGGCTCAATGGAACCTAAAGAAAGGCTTTCGCTTTTAAATGATATGCTTAAACAGCATAAAGAAAGGCTAAAGGAGTTAGGTGAAATTTCCAAAAAGTTTGAGCCTTCTCCGCCAAAAGACGAAGAAAGGTTTTGCGATTATATGGTGTTTTTAGGCGCTGTGGCAAGGGAAAAGGCTCAGTGCCAATGGCTTGAAAAATGTATTGCCCTTTGCAGGCAAAGACAATAAAAAACCGCGTTAAATTAGTATTTAAACGCGGCTCAATTGCATTATGAATCTTGTTTTATAGTTATGCCGTTGTTTTTAATAAATTCCTCAACATATTCGTCCCAAATAAAATCATGGCTTTTATCAAGTGTAAAGCTTTTAACAGAAGAGCCTGTAATTATGTTTAAAACGCCATTTTCATAAATAATGTTTATAAAAAGCACGGAGGCATTACTACTGAGGCTTTCTGTTAGAGCTAAAGGCGCCGCAAGAACTATTTTCATGCTTTTAGGAAGCTTTGAGCCTTTTATAACTGAAAAAACATAAGGCCGTATTTCTTCCCATGTGCAGTATTTGCGCTCAGGCTGGTTATCATCATCAAAAAAATCAGGGTTTAAATCTCCTGATATTTCAAATGTAGTAAATGTTGTTGCCATTGCTTTATGAACAAGATAGTTATTAAACTCACTGCTTTTAAAAAGCAGATGCATAAATTCTTTTATACTTTCAACAGTTAAAGCAGTCATATATATCACCCTTTAACATTGTACCGTTTTTTTTATTGTAATACAACAATTTATATAGTATCATCAAGTTAATAAATTTTTAGGGAGAATAAAAATGCTTTTTAACAGCCTTAATTTTATTATATTTTTTATAATTACAGCATGCCTTTACTACATACTGCCGTATAAAGCGGGAATATATATGCTTCTTGCCGGAAGCTATATATTTTATATGTGCTGGAATCCTAAGCTTATAGTTATAATAGTTTTTATTACTTTTATAAACTTTGTGGGGGCATATTTAATATACACAGCGCAAAACACTAAACGGAAAAAGATTTATTTGGCTTTGTGCATGGTTATTAATTTCGGTCTGCTTTTTGTATTTAAGTACATGGATTTTGCCTGCACAACATTAAACGGCATTTTAGCTGTATTTAACAGCGGTTTATATATTACTCCGCCGGATATTGTTTTGCCTATGGGTATTTCATTTTATACATTTCAGGCGGCAGCTTATACAATAGATGTTTACAGGGGAGAGCTTAAACCATCTAAAAGTTATGTTAAGTTTTCGCTTTTTATAACTTTTTTCCCTCAGCTTGTGGCAGGGCCTATTGAAAGAAGCAAAAACCTTATAAAGCAGTTTAACACCAAAAATAAATTTAGAATGAGAAATGTGCTTATAGGCCTTGAAATGATGGCAACTGGATTTTTTAAAAAGGTTGTTATTGCAGACAGGCTTGCTATTGGTGTAAATACAATATTCAATAATGCCCAGTCTTATGGCGGACTTTATTATATACTTGCAGCTTTTATGTTTACAATACAGATTTACTGCGATTTCAGCGGTTATTCGGATATAGCAAGAGGTGCTGCAAAAGTGCTTGGTTTTAGGCTTATGGTAAACTTCGATAGGCCTTATGGCTCAAAGAGCCTTAGAGAGTACTGGAGAAGATGGCATATTTCTCTTTCCACTTGGTTTATGGACTATATTTATATACCCCTTGGCGGTAACCGCAAAGGCAGATTTGTTAAATACAGGAACCTTTTTATTACATTCCTTGTAAGCGGTCTTTGGCATGGTGCAGCGTATACATTTGTACTGTGGGGCGCTCTCCATGGTATTTATATGGTTGTAGAGGATATGTTAAGAACGGAATACAGAAAAATAAAAGACCTTTACGGCACATATAAACCAGCAGATAAAGCTATAGCAATATTATCGCCTTTTATAACATTTGGTTTTGTAATGTTTGCCTTTATACTTTTCAGGGCAAACTCTATTTCAGATGCATCATATATATTCTCTCATATATTCTGGGATTTCAGAAAATGGAATACAATTCAGTATTTATACGAAATGATAACCAGCCTTGGTATGAGCCTTTACGAGCTTAAAGTGGTGTTTATAGCTGTTTTGGTATTATTTATATCCGAAGGTCTTGCAGGACACGATATAAGCGGCTTTGTACGTAAAAAAGGCTTTGTGGCAGAAGTTTTATATTACGCATTTATATTTTTATTTATATTAACAGCGGGGGTATTCTACAATGCAGGAGAGTTCATATACTTCCAGTTCTGACAGAAGAAAAGCAGTCAGAAAAAACAATATTTTATGTCTTATAAAAATACTTACGGTTATAATTATAGTTGTACCTGTGTTTTTCTATTTTGGTTCGCTTTATAAATCAGCGGCAGATAAAAACGTAATTAACGCATTTACAAAACAGAGGTTTGACGATTTTTACGCTCTTGAGGAAAACAGCCTTGATATGGTTTTTGTAGGCTCATCACACTCATACTGTACATTTGACCCGGAGATAATAGACAGCGGACTTAATTTAAACAGCTTTCAAATGGGAACGCCTTTGCAGCATCCAGATACAACTTATTACGAGCTTAAAGAGATACTTAAAACACAGCACCCACAGTACGTAGTTATGGAAGTTTACTGGGATGTGCTTGATGATAAGTTTGATTTGCAGCAGGCAAATTCGTTTTTTGAAGTACTTAAAAGCGAGGATATAAAAAACGAGTACATTAAAAATGTGTTTCCTCTTGCGGACAAGGTTAAATATTATCTTTTGCCTATACGCTATCAGCAGAGCTATTTTGCTTATGAAGGCAGTCAAATGGAAAAGGATATTGAAAATAAATACGGCGTAACCAAAAAACAGGGCGAAGTTCAGCAGGGTGAGGAGTACTACCGCTCAAAGGGATATGTGTACTCTAACCAGCTTATGATTTCAACGGAGTATGACACAACAAACCAGTTCAGAAATTTTGACGGCAAGGATTTTGAAATAAATTCCACTCAAAGAAAGTACATTGAAAAAATAGTTAAGCTCTGCAAAGATGAAAATATACAGCTTGTATTTGTAACTGCGCCAGTTGCCAATGTTTCTATGGACTATATTAAAAATTATGATTTAGTGCATAATGCTGTGGCGGCTATGACGGCCCAAAACGGTGTGCCGTACATTGATTACAATATAGAAAACGAGAAAAAAGATATGCTTACAAACGAGAATTTCCGCGATGATGCACACTTAAACCACAGCGGTGTTGAAATTGTAGACAGTCATTTTATTCAGTGGTTTAAAGAAAATATTATGCTTTAACATTTAGTGGCGGTAATTATGTTGGACTCAGAAGGAAAAGTTGTTGTTTCTAAAGAATACATAAATAACTTGAATAATTGAGTTTGACGAAGTTTTTGGGATATAGTAAAATAATGTATTAAGGTGAAGTTTGTATTTCTTACTGGAGGTAATTTATATGTCTGAAGATATTAAGAAAGTTTCCGGCGAGCTTGGTTCAACGGGAAATTTTATTCACAGTTATATACAGGAAGATTTAAAGGGAGAGCTTAATAAGCTTTACACACGCTTCCCACCAGAGCCTAACGGCTATTTGCATATAGGCCATGCTAAAAGCATATGCCTTAACTTTGGTCTTGCTAAGCTTTATGGTGGAAAGTGCAATCTGCGTTTTGATGACACAAACCCTACAAAAGAAGACAACGAGTATGTAGAGGCAATAGAAGAAGACGTTAAGTGGCTTGGCTTTAACTGGGAGGGTGAAGTGCGTTTTGCTTCATCATATTTTGATACTTTTTATGATGTAGCTGTTAAGCTTATTAAAGAAGGTAAAGCCTTTGTATGCGACCTTTCAGCAGAAGAAATGCGCCAGTACAGAGGAACCCTCAGCGAGCCAGGTAAAAACAGCCCTTACAGAGATAGAACAGTTGAGGAAAACCTTGACCTTTTTGAAAGAATGAAAAACGGTGAGTTTGAGGACGGAAGCCATACTTTAAGAGCTAAAATAGATATGGCATCTCCTAACATTAACATGCGTGACCCGGTTATATACCGTATAGCCCATGCGTCACACCACAGAACAGGTGATAAGTGGTGCATATACCCTATGTACGACTTTGCACATCCTTTGGAGGACGTTATTGAGGGTATAACTCATTCTATATGTACAATGGAGTTTGAAGACCACAGACCGCTTTATGACTGGGTAGTTGAAAACTGCGGACTTAAAGCAAAACCAAGACAGATAGAGTTTGCCCGTTTAGGCATGACAAATACTGTAATGAGCAAAAGAAAGCTCCGTGCCCTTGTGGAAAACGGACTTGTAGACGGCTGGGACGACCCACGTATGCCGACAATTTCCGGCCTTAGAAGAAGGGGCTACACTCCAGAGGCTATACGAACATTCTGTGAGAAGATAGGTGTAAGTAAAGCCAATAGCCGTGTAGACAGCTCACTTCTTGACTACTGCATAAGAGATGACCTTAAAGCAAAAGCTAATGTTGTTATGGCTGTTCTTGACCCGCTTAAAGTTATAATAGACAACTATCCGGAAGGTCAGGTAGAGTTTATGGAATTGGAAAACAATCCTGAAAATCCGGAGCTTGGCACAAGAAGTGTTCCATTCTCTAAAGAAATATATATCGAAAGAGAGGACTTTATGGAAGTACCTGTTAAAAAATTCTTCCGTTTGGCCCCTCTTAAAGAAGTAAGGCTTAAAGGTGCTTACTTTGTTACATGCGTAGGCATTGACAAAGACGGCGACGGCAATATAACAGCTATCCACTGCACATACGACCCTGAAACAAGAAGCGGTTCCGGCTTTGACGGAAGAAAAGTAAAAGGCACACTTCACTGGGTAAATGCCGATACAGCAGTTAAGGCCGAAGCAAGGCTTTATGATTATATGATGCTTGATAATCCTGACGACCCTGACGGCGAAATGATTATGAACCCAGAAAGCCTTGTAGTTAAGGAGTGTCTTGTAGAGCCTTCTGTTAAAGACGCCAAAGGCGGGGATAAATTCCAGTTTATGCGTAATGGTTATTATTGTGTTGACACTAAGGACTCAAAAGAAGGCGCCCTTGTGTTTAACCGTATTGTGCCTTTAAAGAGCTCTTTTAAAGCAAAATAACTCCTTTTTTCGGAGGTGAAATATATGAGCTATTGCCCATTTTGCGGCGGAAAACTTGACTCAAAAGGAAACTGCCCAAGTTGTGGATATACTTCTTCACCTAATAGCGATGAGATACTGGGTGAGGCAGTTGAAAAAGAGTCTAAAATAATAGACGACAACAGAGGGTATAATAATTCCGGCAGCTCACAAAATTATTCCAGCAGTCAGAATGACACAGAGCAGTTTTTCAGGCAGGCAGAGAATTATTTTACAAAAGATTTAAATGTGTGGCTTAAAGTACTTTTTGTAATTCTGTCATTTGTAAATGTATTTTTAGGCTTTGTAATAGCCATTATACTTTTAACAAGCCAGTATCCAAGGTATAAAAGCTTTGGTTTAAAATTGATTCTGCTTTGTATTGTACTGCTTATTGTAAGTTTTATATTAGGTGCTTTTAACTTGGTTATAGGTATTATTTTTGCCGGACTTAGGCAAATAACAGGATAAATCAGGCGGTGTTTGATTTTGGATAAAAACGAAATGCGCAAGGCTTTTTTAAAACGCAGAAGCCAGATGTCAAAAGAAGAAAGAGAAGAAAAAAGCCGTATTATAACAGATAAAATTTTAGCTTTGGACATATACAAAAAAGCTGACTGGGTTTTTTGCTATATAGACATGGCTTCGGAAGTGATTACAACTGATTTTATAAATCTTGCGTGGAAAGACGGCAAAAGAGTAGCTGTGCCAGTTGCCAAAAAAGACAGGTTTATGTATTTTGTTGAAATTACATCTTTTAACGGCATGAAACGCTCTTCTTTAGGCGTTATGGAGCCTGAAATTGGACCTGAAAAGCAGGTAATTCCAAATGATAACTCTATTATGATAGTGCCGGGAAGCATGTTTGACATTAACAAAAACAGATGTGGATATGGCGGCGGATATTACGATACTTACACCCAAAAGTATAATGTAAAAAATACTGTTGGCGTGTGCTTTGATATTCAGCTTGCAGACAGCATACCTGTTGAAAGCTTCGACAGGCCTCTTAGCGCTGTATTAACTGAAAATAGAACTATTATGTAATTTTGTGCCCTCCATTTAACGGAGGGTATTTTTTAAAGGTGGTATTTATGAAAAAACAGACTAACTGCGAAAGCTGTATGAATTATTTTTATGATGAAGAATGTGGGTATTATGTATGCCTTGTTAATCTTGATGAGGATGAAATGGTAAAATTTATGTCGTCATCTTTTTATAATTGTCCGTATTATCAGCTCTATGATGAGTACAAAATAGTAAAAAAACAAATGTAAATTTACTGTTAATTTATGGGGCTGGGTATTGTGCTTAATATAGTTTTATTATAAAATTAATTATGCTCAAGGCAAAAGCCTTGTTAAATTAAGAAAGGACGGATAATAATGATTGAAAATAACCAAGGTGATAACAGGCCCAAAAAATCCATTATATACTATTATTTTATAATACTTGTGGCAGTAATGCTTTTGAATGCTCTGTTTTTCCCATCTGTTATGGAGGCAAGAGTTAAAGAAGTAGGTTACAGCGATTTCATTACAATGGTTGATGAAAACAAAGTAACAGAAGTTGTTATGGACTCCACAAAACAGGAATTAGTATTTTCAGCTACTGATGAAGATGGAAAAACAACTTACTATAAAACAGGTGCTTTCCCAGACGAGGGCCTTATGCAAAGACTTACAGACCATAATGTTAAATATAGCTCTGAAACAGTAAAACAAAATAGCTCTCTTTTAAGCGTAATACTTACATGGCTTTTGCCTATATTCATATTTATAGGAATAGGCCAGTTAATATCTAAAATGATGATGAAAAAAATGGGCGGCGGCCCAGCTATGACATTTGGAAAGGCCAATGCCAAAATATACGCCGAAACCGAAACAGGCGTTACATTTGATGATGTGGCAGGAGAGGAAGAATCAAAAGATGCCCTTACGGAAATAGTTGATTTCCTGCATAACCCGGACAAATATGCTCAAATAGGCGCTAAACTGCCTAAAGGAGCACTTCTTGTAGGACCTCCGGGAACAGGTAAAACACTTTTGGCAAAAGCGGTAGCTGGTGAAGCCAAAGTACCGTTTTTCTCTATTTCTGGTTCTGAATTTGTTGAAATGTTTGTGGGCATGGGTGCAGCAAAGGTACGTGACCTTTTTAAACAGGCTAATGAAAAGGCACCATGTATTGTGTTTATAGACGAGATTGATACTATAGGTAAAAAACGTGACAGCGGAAACGGAATGGGTGGCAACGACGAGCGTGAACAGACATTAAACCAGCTTCTTACTGAAATGGACGGCTTTGACGGCAGAAAAGGTGTTGTTATATTAGCCGCAACCAACAGACCGGAAAGCCTTGACCCAGCACTTTTAAGACCAGGACGCTTTGACAGAAGAATACCTGTTGAGCTGCCAGACTTAAACGGACGTGAGGCTATATTAAAAGTACATGCAAGAGATGTTAAAATGGACAGCAATATAGACTTTGGCGCCATAGCAAGAGCTACGTCAGGCGCTTCTGGTGCTGAGCTTGCCAATATTGTAAATGAGGCGGCGTTAAGAGCTGTAAGAATGGGCAGAAATGTTGTTAAACAGGAAGACTTGGAAGAAAGCGTTGAAACAGTAATAGCAGGATACCAAAGAAAGAACGCTGTTTTATCGCCTTACGAAAAGAAGGTTGTGGCTTATCACGAGATTGGCCATGCACTTGTGGCAGCTAAACAGAGCAATTCGGCGCCTGTTACAAAAATTACTATTATACCGCGTACTTCCGGCGCTTTAGGCTACACTATGCAGGTAGAAGAAGGCGAAAAGTACCTTATGAGCAAAGAAGAAGCTCAAAACAAAATTGCAACCCTTACAGGCGGTCGTTCTGCTGAGGAGCTTATATTCAACACCATAACAACAGGAGCTTCAAACGATATAGAGCAGGCTACAAAGCTTGCAAGAGCTATGATTACACGTTATGGTATGAGCCGTGAGTTTGATATGGTGGCACTGGAAACAGTAAATAACCAGTATCTGGGCGGAGATACTTCCCTTGCATGCTCGGCTGAAACATCGTCTTTAATAGATAAAGAAGTAGTGGCAACTGTTAAGGCAGGCCACGAAAAGGCAATTTCTATACTCCGTGAAAATATAGATAAGCTTCATGAGTTGGCTTCTTACCTTCTTGAAAAAGAAACAATAACAGGTGAGGAGTTTATGGAGATACTCAATAAATAAACATAACAAAAGGCACAGTGTTCACTGTGCCTTTTGTTGTCTATAAGCATAGTTAGTTTTTTTAGAATTGAGGAAAAGATGTTATATAATTATATATTTAAATAAAAGTGTTTTTCAAAAAAATTGTCTTATGTGTTTTATCCAAAAAGCTTTAATAACATGCAGAAATATATTTACTGGTAAATATTATATTTTTATATCTTTTGACTGAACAAACCATGCCTGTTGCAGTACCAGTAAAGTATTCCGCGGCCGCGTGGCATAAAACGGGCATGAGCTGTACCTTCGGGATAAAGCTTTACTATTTCAAAACGGTCTGAAGTACTATAGGCAATAAAAGAAATATAGTGCTGTTTTGTCATTTCGTGGTTTATTGTTATATAGTGTTCGCCGTCTATTTTTTCGCATACTATGCTGTGTTCTGTGTCTGCTTCTTCAATTTCGAGAGGTGGGAGAGTTATTCCACAGCATGAAATAAGCGCTTTGCCTGTTGAGTGGAATATATTGCCGCATACAGGGCAGACATATAAAGAAGAACGTGAAATGTTTGCTGAGCGGTTTGTGTTTATAATTTTTTGGCCGGAAAACAATTCAGGTACTGAAATTTGCAAAGCCTTTGCCAATGGCTCAATAAGTGTTATGTCAGGAAGGCCTTTACCGGTTTCCCATTTGGAAATGGTTTTGTGACTTACATTTAATTTTTCGGCAAGCTGGGCTTGGGTTAAATTCAATTTTGACCTAAGGCTTTTTATTGTTTCGCCTGTTACATAGGTGTTCATATTTAATCACTTTCCTTTCAAAAACAGGATACATTACAGGTGGTATTTTTACAACCTGCGGAAAGTAGAGCTAATACTATTAAATTTATTAGTAAGTAATAAATTCATTAATATATTGGCTTATTTAAGCGGTATTATATAATAGTATTGTGTTAAAAATTAAATCTAATCGAGGGGGACTTATAATGATAAATGAAAATGTTGTTAAAGTTTTAAAGACTAACATGTGGGATTTGGCTACATGTGCAAACGGCGAGCCTAATGTTGTTCCAGTTGGTTTTAAAGATGTTACAGATGACGGAAAGCTTATTGTAGGCGATGTATTTTTAGAAACTACATTAAACAATATAAAAGCAAACAACGGAAAAGTTGCTGTTTCTGCTTATGACATGAAAACATCAGAAGGCTATCAGGTTAAGGGAACAGCTGAGTATGTTACAGAAGGCCCTGTAGTAGATATATTTAAAAAAAATGGCTGACCAGCTTTTCCATGGTGCCGCAACTGCAAAGGGTGCTTTAATTATTACACCTGAAAAAGTTATTGTAACAACACCGGGACCGGAAAATAAAAAAGTTCTGTAATTTTAGTTTTGTGTTACTTATAAATTTAATAGTTACTTTAAAGCGCAGGCGTTGTATTGTATAATTGGCAGTGAAAGGAGCCTTATTTTATGTATCAGAAAAAATTAAAGGAAGATATTCGCTGCCCACTGGAGTATGGCCTTGAAATATTCGGCGGCAAATGGAAGTCAAGAATTATATGTGTTTTGGCGGCTATGGATACTTTGCGCTATAGCGAAATTAGAAAAGAAATGTGCAATATTACAGATGCTGTTTTGGCTTCTACTTTAAAACAGCTTATTGCCGATGATATTGTATGCAGAAAGTCGTACGACGAAATTCCGCCAAGAGTAGAATATTCACTCACGGAAAAAGGTAAGTCAATAGTGCCTATTTTATACAGCATTTGCAAGTGGTCAGGCTTTTTTTACAAGCATGTAGATGAAAGCGCTTTAACAAGATGCCAGAAGTGCGACTATTATGAATAAATTTCATTACATAAAGATTTTATAAACAGTCATCTAAATATTAATTTATAAAAAACAGTGCTGTATCCGTATTTTTAAATTACGAATACAGCGCTGAGTTTTTTACTTTTATTTCTCCCATCTGCCGGAAGCGCCGCAAGGAAGAACAAGACCTGTTTCTTTTACAGGAAGGCCAATTTCCTCAGCAAATGCTTTTCCGCCGAATTTAGGATTCATAACTGTGCTGAGCATATAAGTTAAAACTGCCGGCTGAAGGCCTGTAGTGTATGAGCTTATAAGGTAAAAAAGAGGGTCTTTTGTAAGAACTTTTGAACAGAGCTCTATTAAAGGATAAACAGCGTCTTCTATTTTCCAAATTTCACCTTTTGGGCCTCTGCCGTAGCTTGGTGGGTCCATTATTACTGCATCATAAAAATTCTCACGTCTTATTTCCCGTTCTACAAACTTAACGCAGTCATCTATTATCCAGCGTATAGGGGCATTTTCAAGTTCTGATGATTTGGCGTTTTCTTTTGCCCAGTTTACCATTCCCTTTGAGGCGTCTACATGGGTAACTTTTGCACCAGCTTTTGCTGCTGCAAGTGTTGCTCCGCCAGTGTATGCAAAAAGGTTTAAAACTTTAATTTCGCGGCCCTGTGCCTTTGCGTCTTTTATTTTTTGGCTGAACCATTCCCAGTTAACGGCCTGTTCAGGAAAAACGCCTGTATGCTTAAACTTAAAAGGTTTTAAGTTAAATGTAAGGCCAAGGCTTTTATAATCTATGCTCCACTGCTCAGGCAGGCTGAAAAATTCCC
This sequence comes from uncultured Clostridia bacterium, assembly GCA_944377425.1. GTDB lineage: Bacteria > Bacillota > Clostridia > Lachnospirales > Anaerotignaceae > Neoanaerotignum_A. The sequence continues at coordinate 28,988 of CALWEX010000083.1, forward strand.
ATTCTCCGCCGCCTTTGCTTGAGCGGTGGTAGTGTCCGTTTACTTTTTTCCATTGTGATGATTTTTTTGTATTCCATATAACCTGCGGGTCGGGACGCACAAGTGTATATTCGCCCCAGCGCTCAAGCTTTTCACCTTCTGAACAGTCTAAAACTTCGTAAGTGTTCCATTTATCGGCAATCCACATATTAATAAACAATCCTTCCTGTAAACAACAACTGTAAAACTAAACAATATGTATTGTACTATATATTTTAAATAACCACAACAAAGTTATTTTTTGTTTGTTTTAATATAGTAGGCAACTTTATAATACTCTATTGGGTAGCCAAGAGCTTTAAGCTCGTTTGAAATTTTTCTTGGGCCTTTGCCTTCTTTAATCATTTTATCAATTATTTTTGCAACTTCTGGTGTTATTTTTTCTTCTTTAATTTCTGCTTCTGGTGCAGGATTTTCATTTTTAGGCACTTCAATTTCTGCAATATCAAAAGGAATATCTTTTTCTGTTACAGTGTTTACTATATCGCTTTGCCCAGCTATATCTTCAAGAAGTGGTGATGACGAGTCTATACTGTAGTTTATAACATCTCTAAACTGACGAACATTACGAGGGTAAACAGCATCTAAGAGCATTTGCTTTGCCTTTGGTGTGAATTTAACGTGATAGTTAATGTTATGGGCTTCTTTAACGGCTTGCTCATATTTTTTAACAAAATGGTTGAAAAGCTGTTCTTTTTCCTCAAGACTTCTTTCACGCAGTGATGGAAGATACATTTCGTACTGGGCCAGTCTTTGGTAAAGCTCCGGCAAAAGCACATCTTTTAAGTCCCTTGTAGAAGCAGCTATTATAATTACGTTTATTTTTATGTCTTTACTGCCGCCTATGCGCCGTATTTTTCCGCTTTCAATAGCTTTTAAAAGCAGGTTTTGGTAGTTTTCAAGTGTATGGGCCTCATCAAGAAACAGTATTCCGCCGTGAGCCTGCTCAAAAAGACCTTGCTTTTTCTTTGAGCCGGTGTAAGCGCCTTCTTCACTGCCGAATATTTCCATAGCGGCTATGTCCGGATTTGTGAACTGTGCGCAGTTTATTTCTATAAAAGGCGCATTTTGGCCTATAACGCCTATTTTTTTAGCGTAGTTATACATAAGGTTTGCAAGCATAGTTTTGCCTGTTCCACTTTCGCCGGTTATAATGGAGTGCCTTGGCCCGCCTATGCTGCCTACAGCTCTTTTGGCTCTGTTAAATACTTCGTTAAGTGTTCCGCCATAGTTTACAACAGCAGCCATATCGGCTTCAGGCTTTGTAAGGGATACCTGCATTTCAAGGTAGCGTACACGGCGGTTTAAGTCTTCTATTTCCTGAACATCGCGAAAAACTGAGTACGCACCTACAAATTTGCCGTTTAGCTCAATAGGAAAGCTGGAGCAGACGTATTTTTTTTTGCCTACAAAGTGTATTTTTTCCCCTAAAACGGCTTTTTTAGTGCGTATTACATTTAAAAGCATGGCATTTGGATAAAAATCCTCTATCTGCCGGCCTATCATTTCGGAAGGCTGGGAATTGCAGTACTCAGCCGAAACTTTATTAACAAATATAAGCATGCCTGTTTTATCAACAACATTTACGCCTTCATCGGCATGGTCAAGTATTCTTTTATATATATCTGTACTGTCAAGCAGTTTTAAAGCCTCATCCATAGTGTTACCTCCGATTTGTTACAGTGTAACAATTACAACAAATTTTATAACAATAATAACACAAATTACAACAAAAATAAATTGTTTACATAAAAATTAAATGACGTTTTTTGACTTTTTTATATATAAAAAATAATTAAATTTTTTATTTGCAAAAATAACTTTCAGCAGCCGAAAATATGTGATTTAAAAGCTTTGTTTTAGAATTAATTTATATGAAATATTTTATTTGTGTTTATTGAATTAAAAAAATAAAAAATTTTTTTGATTTGGGTTATTTTTTGGCACAGCATTTGCTATTTATAATTACAGGTTCAAATTAAAAAAAAGAATACAAGGAGGTAATTTATCTTGTCAAATGTATTGGAAATAAGATGGCACGGACGCGGCGGTCAGGGTGCAAAAACAGCTTCCCTTCTTCTTGCCGATGTAGCGTTTAACACTGGTAAATATGTTCAGGGCTTCCCAGAATACGGCCCAGAAAGAATGGGTGCTCCTATTACTGCTTATAACAGAATAAGTGATGACCCTATTAGAGTTCATTCAAATATTTATGACCCTGAATTTGTTGTAGTAGTAGATGAAACACTTCTTGAGTGTGTAGATGTAACAAAGGGACTTAAAAAAGACGGAGCTATTGTTATTAACTCAGCTAAAACACCAGATGAGATTAGACCACTCCTTAAAGGATATGAGGGCAGAGTTTATACAGTAGATGCAAGAAAGATTTCTGTTGCAGCTCTTGGAAAATACTTCCCTAACTCACCTATGCTTGCAGCTATAGTTAAGGTTACAGGCATAATGGACGACGAATCATTCCTTAAAGAAATGGAAGGTTCATATAAACATAAATTTGCTTCCAAACCGGAGGTTATCGAGGGCAATATGAACGCTCTTAGAATGTCATTACAGGAGGTAAAATAATGTCATCAGTAGATTTTATAAATGAAAACATAAACTGGAAAGATATAACTCCTGGCGGAGAAGTTTACGAAGGCGGTACAGCCGCTGATTTTAGAACAGGAGACTGGAGAGTAAGTATTCCGGAATTTATAGCTGACAAATGCAAACAGTGCCTTCTTTGCACACCTGTTTGTCCTGATGCTGCTATTCCTGTTGAAAACGGCAAAAGAGCTGATTTTGATTTTGACCACTGCAAGGGCTGCGGCATCTGCGCCAAAGTATGTCCTTTCGGTGCTATTGTAATGAAAAAGGAGGAAAAATAAATGGCTATAAGAGAAAGATTATCCGGTAATGAGGCAGTGGCAATAGCGATGCGCCAGATTAATCCTGATGTTATGGCTGCTTTCCCTATCACTCCTTCAACAGAAATTCCACAGTACTTTTCAACATTTGTTGCAAACGGACAGGTTGATACAGAGTTTGTACCTGTAGAGAGCGAGCACTCAGCAATGAGCGCATGTGTTGGTAGTGAGGCTGCCGGCGCAAGAACACTTACAGCTACATCTTCATGCGGTCTTGCACTTATGTGGGAGGAACTTTACATAGCTGCTTCTTGCAGACTTCCTATTGCTCTTGCTTGTGTAAACAGAGCACTTTCTGGCCCTATCAACATCAACTGCGACCATTCAGACTCTATGGGCGCAAGAGATTCAGGCTGGATTCAGATTTATTCAGAAAACAATCAGGAAGCTTACGACAACTTTGTTCAGGCTTACAGAATTGCAGAGCATAAAGACGTTAGACTCCCTATTATGATTTGTCAGGATGGTTTCATTACAAGCCACGCTGTTGAAAACATTAACCTTCTTGAGGACAAAGAAGTTAAAGACTTTGTAGGCGAGTACAACCCACAGGAATACCTTCTTAACCAAGACCATTCTATGGCTGTAGGTCCTTATGACATTCCTGCTTACTACATGGAGCACAAAAAACAGCAGGCTGTAGCTATGGAAAATGCTAAACAGGTTATACTTGATGTAGCAGCTGAATTTGAGAAAATTTCAGGCAGAAAATATGGCCTTTTTGAAACATATAAACTTGATGACGCAGAATGTGCCATTGTTATAATCAACTCCGCAGCTGGAACAGCTAAAGACGCTGTTGACAAGCTCAGAGCTGAAGGAAAGAAAGTCGGCCTTCTTAAAATAAGAGTATTCAGACCATTCCCAGCTAAAGAAATAGCTGAAGCACTTAAGAACGTTAAAGTTCTTGCTGTTATGGACAGATGCGAAGGCTTCTCATCACAGGGCGGCCCTCTTGGTGCTGAAGTAAAGAGTGCTCTTTATACAGCAGGCTCAACAACCAAAGTTGTAGATTACATCTACGGTATTGGCGGTAGAGATGTTAGAGTAGAAAATATCGAAGAAGTATACGGCGCTTTATTCGACATACTTGCTACAGGCAATATTGGCGAAACATACCGTTACTTATCACTTAGAGACTAAGAGGAGGCGTTTGAATTGGCAAACTTTAAAGAAATAATGAGCAGGCCTGAAAGACTTACAGGCGGCCATAGAATGTGCGCCGGATGCGGCGGTACAATAGCTGTTAGAAACGTGCTTAAAGCATTAAAACCAGAGGATAAGGCTGTTATAGCCAACGCTACAGGCTGTCTTGAGGTTTCTACATTTATGTATCCTTATACAGCTTGGACAGATTCATACATTCATAACGCTTTTGAAAACGCCGGAGCTACATTAAGCGGTGTTGAAGCAGCTTATAATGTAATGAAGAGAAAAGGCAAAATTGATGATACATTCAAATTTATAGCATTCGGCGGTGACGGCGGTACATACGATATCGGTTTCCAGTCACTTTCAGGTGCTATGGAAAGAAATCACGACCTTGTTTATGTTTGCTACGATAACGGCGCTTACATGAATACAGGTATCCAGCGTTCTTCTGCTACACCTATGTATGCTGACACAACAACAACACCTGCTGGCAAAGTATCAGAAGGTAAAACACAGAACAGAAAAGACCTTGCTGAAATTATAGCAAGCCATCATATACCTTATGTTGCACAGACAACATTTATTGGTAACTTCAGCGACCTTCATGCAAAGGCTGAAAAGGCTATTTATACAAAAGGCGCTGCATACCTTAACATAATGGCTCCTTGTCCAAGAGGCTGGAGATACCCAACAGAAAACATTATGGAAATGTGTAAGTTAGGTGTTGAAACATGCTACTGGCCTATGTTTGAGGTTATAGACGGCAAGTGGATACTTAACTATAAACCAAAGAACAAACTTCCTATTGAAGACTTCCTTAAACCACAGGGAAGATTCAAACATCTCTTTAAGAAAGGCAACGAGCACTATATTGAAGAAATTCAGAAAGACGTTGACAAGAGATGGGAGCAGCTTCTTAAATTCTGTGAGGAATAATTTTGGAAGCTTTATATCCAGATACCCCAAAATATTAACCATAAAATGCACACACACAGAAAAAGGCCGGAGGAGAAATCCTTCGGTTTTTTCTGTGTATAAAAAATAAAATCTATAATTATTTATCAGTATTTGGGGTCAGAAAGCATTCAAAAAAAGTTGAAAAGAGCTAAAAACAGCAGTTTATTTATGTTTTTTGTTGTAAATTAATAAAAAAATAAATAGCAATATGTAATGATTTTACAATAACATTATGAGTGTATTTGTTATATGGACATATGTCTGAAAAACTGGGCTTTGAAGGTTGGTTTTTGTGTAGATTCGCTGAAAAATGGTATAAAATATAATACTTTGTTGTACTCAAAGACTAATTGTGCTATATTATTCAAGTAATCGCTTTAATGTGCGATAAAAATACTCTGGAGAGTCTTGTTTACTCAAGCGCCGAAGGTGTAAAGCGGCAAAGGCCGCCAATCTCTCAGGCAAAAGGACAGAGCTATATAGCTTAGCCTTTCTCCGGAAGCCGACAGTAAATCGGCTTTTTTATATTCTCAAAATTTAGGGATTATATTTTTTAAGGGGGAAACAGAATTATGTTGACACAAATTAATGATTTTCTTGTAGCGGTAGACAACCTTGTATGGGGTGTGCCTCTTATGGTTGTTATACTGGCAACGGGTATATTCCTTACAGTTAGGGTAGGGCTTTTGCAGATATTTAAACTGCCTTTAGCTCTTAAGTACATGTTCCTTAACGAAGAAGAAGGCCATGGCGAGGTTACAAGCTTTGGCGCCCTTTGTACAGCTCTTTCAGCAACAATAGGAACAGGTAACATTGTAGGTGTTGCTACAGCTATTGTTTCCGGTGGTCCGGGAGCTCTTTTCTGGATGTGGATGGCTGCGTTCTTTGGTATGGCTACAAAGTATGCCGAAGGTCTTTTGGCTGTTAAATACAGAGTTGTAGGCGATGACGGACACGTTTTAGGCGGACCGTTTTATTACATAGAAAATGGTATGGGCAAAGGCTGGAGATGGCTTGCCATGATATTCGCATTTTTTGGTCTGTGCGTTGGCCTTTTTGGTATAGGTACATTTACACAGATAAACGGTATATCATCAGCAGTTAAAAACTTCTTTGACCCTGAAAACACACATATAGCCTTTTCGCTTTTTGGTAATGATTATTCAATATTTGTTGTAATTGCAGGCGTTCTTGTTACACTTTTTGTAGCTCTTGTTATATTAGGCGGACTTAAAAGAATTGCCAGTGTATCACAGGTTGTAGTGCCTTTTATGGCTGTTATATATGTTGTATTTTGCGGAGCTTTGATTATATGTAATTTAGGTGCTGTTCCTTCAGCTTTTGCTACTATAATAAAAGGTGCTTTTAACCCTCAGGCTGTTACAGGCGGTATTGTGGGCAGCATGATAGTTGCAATGCAAAAAGGTATAGCAAGAGGTATTTTCTCTAACGAAGCCGGCCTTGGTTCTGCACCTATAGCCGCTGCCGCAGCTCAAACAAAAGAGCCTGCAAGACAGGGCCTTGTAACAATGACAGGAACATTTATTGATACAATAGTTATTTGTACTCTTACAGGCCTTTCAATAGTAATTACAGAGTCATGGAATGTAGGCCTTGAAGGTGTTGAAGTTACAACAAGAGCATTCCAAATGGGTATACCTTTCCTTGCGCCGCAGGTTGCAAGTTTTGTGCTTATGGTTTGCCTTGTATTCTTTGCTTTTACTACTATACTTGGCTGGGACTACTACAGCGAAAGATGCCTTGAATACATGACAAAAGGCAGTAAAAAAGCCGTTATTATTTACAGATGGCTTTACATATTAGCAGTATTTATAGGTCCATATATGACAGTTTCTGCGGTTTGGACAATAGCCGATATATTTAATGGCCTTATGGCGTTCCCTAACCTTGTGGCTCTGCTTTTCCTTAATGGTGTAATAGTTAAAGAAACAAAGAGCTATTTTGAAAGAAAACGCAATAAATTAACAAATGATTAAGCAGCAAACAGCCGTCA
>CALWEX010000084.1 GCA_944377425.1 uncultured Clostridia bacterium
ATATAATTAAACTTTATGGCGGAAAGATTAATACAGTTATTCATTTAGGCGATTTGGTTAATGATGTTAAGCGCCTTAGTATAAAATTCGGCAATATAAATTTTTATAATGTATCCGGAAATAATGACTATGATTCAAGTGTGCCTTATGAAAAAATGATAACTCTTGAGGGAAAAAAACTTCTTTTAACCCATGGTCATAGGCAGAGGGTAAATTATGGCCTTTTACAATTGGGTCTTTGGGCTGAAGAAAAAGAGGCTGACGCTGTGTTCTTTGGGCATATTCACGCACCTGTAAGGGAGTATTATAATAATGTGCTTATTTGTAATCCAGGGAGCCTCTCACTTCCAAGAAGCACAGATTTTCCTACTTTTGGAATACTGGATATAGATTTTAATCATGGAATTGAATTTTCTGTTATGGGTTATTTGGGAAATGGTGAAGTAATGCGATTAGACAGGTTTTAAAACCTGTCTTTTTGTTTAAAAGCATAAAACAATATTTACAATTAAACTGTGTTTATATGACTCTAAAAGGTACAAAACAAGCTTAAAAAATAATAATTGGGATTTTAAGCAGGCAAACAAGCTTAAAAAATAAGGCTTTTTGCTAAGGTGTAAAAATCAGGTAATAATTTTGAAAAATTTTATTCAAAAAAATAAAAATTTGTGTTGACAAATGATGCTAACATGACTATAATATATTTTGTTGGTTGCGGGTGTAGTTCAATGGTAGAACGTCAGCCTTCCAAGCTGAACACGTGAGTTCGATTCTCATCACCCGCTTATGGATCAGTAGCTCAGCTGGATAGAGCAACGGCCTTCTAAGCCGTGGGTCGGGGGTTCGAGTCCCTCCTGATTCACTTAAAAAAGCACTGAATAATCAGTGCTTTTTTTATTTCTATTTTTGTATTCATTATAGTTTCCAAACAGTATTACCGTTTTTAATTGTTTCTAAAACTTTTATATTCCGTATTTCGTCTAAACCTACAGAAAGTGGGTTTTTATCAAGTATTATATAGTCAGCAGCTTTTCCAGGTGATATACTTCCCTTTTTATCATCCTGCCTGTATTGCTTTGCGGCATTAATTGTAACTGCTTTAAGAGCTTCTAAAACCGATATTTTTTGATTTTCACCTAATACCATGCCTGACTGGCTTTTTCTTGATGCAGCACAGTATATACTCTCAAACATATCCGGCATCATTACAGGTGTGTCTTGATGAAGTGTAAAGTTAATGCTGTGCAAAGCAGAATTAAGAGGGCTCATTTGGCTTGCTGTGTTGTAGCCTAAGTTTTTAACATGCAAATCGCCGTAATGAAGTATATGCGAAACAAAAAACGAAACAGAAATATTAAGGCTTTTAAGGCCTAAAAGATGAAATGGATTAATAAATTGACCATGTATTATAACAGGTGAGCAGTCTGATATTTCAGGGTGCTTAAGTGCGTAGCTCTTTACGGCATTAATGAACATATCGCAGGCTTTGTCGCCATTGGCATGGCATAATATTTGGCATTTATTATCACAAGCTGTATTTAAAGCTTTTTTTATGTCTTCCTCACTAATGGAGCATGTGCCGAAATTTTCGCTTTCATCTATATACGGTCTATACATAAGCGCTGTTTTAAGTTGAGGTGAGCCGTCTATAAATATTTTAATGCCACCTAAATTAAAATTAGGGCTGTTTATGCTTTTAGAAAATTTCAGTGCCGAAATATAATCATCTGGCGGAGTAAATGCCGTAATGTCACCTTTTATTATATTTGAGTTTAAAGAAGATTTATAAATAGGCAGCATTTGGCTTGTAATATAGCCTTCCTGAAATGATGTTATACCATATGAAAAATAAATATCCTGAGCTTTTTTGATGGAGTTTAAAATTTCTTTTTCATCAGGTGAAGGTATAAGCTTTAAGGCGCTTATATAAGCGTTTTCATGTAAATATCCGGTTTTTTCGGCCTCGTTAAGCTCGTTTGAAAAGTCTGATAAGTTCTGTTTTATTATTTCAAGAGCTTTTGAGTTAAACATTCCGCCATGTCCTGATTGGTGCTGTAAAACTATAGGTGTATTTGGCGCTATTGAGTCTAAAGCTGTTTTAGTTATGTTGTCATTTTGACTTAAGGACGGAAAATCTCTGAAGGAAGCCCAAGAGTTGCTGTTTGAATTATTGTCTTTTAAATAAGAAATAATTGTTTCTTTTATTTCTTCACCATTTTTGCAGTCTTTAAGAGATGGCTGAAGAAGTGATATGGCAAAGGCCATAAAATGGCTGTGGGAATCAAAAAAAGCTGGCATTAGTGTATGTTCCTGTAAATCTATTTTTTCGGCTTGTGGGTATTTGGCTTTTAATGCGTCAAATATTCCTGTTTCACATGTTATACCGTCTTTAACTAACACAGCTTGTGCCTGATTGCTGTTATCCATTAAAAGTATGTTTCCGTTATAATAAAGTTTTAACATTTTTTATCCTTTCCGAGCTTAAGGCTCTTTAATGATGTTATTGTTATTTTTATCATCTGTTGTGTTTTTATCCGGTTTATTTGAAACAGCACAAAAACGCATTGATATTGAAAAATTATAGATAATGTAGTAATATATATTTGCTGTTAAATTATTTTTCGGAGATGATACAATGTCTGTTTTGGTTTTGGGTGGAGCTGGATATATAGGCTCACATACTGTTTATGAACTTATAGATAACGGGTATGATACTGTTGTGGCTGATAATTTATCAACAGGTCATATACAAGCTGTTCACCCAAAAGCAAGGTTTTATAAAGGTGATATAAGGGATAAGGAATTTTTAAACGATTTGTTTAAAAAAGAAGATATAGACAGTGTAATTCATTTTGCAGCTTATTCTTTGGTAGGCGAAAGTATGCAGGAGCCAATAAAGTACTATAACAATAACCTTTATGGTACAATGAATTTATTGGAATGTATGGAAAGCAATAATGTAAAAAATATTGTTTTTTCATCAACTGCCGCCGTATACGGCGAGCCGGAAAGAGTTCCTATTTCAGAAAGTGATTTTACAGAGCCTACCAATACATATGGTGAAACAAAGCTTTCTATGGAAAAAATGATGAAATGGCAGAGTCAGGCTAAAGGCCTTAATTTTGTAGCTTTAAGATATTTTAATGCCTGCGGTGCTCATGTAAGCGGTGAAATAGGCGAAGACCATTTTCCTGAAACACATCTTATACCTATTATATTACAAGTTCCTAATAAAAAACGCAGTGCAATAACAATATTCGGCAATGATTATAATACACCAGACGGCACTTGTATAAGGGATTATGTACATGTTACTGATTTGGCAAGAGCCCATATACTTGCAATGGAGTATTTGAAAAAAGGCGGAAGCAACAATGTTTTCAACCTTGGAAGCGGTGTGGGATTTTCAGTTAAAGAAATTGTGGAGGCAGCTGAAAAAGCTACAGGTTTTGAAATACCAAAAGAATTTGGCCAAAGACGCGCCGGCGACCCTGCAAAGCTTATTGCTTCAAGCCAGAAAGCAAAGGAAGTTTTAGGCTGGAAACCGGAATTTGACAATATAGATTATATTATTAAAACAGCATGGCTTTGGCATAAAAACCATCCTAATGGGTATGAAATATAAAATTTAATAATTACTGTTTTATCAAATATAGATTTTAGTTACTGTGTTAAAAGCAGGCTTGCCTGTTTTTATAAATGCGGTTTAAGCGTAAAGCTCCGCCTCGGGCGGCTCTTCCCGAGTAAAAATAAAGAGCCATTTAATGTGCGGGTATGGCGGAATTGGCAGACGCGCAGGATTTAGGTTCCTGTGCTGTAAGGTGTGTGGGTTCAAGTCCCACTGCCCGCAGTTTTAACCCCTTGAAATTCAAGGGGTTTTATTTTTTTGTCTTTTTTTAGGTTTTGTATAAAATAATAAACAGATATTTAATTGCACAAGATTTAATTATATTATTGACAACTAATTTATATTAGAATATACTAACACATAGGATTTATGTTGTTAATTTTTATGAAAGAAGATGATTATGTGCCTTTGTCAATGGCTGATATAGGTAAAAAATATATTATTAGGCGTATTAGAGGTAAAGATGAGGTAGTGCGCTTTATAGAAAACCTTGGTTTTGTAGCAGGAGCCGAGGTTATTGTTGTTGCCCAAATGAGTGGTAATATTATAGTTAATGTTAAAGGCAGCAGAGTGGCTGTAGGCAGGGATATGGCAGGTAAAATTATAGTTGAATAATAACAATCAATATTAATTTATGCCATATAGTTAGCTTAATCTAATTGTTTATAGCTTTGTGAAATAATACTTTAAGAGGGGGATACAATTGGTTAAAACTCCTGATACCAATAAAACCAAAAAAGTGGAAGAATATGATAAATACATACAAACTCAAATGCGCAAAGATATAATACTGCAAAAATTAAGGGATAAAGGTTATCGTATAACAAAGCAAAGGCAGATTTTAATAGATATTATTTTAGATAATGACTGCTCCAGCTGCAAAGAAATATTTTATAAAGCAGTTAAATTAGACAGCAAAATAGGTGTGGCAACGGTTTACCGTATGATTAATGCTTTGGAAGATATGGGCGCCATAAACCGTAAAAATATGTATAAGCTTTCTGAAATAGAAGAAAAAAACTGCGATGACAATATTTTTATAGTCTTTCTTGAGGACGGAAGCAGAAAGACTCTTACATTTGAACAGTGGAGAAAAGTAATTAAAACAGGGCTTTCAGTCTGTGGTTTTGCCGAAAGAAAAAAGGTTTTGTCTGTGGAGATTAAGAAAAAACATGAAAAACAGTGACTTATTGATAATAAATATCGTTAAAGCGTGTTATAATTGACTGATTTTGTCATGTTTTGCTATTATGTTGTAAGTATATTATAAATATTTTATAAGTTGGCTAAAAATTGATTTTGTGTAAATAAAATATAAGCCTTAGGCAGGGAAGTGATTATAATGAAACATCATAAGTTTTGGGCATGGGCATGTGTTGTGTGTTTTTTAATGACGATATATACAGGTTATAAACATAAATAAGGAGGAAGTTAACATGTACGATTTTTTATGTAAGTCAAATATAAAAAAGGCCGGACTTTTTGCAGGAGGAGTTGTTTTTGGTACAGCAGGTATTAAAATATTGGCAAGTTCCGACGCTAAAAAGTTTTATACAAATTGTATTGCGGCGGTATTAAGAGCTAAAGACTGCGTAAATAAAACAGCAACAACTGTTCAGGAAAACGCTGAGGATATGCTTTATGAGGCTAAGAAAATTAACGAGGAAAGATACGAAAAAGAACAGAATAGTTTTGAGTATGATGCTCCAAAAGACGATGTTGAGTAATAATTAATTAAAGATAGGGCTGTTTAACAGCCCTGTTTTTTATGAGGTGGTTTAAAGTGGATTTTAAAATTAAACATGACATAAAAGGCCGGTTAAGAGTGCATATACTTCAAAAAAGAATGACTTGTAGTCAGGCCGATAAATTAATGTTTTATTTACAGGGCTTTAGTTTTATATCCTGTGCCAAAGTTTATGAAAGTACATCGGATGCGGCAATTTTTTACAGTGGAAACAAAGAAAGTGTTATTAAAGCTCTGAAAGATTTTAGTTATAATATTGATATTGACGAAAGCTTTATATCTAGCTCCGGCCGTGAGCTTAATTCGCAGTACAAAGAAAAGCTTATAACTAAAACAGTTTTGTATTTCGGCGGAAAAATGTTTGTGCCATATCCTGTAAGGGCAGTATATACTGCATTAAGAGCTTTAAAGTACATAGCCAAAGGTATTTTATGCCTTATTAAAGGAAAAATTGAAGTCAGCGTTCTTGATGCGGCAGCAATAGGTGTTTCGGTGCTTAGGGGCGAAATGAATACAGTTGGTTCTGTTATATATATCCTTGGTGTAGGTGAAATTTTAGAAGAATGGACACACAAAAAGTCCGTAGGCGATATTGCCAGAAGCATGTCCCTTAATATAAAGAAAGTATGGCTTGTTAATGATGAGCAGGAAATGCTTGTTTCATCATCAGATATACAGATTGGTGACAGAGTTGTGGTAAGAATGGGTAATGTAATTCCTTTTGATGGTGTTGTATATTCAGGTGAAGCCCTTGTAAACCAATCATCATTAACAGGCGAGGCTACAGCGGTAAGAAAAGAGCAGGACGGTTATGTATACGCTGGTACAGTAGTTGAAGAAGGCGAAATAATAATAACTGTTAAAGAAAGTACGGGTTCCACAAGGTTTGAGAAAATAGTGGCTATGATTGAAGATTCACAAAAACTTAAATCAAAAGTAGAAAACCGCGCTGAGCATTTAGCCGATAGTCTTGTGCCGTATACTTTAATAGGAACAGGGATTGTGTGGGCTTTAACACGTAATGCAACAAAAGCGCTTTCGGTGCTTATGGTGGATTTTTCATGTGCTTTAAAGCTGGCTATTCCTCTTTCAGTCCTTTCTGCAATACGTGAGGCCGGAAGGTACGGCATAACAGTTAAAGGCGGGAAATACCTTGAGTCTGTTGCTAAAAGCGATACGATAGTTTTTGACAAAACAGGAACCCTTACAAAAGCGCGCCCAACTGTAAAAAAAGTATATTCTTTCTGCACAAAAAGCCCGGATGAAATGCTGCGTATAGCCGCTTGCCTTGAGGAGCATTTTCCGCATTCAATGGCAAAGGCTGTAGTTAGAGCTGCTAAAGAAAAAGGTCTTGTGCATGAGGAAATGCATTCAAAAGTGGAGTATATAGTTGCCCATGGCATTGCTTCTTATATAAATGAAACAAAGGTAGTAATAGGCAGTTACCATTTTGTTTTTGAAGACGAAAAATGCACTATTGATGAGGAATATAATGATTTATTCAAATCATTGCCTAAGGAATATTCTCATTTGTATTTAGCTGAAGACAGCAAGCTTTCGGCTGTTATATGTATAGAAGACCCGTTGAGAGAAGAAGCTCCATCTGTAATTGAAGCTTTAAAATCTGCCGGAATTAATAAAACTGTTATGATGACAGGCGATAATAACCATACAGCCGAGGCAATAGCGAATAAAACAGGTATAAATGAGTTCTACTCCGAGGTACTGCCAGAGGATAAAGCTGCTTTTATTGAAAAAGAAAAAATGTCCGGCTCTGCTGTTATAATGGTAGGCGACGGAATAAATGATTCTCCGGCTCTTTCAGCTGCTGATGTAGGTGTTGCCATAAGTGATGGCGCCGAAATAGCAAGAGAAATAGCAGATATAACAATAGCTGCCGATAGCCTTAATGAAATAGTAACACTTAAAGTATTAAGCGATAGGCTTATGAAGCGTATAGACTTAAATTACCGCTTAATTGTAGGTATAAATGCATTTTTAATTGTTTTGGGTATAGGCGGTTTTATAATGCCTACAACATCTGCACTTTTGCATAATGCTTCAACACTTGCCATAAGTGTTAAAAGTATGAGAAATCTTTTATAATAACCATAATTTATAACATAATTCTATAAGCGCCCTAGTGGCGCTTTTTATGTTATAATTAATTGTTGATGTTAAAATAACAGGCAGGTATAATACAGTATAAAATACTATTGAAACGGTGGAATTTATGGTAAGGGTTAAAAATATTAAACTTAGATACGGCCAAAATAAAGATAACCTTTTGAATATGGCCTGTAAAAAACTGAAAATTAAGCCTAAAAGCGTTCAGAGCTGGAGTATATTTAAACAATCATTAGATGTAAGAAAAAAAGAGGATATATTTTATATATATACATTGGATTTAAAAATAAAAAATGAAAACACTGTGCTTAAGTATATTAAAAATCCTGATGTGCAAAAAGCAGAGTATACACAGTACGAATACCCTGAACTGGAAAATACGCCTAAAGACAGACCTATAGTAGTAGGCTTTGGCCCAGCCGGAATGTTTGCAGCATTAATACTGGCACAAATGGGCCTTAAACCTATAGTTTTTGAGCGTGGAAAAAATGTTTATGACAGAATGAAAGACATACAGCTGCTTATGCAAGAAGGCAGGCTTAACACAAACAGCAATATACAGTTTGGTGAAGGCGGCGCAGGTACGTTTTCAGACGGAAAGCTTACAACAAGAATTAAAAATCCACGCTGCCGCAAGGTTATGGAAGAATTTGTTAGCCATGGCGCACCGGAAGAAATAATGTATGTTCATAACCCGCATATAGGCACAGATAAACTTGTTGATGTGGTTAAAAATATAAGAGAAGATATTATAAGCCTTGGCGGAGAAATAAATTTTAACAGCACTGTAACAGGTATAAAAATTGAAAGTGGCGAGGTTAAAGGTGTTGTTGTAAATGACAAAGAAAGTTTTTTAAGTGGTAATGTTATAATTGCTTTAGGACACAGCGCCAGAGACACTTTTGAAATGCTTTACAGTGCAGGCATTAAAATGGAGCAGAAGCCTTTTGCTATAGGCGCAAGAATAGAACACAGCCAAGAAATGATAAATAAAGCACAGTATGGAAAAAGCGAATTAGCAGAATTTTTTGGTCCGGCAGAGTACAAGCTTACGTATACAGCCTCAAACGGCAGAGGTGTTTATACATTCTGTATGTGTCCGGGTGGATATGTGGTTCCGGCTGCTAGCGAAGAAGAAATGACAGCTGTAAACGGCATGAGCTATTATTCAAGAAGCGGTGAAAATGCTAACAGTGCGCTTTTGGTCCAAATAAACACAGAGGATTTTAAATCAGAGCATCCTTTAGGCGGTGTATATTTCCAAAGAGAAATAGAAAAAAAGGCATATAAACTATCTGGCGGAGGCTATAAAGCACCATCCCAGAGAGTAGGCGATTTTTTGGGTATTGATAACAATATAGAAAACAATGTTAAAACTACTTATAAACCGGGGATAACTTACTGTAATTTAACGGAAATATTTCCGGATTATGTAACCGAAGCAATGAAGGAAGCCATACCAGCTATGGGCAGAAAAATAAAAGGCTTTGACAGTGCAGGTGCCATACTTGTAGCGCCGGAGAGCAGAAGCTCATCGCCTGTAAGGATATTAAGAGATTTAAAAAACGGTGAAAGTTTATCAGCAAAAGGTCTTTTTCCTTCAGGTGAAGGTGCAGGGTACGCCGGAGGCATAATGTCTGCGGCAGTAGATGGAATACTATCTGCTGAAATGGTGATAAAAAGAATAAATACTATCTATTAAATGTAAAAACAGCTTTCAATTTTGAAGGCTGTTTTTTAGTTGACACAATAAATGCAAAAAACACACATGCTTTACTTTTTTTGGTCACAATACAGAAAAAACCATTGTCAAGGTTTAATTTTGGTATATTATGTCAATAAAAAAAATCTAAAAATGCGGTGTAAAGCTTGTATTTTTATTACAAATATATTACAATGTGGATAAAAGTGGAGTAAAGTGGCTCTTAGTGGTTGATATCCGCGGCCTCCACTTTCTGTTGTCCTTGTGGGTTTTGTTTTGGTGGTGATTTCCATGCTTATAGGAGAATATCTGCATAATATAGATGCTAAAGGCAGGGTTATTGTGCCTTCTAAGCTTAGGGAATCACTTGGTGATAAATTTGTTGTAACAAAAGGCTTGGACAACTGTCTTTTTGTTTACCCTATTCAAATATGGGAAAGTATTGTTGAAAAGCTTAAAGCACTGCCTTGGACAAACAGTGATGTAAGGCGTTTTGCCAGATTTTTTACTTCAAGCGCTGCTGAGTGTGAAATAGACTCTCAGGGCAGAATACTTATTCCGCCTAATTTAAGGGACTATGCTGGTCTTGAAAAGCAGGTGGTTTCAATAGGTGTTGTTGACAGAGTTGAAATTTGGAGCAAAGACAAGTGGGAAAGCTACAACAAAGAAGAGAATTTTGTTGATAACGGTTTAGCCGAAAAAATGGCTGAGCTGGGAATTTAAAGTTCAGGGGAGATTGTTTAATGGAGTTTCGTCATGTTTCGGTACTGTTAAATGAATGCATAGAAGGTTTAAACATAAAAAAAGACGGCATATATGTAGACGGTACCCTTGGCGGCGGCGGACATTCCCTTGAAATAGTAAAAAGGCTTGATACCGGCCGCCTTATAGGTATTGACCAAGATACAGATGCAATAAGTGCGGCTAAGGAAAGACTTAAAGAATATGAAGATAAAATAACTTATGTTCACAATAATTTTGTTAATGTAAGGGAAGTTTTAAATAGTTTGGGAATAGAAAAAGCCGATGGTTTTCTTATTGATATAGGCGTATCATCTTTTCAGCTTGATGAGGCTAAAAGAGGCTTTTCATACATGCAGGATGCGCCACTTGACATGAGAATGGACAGCGAAAATCCACTTTCGGCTTATGATGTTGTAAACAGCTATTCTGAAGATGAGCTTAGCAGAGTAATTCACAGCTATGGCGAGGAGCGCTGGGCCAAAAGAATAGCCCAGTTTATAGTTAGTGAAAGAAAAGTTAAGCCAGTTGAAACTACTTTTGAGCTTGTTGAGATTATAAAAAAAGCCATACCTAAGGGCGCAAGAAAAGATGGCCCACATCCAGCAAAAAGAACTTTTCAAGCAATTAGGATTGAAGTAAACAAAGAACTAGAAATTTTAGAAAAGACTATTGATGATATGACAGACCTGCTTAATCCTGCCGGAAGGCTTTGCGTTATAACTTTCCATTCATTAGAAGACAGGATAGTAAAAAACGCCTTCAAAAAGCAGGAAAACCCATGTACATGCCCACCGGAATTTCCAGTGTGTGTATGCGGAAAAGAACCAAAAGCAAAAATTATTACACGCAAACCGGTGCTTCCTTCCGATGAGGAATTAAGCTTTAATCACAGGTCAAGAAGCGCCAAATTAAGAATACTTGAGAGAATTTAAAATTTAGGCAGGGGATTAGTATGGCTAAAAGATACAAAAACTCATATTTGCCTTCATATTACAATACATCAAGCAACGCTTACGATTTTGACCGTGAGATATATGAAAGGGAAAACGAAAGACAAAAAGCGGAAGAACAAAAAAGATTCCAAAGACAGGCTGAGTCGGTAAAAAGAAAAAGCTTTATTCACAGAGCAAAGTTTACTGTTGCCATATTTTTTGTTTTTGCCGGATGTATAGTAACAATGGCGTCTAACGCAACAGTGGACAGGCAGAGAGTTATAAATAATAACTTAAAAGATGAGCTTGCCAATCTTAAAAACGAAAATACAAATCTTCAGTCCAAAATAAACGATAATACTGATTTGGCATATATAGAGCAGGAAGCAAAAACAAGGCTGGGCATGATTGAGCCTCAGGCCTATCAGATAGTGTATATTGATGTACCTAAACAAAGCTATACCGTTCAGTATGAAGCACAGGCTGAAGAAAAAGAAGAAGGTTTTGGCATAAGCAAGTTTTTGGATGTAATTAAAAGTGTTATTAATTTAGAGTAATATATTTGCAGTAGAGGAATGATTATATGGATAAACGAAAAAGGATAAAAAGTAGACTGATTTTTATCCTTTTTGTGTTAATTGCGGTTTTTGCAGCATTAGGCGGCCGAGTGTTTTACCTTAAAACTGTGCATGGCGCCGAATATGAAACGGCGGCAAAACAGCAGCAGGTAAGTCGTTACGATTCTATAATATCGCCAAACAGAGGCTCTATTGTAGACAGAAACAATCAGCCGCTGGCCATAAGCACAAGGGTTTATAATATAATACTTGATGTAAGAGTATTGGCTGATTATTCAGCGGAGGAACAGGAAAAAACAGTTAATGCTTTAAGTGAAGTATTAGGCCTTGACGCCAATACTTTAAAGGGCTATTTGGTAAAAGACCCAGCTACAGGAAAACCGGCGCTTGACACAAACTGGAAGGTTCTTGCTAAAAAACAGGAACCAGAGATTAAGGAAAAGCTTGAGTCTATGGACATAAAAGGCGTTGTGTTTGAAAACGATACAAAGCGTAAATATCCGGCAGGCTCTTTGGCGGCACAGGTAATAGGTTTTACAGGTACTACAAACTATGGCCTTGAGAAAATGTACGACGAGGAAATGAGTGGTATTCCAGGACGCTCATTTATTACATACGATGGAACGCAAGGTGCTATTCAGCAGGAAGTTCCGGCTACAGACGGAAACACAATAGTAACTACCCTTGATTATAATATTCAGACATTTGCCGAAGAAGCAGTTAGGCTGGGTATGGAGGAATATAATCCAGAAAATGCAGCGGCTATTGTTATGAATCCTCAAACAGGGGAAATTTTAGCTATGGCATCAGGACTTAAATTTGACCCTAACGACCCTATGGCTGTGCCAGAAGGCTACGATGAGGCTCAGTGGGATGCTCTTTCAAGTGAGGAGCAAAATACAGTATTGGCTAATGTTTGGAAAAATTTCTGTATTTCAAGTACTTATGAGCCAGGTTCTATATTTAAGCCTTGTGTTGCTGCGGCAGCTATAGAAGAAGGCATTATTGAAAACTCAGATACATACTACTGCGGTGGTAAAAAGAATGTTGCTGGTACAGATATAAAATGTCATTTAAGAACTGGACACGGAACACTTGACATTGAAGGCATTATAGCTAATTCATGTAATGTTGGTATGATGGATATAGGCGATGAAATGGGCGCCTCACTTTTTTATAAATATCAGAAAAATTTTGGTATAGGTGAAAAAACCGGTGTTGACCTTCCAGATGAGGTAGATGCGTCTAACCTTATGTACAGTGAAGACCAGATAAGGAGCACTGAGCTTGCTACAATGTCATTCGGTCAGTCATTTAATACAAACACTTTGCAGATACTTAACGCTGTAGCCTCAGTAATAAACGGCGGAAATTTAATGCGGCCTTATATAGTATCTCAGATTGTTGACCCTGACGGAAATGTTGTTAAAGAAACAAAGCCAGAAGTTGTACGTAAAGTGCTTTCACAGGAAACATCTGATATAATGCGCAAAGATATGGTTGCTACCATTGAATACGGAACTGGTAAAAAAGCCAAAATTGAAGGTTATACATATGGCGGCAAAACAGGTACAGCTCAGCAGGCACCAAGAAGTGAAGGAAAATATACAGTTTCATTTATAGGATTTATACCTGTTGAAAATCCGCAGTATATTGCCATAACACTTATTCATAAGCCGGAATATTATGCTGATGGTGTAACAACAGTTGCGCCTATGATGAAAAGTCTTATGGAAAATATAATTAAATATGCCAACATAGAGCCAAGCTACGAGGTTGAGGGTAAGCAGAGTGCAGAAAACGAAAAAGTAGTTGTAGCAGACTATACAGGAAGTGCTCTTTTTGACGCTCTTGCTGACCTTGACGCTAAAGGCTTGACTTATGAGGTAGTAGGTACTGGAACAAATGTAGTTAACCAAATGCCTCATGGAGGCACAGAGGTTGACTCTGGAACACAAGTACTTGTTTATGTAGAGGAAGGCGAAAATGAAGCTTCACTTTTGGAAGTTACAGTGCCTGATGTAAAAGGCAAGACACTTGAAGAAGCCCAAAGTGCTCTTGAAGGTGCTGGTTTAACTGTTACATATACCGGCGAAAGCACAGGTATTGTTCAAAAAACTGAGCCAAGCTATGGCACAAAAGTTACATCGGGAACTCAGGTAACTCTTACAATGATTAAAGATGAGTCATCGAACAATACTTCTGATGATGAAAGCAGCAAAAATCAGGATAGCTCTACAAGCTCAAGCAGTTCCGAAAATGAAAACAACAGCACATAATAAAATAACATAAATATAAATTCGCTCCAATAAAATTAATAAACATTATTTTTGCGGAGCGGATTTGTTATGGAAAAAATATCTGTAAAAATAAAGAAAAAGCTTGCTTTTTGCCTTATTTTTACGCTTCTTTCAGGTTTGTTCCTTATAGGCCGACTTATATATATAGAAGTGTTTGAGGCGGACTTTCTCCAGCCTTTGGCTTATGAACAGCAGTCACGAGACAGGCTTATTTCGCCTGTTAGGGGCAGTATACTGGATAGGAACAATGTAGGCATAGCCGTTACAGAGTCAGTTTGCTCAGTAAGTGCTGTACCAGTACAAGTTAAAGAAAAAGAAAAAACAGCCCAGTACCTAAGTGAGGTTTTGGAGCTGGACTATAATGAAACACTTGATAAACTAAATGAAAACGTGGCTCTTGTACGACTTAAATCAAAAATAGACGTGCAGACAGCTCAGGAAATACGCGAAAAGGACCTTGACGGCATTAATGTAGACGAAGATGTAAAAAGGGTTTATCCTTTTAAAAACCTTGCTTCTAAGGTTATAGGTTTTGCCGGAAAAGACAACCAAGGCGTAACAGGCCTTGAGGCAAAGTATGACGAGTATCTTTCTGGAAGCCCAGGTAAAATACTTACAGTAACGGACTCTCAGGGAGTTCAGATAAGTGATGAACAGACAAGAATAGCGCCGGAAAACGGCAATAACCTTGTTACTACAATAGACGCATCTGTTCAAAGATACGCAGAGCAGACTATTTCAAAAGCTGTAGAGGCAAAGGGTGCAAAAAGAGGAATTATAATAGTGCTTAATCCGCAAAACGGAGAAATTTACGCCATGGCGGAATATCCTAACTTTGACCTTAATGAGCCTTTTGAAATAAACGACCCAGAGCTTAAAGCTATTTGGGACACTTTAAGCTCCGAAGAAAAAACAGATGCACTTAATCAGATGTGGCGAAATACAGCCATTAATGATACTTATGAGCCGGGAAGTACATTTAAAATAGTAACTTCTTCCGCAGGCCTTGAGGAAAAAGCCGTTAGTGTTGATGATACATTTGTATGTAATGGCTACTATATAGCCGGTGACAGACAGATTAAATGTTGGCGGTATCCAAGAACTCATGGTCAGGAGACATTTGTTCAAGGTGTACTTAACAGCTGTAACCCTGTTTTTATGGCTGTAGCTCAAAGGCTGGGAGCAGAAACATTTTATAACTATATGGTAAAATTCGGTTTTACTCAAAAAACAGGTGTAGACCTTCCTGGTGAAGCTGTAGGCATTATTCATAAATTAGAAAATATAGGCCCTGTGGAGCTGGCTACAATGTCTTTTGGCCAGTCATTTCAGATAACACCTCTTCAGCTTTTAAGAGCTGCTTCGGCTATTGTAAATGGCGGCAACTTAATTACACCACATTTTGCAAAAGCTATAACAGATGAAGACGGAAATGTAATTAAAGAATTTGAGTATCCTTTGGGAGAACAGGTTATATCAAAAGAAACTTCTGACACCATGCGCGGCATACTTGAAAAAGTAGTTGCGGAAGGAACAGGAAATAAAGCATATATCCCAGGTTACAGAATGGGCGGCAAAACAGCAACCAGCGAAAAGCTTCCAAGAAAAAGCGGAAAATATATAGCTTCTTTTATGAGCTTTGCTCCGGCTGAAAATCCACAGGTAATGGCTTTTGTGCTTATTGATGAGCCGCAGGGAGTTTATTACGGCGGAACAGTTGCCGGCCCTGTTATGAAGGAGCTTATGAGTAATATTCTGCCATATTTTGGTATAGAACCAGTTTATAACGAAAGCGAAAGTGAGCTTGACGAGGCTAAAACTTCTGTTGTGCCGGATATAACAGGGCTTGATGTTCAAGAGGCCAAAAAACTTATATCCGATGCCGGTCTTACATATTTTATAAGCGGTGAGGGGAATACTGTTTTAAACCAGTTCCCTTTAGGCGGCGCCGAGGTAAACTATCAAAGTGAGATAATATTAACAACAGGAAATTAAGCCATTTTATTTGACGTTTATTAGATATATTTAATTTTTTGTGTATTATTTTTATAAATTTATTGTATAAGTTTAAATTTTGATGTACTATTGGTTTTTGGAAAATTAATCTGACTAAAAAATAATCGGAGGCGGTACAATGAAGCTTAGTGTGTTGCTTAAAAATGAAAAATACAGTGTTATAGCCGGAAATGATGATATTGATGTAACATCAGTTGAATATGACTCCCGTAAAGTAAAAAATGGTTCTGTTTTTGTATGTATAACGGGTTTTAAAACAGACGGGCATAAATATATTGATTCAGCTATTAAAAACGG
The DNA here is from genome assembly GCA_944377425.1 of uncultured Clostridia bacterium. Classification (GTDB taxonomy): domain Bacteria; phylum Bacillota; class Clostridia; order Lachnospirales; family Anaerotignaceae; genus Neoanaerotignum_A. The sequence continues at coordinate 16,072 of CALWEX010000084.1, forward strand.
CGCTGTGGCTGTTGTAGTTGAAAAAGATGTAACAGTGCCGGAAGGAATAGCATGTATAAAAGCTGATAATACAAGACACACACTTGCTTCAATGTCCGCGGAGTTTTATAACAAGCCATCTGAAAAAATGCGCCTTATAGGCGTTACAGGCACAAACGGAAAAACAACTACAACATATCTTATAAAAAGCATACTTGAGGCGCAGGGCCGTAAAACAGGCATTATAGGCACAATTCAAAACTGTATAGGAGATAAAGTACTTCATGCCGACAGAACAACACCAGAAAGCCTTGAGCTTCAGGAACTTTTTGATGAGATGTATAAAGAAGGTGTAAACGATGTAATTATGGAAGTTTCTTCCCATTCGTTAGACCTTCATAGAGTTGACTGCTGTGATTTTGATTTGGGAATGTTTACAAACCTTACAGAGGACCATTTGGACTACCACATAACAATGGAAAACTACCGTGATGCAAAGGCTATACTTTTTGGTATGTGCAAAAACAGTGTTATTAATATAGATGACCCATGCGGTGAGTATATGGTTTCAAAGGCAACAGGCAGTATACTTACAACGGGCATTGAAAATCCAAAAGCTGACATGAATGCTGTAAACCTTGTAATGAAGCCTAACGGTGTGGAGTTTGACGTGGAGTATAAAAACGAAAAGCACCATGTTGTATACAGCGTACCAGGCAAATTCAGCGTATATAATGCATTAACTGCCATTGCAGCAGGTGTTGTGCTTAATGTGCCAATGGATATAATAATTAAAGGAATTAAAGAGGTAAAAGGCGTAAAAGGGCGCTTTGAGCCTGTTAAAACATATAATGACATTACGGCTATTGTGGATTATTCACATACACCAGACAGCCTTGAAAACATGCTTAATACTGCAAGGGAGTTTGTAAAAGGCAGAATTATAACAGTATTTGGCTGCGGCGGCGACAGGGATAAACTTAAAAGACCTATTATGGGTGAAATTGCAGGAAGGCTCTCGGATTTCTGCATAATTACAAGCGATAACCCAAGAAGTGAAGACCCACAGACTATATTAGACGAAATAGAGCCGGGAACAGCTAAAACCGGTTGTGAATACGTTAAAATCTGCGACAGAAAAGAAGCTATATTTTATGCCGTTAAAATGGCAAAGCCACATGACTTTATAGCAGTTGCCGGCAAAGGCCATGAGGACTATCAGATTTTTGCTGACAGAACAATTCATTTTGATGATGCCGAGGTATTGCTTGAAGCTTTTAAGGAGATAGAAAAATGAAAAGTTTTAACATTGGCGACGTATGTGCCGCAGTAAAAGGCAGTCTTTCTATGTGTGGCATGGAAGAAACTGTTATTAAATCCGTTACTACTGATTCAAGAAAAATTACAGAAGGCTGTCTTTTTATACCGCTTAAAGGAGAAAGATTCGACGGCCACGATTTTATAAATCAAGCTTTTGAAAAGGGCGCCGTATGCTGTTTATCGGAAAAAAGCATAGACTGCGGCGGTGTTGTTATATATGTTGAAGATACAAGAAAAGCACTTCTTGATTTGGCATCTTTTTACAGAGGATTATTTGATATTAAAGTTTGCGCCATAACAGGCAGTGTAGGCAAAACAACAACAAAAGACATGATAGCCTCTGTTTTAAGCCAAAAATATAACACACTTAAAACACAGGGGAATTTTAATAACGATATAGGCCTTCCTCTTACTGTTTTTAATCTGGAAGAAGAACATCAGGCGGCAGTCCTTGAAATGGGAATGAATAATTTTGGCGAAATAAGCCGTTTAACGGCAGTTGGCAGGCCTGATGTTGCCGTTATTACAAATGTTGGTGTTTCCCATATTGAAAATTTAGGAAGCCGTGAGGGCATACTTAAAGCCAAATGCGAAATATTCGAGTCTATGGACAAAAATGGTATTGCAGTTTTAAACGGCGATAATGATATGCTCTCTACGCTTAAAGGCAAAGAAAAGCTTAAAACAATATGGTTTGGTATTGAGGACAAAAGCGGTTTTTATGCCGACAACATAGTTGAAAAGGGCATTGAAGGCGTTTCATGTACAATTCATTATAAAGAAAAGAGTATTGATGTTAATATTTCTGTTCCGGGAAGCCATATGGTGCTTAATGCATTAGCTGCGGCAGCTGTTGGCTATAGTTTTGGTTTAAGTATGGAAGAAATTAAAAAAGGCATTGAAAGCTTTGTGCCTACAGGCATGAGAATGGAAATAAAAAAAATGCCTTGCGGCGTTACTCTTATAAATGATTCATATAATGCCAATCCGGTTTCAACAAAGGCGGCTATAGATGTTTTAGAAAAAAGTGAAGGCATTAAAACTGCCGTTTTGGGGGACATGCTTGAGCTTGGCACATTTGCCGAAAAACTGCATTTTGAAGTAGGCCAGTACGCAGCACAAAAAGGGATAGACAATATAATCTGTATAGGTGAAATTTCTGAAAGCATGTATAAAGGTGCTCTTTCGGTTAAAAAAGAAGGAGTAAAATACTTTAAATCGCTTGATGAATTTTTTGAAAATGGTTTTAATGGTTTACTTATAAAGGACAGTACAATGCTTATTAAGGCATCACATTCAATGGCCTTTGAGAAAATTGCCGAAAGACTGCAAGGGGTGAAATAAAATGGAATTAATGAGGTATTCCATATATGCTGTTATAATTTCTTTTATTGTTGGGGTTATACTTTGTCCGGCACTTATACCGGTGCTTCACAGGCTTAAATACGGACAGACAGAAAGGACGGACGGCCCACAGAGCCATCTTAAAAAAAGCGGTACGCCTACAATGGGCGGCATAGCAATACTTGGGGCACTTTTAATATCCAGTATGTTTTTTGTGCGCAACAATAACGACGGTCTTGTGGTGCTTGTTGTAACAGTTGCTTTTGGAATAATAGGATTTATAGATGACTACATAAAAGTAGTTAAAAAGCGCTCTCTTGGCCTTAGAGCATACCAAAAAATAGTGCTTCAGTTTATTGTTTTTGTATTCTTTGCTTACTATATTTATAAAACTGGTGTAGGTACAAAAATATATATTCCTTTTACAGATGGATATATGCTGGATTTAAAAATTATTTACTGGCCGTTTATGTTTTTTGTGCTTTTGGGTACAGTAAATGGTGTAAACCTTACAGATGGTCTTGATGGTCTTGCAGGCGGTGTTACAATGATTGTTGCGGCATTTTTCCTTGTGGAAGCATGGGCGATGTCAAACGGTATATCAATGATTTCAGGCGCTGTAATAGGAAGCCTTTTTGCATTCCTTATATTTAATGCTTACCCGGCTAAGGTATTTATGGGGGATACTGGTTCCCTTGCCCTTGGTGGCTTTGTGGCAGCTTCTGCACTGCTTTTAAAAATGCCTATATTTATTGTTTTGGTAGGCCTTATATATCTTTGTGAGTCAATTTCGGTAATAATTCAGGTACTTTATTTTAAGGCTACAGGCGGAAAGAGATTTTTCAAAATGGCACCTATTCATCACCACTTTGAGCTTTGCGGTTGGAGTGAAACTAAAATAGTATTTGTGTTTTATATAATTACGGCTCTTATGTGCCTTATAGCTTTTTTGGGAAGCTCATTTATATTCGTTTAATATGGAAGGAAGTATTGTGTTATGGAATTTAAAGGCAAAAAAGCCCTTGTGTGCGGTATGGCAAAAAGCGGTATTTCAGCTGCGGAACTATTAAAAAGACTTGGCTGTGCTGTTACATTGCAGGATTTGAAAAAAGAAGATGAACTGGGAGATGTTTTATATTTAAAAAATCAGGGCATTGAGCTTTATTTAGGAAGCAATCCTGATGATATAGTTACTGAATTTGATTTTGTTGTTTTAAGCCCAGGTATACCTTGTGATTTGCCTTTTATATTAAAGGCAAGAGAAGCAAAAATTCCGGTAATAAGCGAAGTTGAGCTTTCTTACAGGCTTACACCATGCCCTATAGCAGCTATAACAGGCACAAACGGCAAAACAACAACTACAACTCTTGCCGGAGAGATGTTTAAAACCCAATATAAAAACTGTGCAGTTGTAGGAAATATAGGTGTGCCATATTCATCAGAAGTTGAAAGATTAACAAAATATGACTATGTTGTAGCTGAAATAAGCAGCTTCCAGATGGAAACAGCCATTGATTTTCACCCTCATATAAGTGCTGTTTTAAATATAACACCTGACCATTTAAACAGGCATAAAACTCTTGAAAACTACATAAGCATGAAAGAAAGAGTATTTGCCAAACAAAACGAAAATGATTTTTGCGTGCTTAATTATGAAGACGAAACAACAAGAAAAATGGCTGAAAAAACAAAGGCTAAAGTTGTTTTCTTTTCCAGTCAAAGGCGCATTGAAAACGGAATTTATCTTAGCGGAAAAGATATTATTATAAACCGCGATGGTAAAGATACAAAATTAATATCAACAGATGATTTAAAAATACTTGGCGTGCATAATTATGAAAACGTAATGGCAGCTTCGGCAATAGCTATATGCGGCGGCATAAGCATTGAAAACATAGTAAATGTTCTTAAAAACTTTGCCGGAGTAGAGCACAGAATAGAGTTTGTTAAAACAGTAAACGGTGTTGATTACTATAACGACTCAAAGGGTACTAATACAGACGCAGCTATAAGAGGCGTTGTGGCTATGGTTAAGCCTTGCGTGCTTATAGGCGGAGGATATGATAAAGGCTCAGAGTATGACGACTGGGTTGAAAAGTTTGAAGGCAGAGTTAAAAAGCTTGTTTTAATTGGTGTAACTGCAAAAAAAATAGCTGAATGCTGCGATAAGCATGGATTTAAAGATTATTGTTTTGCTGACAATTTTGAGCAGGCAGTAGATATATGTAAAAATACTGCTCAAAGCGGCGACTGTGTACTTCTTTCACCTGCCTGTGCAAGCTGGGATATGTTTAAAAGTTATGAGCAGCGCGGAGAGATATTTAAGGATTTAGTTAATAAAATGTAAGCCTTTTTAGGCGAATATATATTTTATATAAGTTTTTAATGGAGGAAATATGGCTTGAGAACAGGAAATTTAAGAAATTCAAGTTCTGTTAGAAGGCATAACGAATATGGCATAAAACGAAAGAAAAAGAACCAGACTTTTGACATTACGCTTCTTTTTGTTATTATTCTTCTGCTGCTTTTCGGTCTTGTAATGGTTTTCAGCTCAAGCTATTACTACACACTAACAAGAGCAAAGTTTAATAACGATATGTATTACTTTGTAAAGCGTCAGGCGGTTTGGACTGTTTTGGGTGTTATAGCCATGACATTTTTTGCCAACTTTCCGTATAAGTTTTTAAGACGTTTTACGTTGCCGCTTTATATTTTTACTAATGTATGTCTTATATTGGTACTTATAATAGGTCAGGACGTAAATGGTTCTAAAAGATGGCTGGGTGTAGGGCCTATAGGCTTTCAGCCTTCGGAAGTGGCAAAAATAGCTGTTATAATGTTTTTGTCGCATTACATAGTAACTCATAAAGGCATACTCAACACAACAAAAGGCTTTATGCGCTGCTGTGTTGTTTTGCTGGTGCCTGTTGTACTTGTTGCGGTTGAAAACCTTAGTACGGCTATAGTTATAGCAGGTATTGGTATGGCTATACTTTTTGTGGCCAGCCCTAAAATTTGGTACTTTGTACTGGCAGGTTTTGCGGCTGTTTTTGGTGGTACAGTTGCTATTATGCTGCCGCAGTTCTCTTATAGGTTTGACCGTGTTAAATATTGGCTTAATCCATTTTTAGACCCGGATGATAAAGGCTATCAGATAATACAATCACTTTATGCTGTGGCTTCTGGTGGGCTTTTTGGCTTAGGTCTTGGCCAAAGCCGGCAAAAGACGTATGTTCCGGAGCCTTATAATGATATTATATTTGCCATTATTTGTGAGGAGCTGGGAATGGTTGGCGCTGCTATAGTTATTATACTTTTTGTAGTGCTTATATGGCGCGGAATAAAAATAGCCATGAACTCGGACGACCTTTACGGCTGTCTTGTAGCAGTAGGTATAGTGGCTCTTATAGGTATTCAGGTTATAATAAACATAGCCGTTGCCACAAACTCAATGCCTAATACTGGTATGGCTCTGCCATTTATAAGTTACGGTGGTTCAGGTCTTTTATTTACACTTTCGGCTATGGGTGTTTTGCTGAATATTTCAAAATATCAAAGGAACCGAAGATAAAAAGGCCTTGACAAAAATAAATTTTTTTTATAGTATTATATAAATTTCCAAATATACGGCAAAAAGCTTTGATTAAGAGGAGTAAGCGGTGTAATCATTTAGAGAGAAAAATCCATGGCTGCAAGATTTTTTATGAGTAAACCGCTGAAGGTAGCTTATGAGCTCCCGTTGCGAAATAAAAGTAACTTCGGGCGTTGCAGTTACGTTACAGCTGAAAGAGTGTCTGTTATATACAGAAATTAAGGTGGTACCGCGGGTTTTCGTCCTTACGCTGAGTTTTATTGGCATAGGCGAAAACCTTTTTTAATTGTTTTAAAAGAAAGTATGTTTATTTAAAATAAAATGCCATTATGGGTATTTGTAATTTGTCAGGAGGTATAGACTTTTATGATTAAAGAACTTGCTAAAGTTTACGACCCGTCTGTGGTTGAAGAACGACTCTACAACAAGTGGCTTGAGAAAAAATATTTCCACGCCGAAGTTGATAAAACCAAAAAACCATATTCTATTGTAATGCCGCCGCCAAATATAACAGGCCAGCTTCATATGGGTCATGCTTTGGATAATACCATTCAGGATATACTTATCAGATGGAAAAGAATGTCAGGCTATAACGCTCTTTGGGTTCCAGGTATAGACCACGCCAGCATTTCAACAGAAGTTAAGGTAGTAGCTCAAATGGCTAAGGAAGGTCTTAAAAAAGAAGATATAGGCCGTGAAAAATTCCTTGACCGTTGCTGGGCTTGGAAAGAACAGTACGGAAACATTATACTTAATCAGCTTAGAAAACTCGGTTCCAGCTGTGACTGGGACAGAGTTCGCTTTACTATGGATGAAGGCTGTTCAGACGCTGTACTTGAAACATTTACATGTCTTTACAACAAGGGCTATATTTATAAAGGCGAAAAACTTATTAACTGGTGCCCTAAATGTATGACAACAATTTCCGACGCAGAGGTTAACCATGAGGATAAAGAAGGTCATTTCTGGCACATTAAATACCCTATTGCAGGCGAAGAAGGCAGGTTTGTAGAGCTTGCCACAACAAGACCTGAAACAATGCTTGGCGATACAGCAGTAGCTGTTCACCCTGATGATGAAAGATATAAGGATTTAATAGGCAAAAACGCAATACTTCCTATAGTTAATAAAGAAATACCTATTATAGCCGACAGCTATGTAGACCGTGAGTTTGGTACAGGCGTTGTTAAAATAACACCTGCCCATGACCCTAACGACTTTGAAGTAGGTGTAAGACATAACCTTCCAAGAATTAACGTAATGAATGATGACGGCACAATGAACGAAAATGCCGGAAAATATCAGGGCCTTGATAGATACGAGGCAAGAAAACAAATTGTAAAACAGCTTGAGGACGAAGGTCTTCTTGTTAAAATAGAAAACATTACTCATGCCGTTGGAGTGCATGAAAGATGCGGAACTGTTGTTGAGCCGCTTATTAAAAAGCAGTGGTTTGTTAAAATGGACGAGCTGGCAAAGCCTGCTATTGAATGCTTTGAAAAAGGTGAGTTAAGATTTATACCTGATAGATTTGGCAAAATTTATCTCCACTGGCTTAATAATATTCATGACTGGTGTATTTCAAGACAGCTTTGGTGGGGCCACAGAATACCGGCTTATTACTGTGATGAGTGCGGCGAGGTTGTAGTTTCAAAAACAATGCCTGATAAATGCCCTAAATGCGGATGCACAAGCTTTAAGCAGGACGAGGATACACTTGATACATGGTTCTCATCTGCTTTATGGCCTTTCTCAACTTTAGGCTGGCCACAAAAGACAGAAGAGCTTGAGCATTTTTATCCAACAAGCACTATGGTTACAGGCTACGATATAATTTTCTTCTGGGTTATAAGAATGGTATTTTCTGGTATGGAACAGATGGGCGAAGTTCCGTTTAAAGACGTATACATTCATGGCCTTATAAGGGACGAATTGGGAAGAAAATTCTCTAAATCACTTGGTAATGGCATTGACCCACTTGAGGTAATAGAAAAATACGGCGCTGACCCATTAAGATTAATGCTTATTACAGGCAACACAGCCGGAAACGATATGCGTTTCTTCTATGAAAGACTTGAAAACAGCCGTAACTTCTTAAATAAACTTTGGAATGCGTCAAGATTTATACTTATGAACCTTGATGAGGAAGAAAGCAATTCTTTAATAATGCTTACACCTGCTGACAAGTGGATTATTTCAAAAGTAAATACACTTGCTAAAGAAGTACAGGAAAACCTTGAAAACTATGACCTTGGTCTTGCAGCTTCAAAAATACAGGATTTCCTTTGGGATGAATACTGCGACTGGTATATTGAAATGGTTAAACCACGTCTTTACAACAAAGACGATAAAACACGTAAGGCTGCTCTTTGGACACTTAAAGAGGTGCTTATAAACGCCCTTAAACTTCTTCATCCGTTTATGCCTTTTATTACAGAGGAACTCTTTACAAACCTTCAGAGCAAGGAAGAAACAATTATGCTTTCTAAATGGCCTGAGTACCGTGAAGAATGGAACTTTAAAGACGAGGAAAAAGAAATTGATGCCATTAAAGAGGCTGTTAGAGCTATAAGAAACGTACGTGCCGAAATGAATGTTGTGCCTTCTAAGAAAACTAAGGTATATGTTGTTTCCGATGATGAATATGTAAGAATGGTATTTACAAGAAGTGAGGTATTCTTTAAAACACTTGCTTATGCCAGCGATGTTTATGTTCAGGCAGATAAAAACGGCATAGGCGATGACGCTGTTTCATGTGTAATCCATAACGCAACTATCTATATGCCTTTTGCTGAGTTAGTTGATGTAGCAAAAGAGCTTGAAAGATTAAACGGCGAAAAAGCTAAAATGCTTAAAGAAATAGAGCGTGTTGAAAAGAAGCTTGCCAACGAAAGCTTTGTTGCCAAAGCACCTCAGAAAGTTGTAGACGAGGAAAAGGCTAAAGGCGAGAAATACAAAGATATGTTAAAACAGATTGAGGAAAGAATTTCTCAAATGACAAAATAAATAAAGCATTAATTTTTTATAGCTTATTTTATTAAATATTAAAGAGTATGGAATTATTTTAGTTTAAATAGTTTCATACTCTTTTTTGCTATGTTGCTTAAGGTTTATTTTAACAAAAGCTGTAACCAAAAAACATAAAACTGCATTTATAATATTTAGAGTTTGAAATATTTTAAATAAATTTTATTTTGTGACTTTTGCCACAGTTTTATTTTATTTTCCGGATATAATAATAATCAAGAAACATAAATATATATTTAATTAAGTTGATTAATGAAAGGAGAATAAATATGTCAGTTTTAAATGCTAATAATACAAATTTCAATAATATATTAAGTTCTGATAAACCGGTATTAGTTGAATTTTCAGCTCCATGGTGTGTATACTGCCGCAGACTTGAGCCTGCTGTTGAGCGTACATCAGAAAAAATGGCAGATAAAATAACTGTAGCTCAGGTTAATATTGATGATATGCCAGAGATTGCTGCAAAATACGGCATTGACACTATCCCTTCACTTATGTTATTTAAAAACGGAACTCATGGCGAAAAATTAGTAGGCCCACCTTCACAAAGAGCTGTTGAGGACTGGATAAACAGACAACTTTAATTTTAAGCCAAATAAGGAAGGGAGGTCTGCCAAATGGAGAATAAGAAATATGGTGCTGTAGTAATAGGCGGCGGCCCAGCAGGTTATACGGCGGCTATGTACTGTGCTAGAGCAGGTATAGAGACTCTTGTGCTTGAAATGCTTTCACCAGGCGGCCAAATGGCAACAACCAGCAATGTTGAAAATTATCCTGGATTCGAGGACGGCATAGACGGTTTTGAACTTGGTGAGAAAATGCAGAGAAATGCCGAAAAATTCGGGGCACAAACAGAATATGCCGAGGTTATATCATTGGATATAGATTCTGTACCTAAGGTTATATCAACTACAGAAGGCGATATCCTTTCCGATACGGTTATAATAGCTACAGGGGCAAACCCAAGGAAACTGGGCTTGGAAAGCGAAGAAAGTCTTGTGGGAAAAGGCGTTGCTTACTGCGCTTACTGTGACGGAATGTATTACAAAGATAAAACAGTAGCTGTAATAGGCGGCGGCGACTCGGCAGCAGAAGATGCGCTATATCTTTCCAAAATCTGTAAAAAAGTTTATCTTGTTCACAGAAGAAACGAGCTTAGGGCAGTAAAAAGCTATGTAAAAAGCTTAAATAACACCCAAAATATAGAATTAGTATTAAATGCTAAACCTTCAAAGCTTATTTATGACAGTAAATTAAACGCTGTTGAACTTGAAGATACAACAGATGGACATAAATTTACATTGGGAGTTGATGCTGTCTTTGCCGCTGTAGGCAGAATACCTAATACTGACCTTGTAAAAGGCAAAGTTGAAACAGACAGCAGCGGATATATTGTAGCCGACGAAACAGGCAGAACAAATGTACTGGGAGTTTTTGCTGTAGGCGATGTAAGAACAAAACATTTAAGGCAGATTATAACGGCGGCTTCCGACGGAGCTAATGCATCTAAATTTGTTCAGGAATATATAGATTCAATTAAAGAGTAAAAAAACAAAAAGTGTTCCTTAAGATAAGGAGCACTTTTTTAGTAGTTATTTATAATTAAAGTTTATAGTTTAAAATACTGCTTACAACATTAAAGCCTAATTTTTTATATACCGGTTCGCCAAAAACTGAGGCTTGAAGGCTTAAAATGTCACAGCCAAGTTTTTTAGACTCGTTTATTATGTGTTTAACTAAAGCTGTGGCATATCCCTTGTTGCGGTATTCAGTTAGTGTTGCCACTTCGTGTATTCCGCCGTTTGTGCCGCATACATTTAAAAGGGCAGTAGCTACTATTTTTCCGTTTTCTCTGTAGCCGTAAAAGTAACATTTTTTATCGTTTATAAATAAATTAAATGCTGGTGCTGTATTTGACTTGCCGAACCCGTTTTCACAGGCAGTAATCCATTCAGGCAATGTCTTTTTTGTAATGCGCTCAATGTTTTTGTCTGTTTCATAATCTGGTGCATCTTTTAAATCATAAATCATACCTTTTTGTGGCTTAACAACTGTAAAGCCAGCTTTTTTTAAATCATCGTCAAAGCCGTTATATACATCTTCTTCGGCTAAGCTAAGGTATTTAGGGCTGGCAGACTCGGCACAGAGCGTTTTAATGCGCCAAAGCATTTTTTCGTCTTTAGACGGCATTTTGTTTATGTTAAGCCTGCTGTACCACGAAAGGTAAGTGAAGTTTCTGTAAAAACAGAAATATTCGTTTTCCTCATATTCACGGTTTTTAATTATGCTTGCTTTTTTAGATAAATCAATCAAGCTTTCAAAAGCTAAAAATGAAGGTGTTTTTTCCATAAATATTTTCCCCCTCACATTAAATTTCAGTCTTTAGGCGGTATTATTTCTATCCAGTATCCGTCTGGGTCACCTATAAAGTAAATGCCCATTTCAGGGTTCTCGAATATTATACAGCTCATTTCTTTGTGTTTTTCATGAGCTTTCTCGTAGTCCTCGGCTTCAAATGCAAGATGAAATTCACATTCTCCAAGGTCATATTTTTCTTTTCTGTCTTTAAGCCATGTAAGCTCAAGTGTAAAGCCTGTTTTTCCGTCGCCAAGATAAACAAGTATCCAGCTACCGTCAGGAGCTTCTTTACGGCGAACTTCTTTTAAGCCTAAGGCTTTGGAATAAAAATCAAGGCTTTTATTCAAATCAAGAACGTTAAAGTTAAAATGGTTAAATGTAAACATAGTTTCTCCTTTCGTCAGTTAATGCTCATGTCCACAAGAGCAATTTTCATCATGGTGATGATGGTGTTCATGTCCGCAAGAGCAGTCATCGTGATGGTGGTGGTGATGTTCATGTCCGCAAGAGCACTGGTCATCATCATCTTCTGTATGATAGTTAAATCCATTTCTTGCAAAAGCCATACCTGCTTTATCTATAATAAGCAGGCTCTGTTCAAAGCTTGAGGCGTTATCTATGCCGTCTTTTATATAATCCATGAGAGAATGAACATCAAAGCTAAGAGGCAGAGAGCCTAAAAGTTTTTTAACTGAAGCCTTTGCCATTGGCAGTGAAAGAGTTGAAAGATAGCTGCGCATATATTCTATAAATTCATCTATGCTGTTACTAAGATATTCTTTACCACAAGGGGAAGCGTTTTCATCAGGTGTAAAGTTGAATATTTCCTCATTTAAGTCATCATAAAAGCATGAGCGTATAAAGCCTTCTGTAGAAAGGGTCTTTATTGTTTCATCGGAAAATGATGAGAAATCGTCTATTTTCTTGAGGGTATCCATTATTTTTGAGTTAAGCTCATTGGCTGTATCCAAAACAGGCTCAATATATTCTTCCAGCATGTCCTGCAAAGTTTCGTCAAAAGCGCTTTCGCCTTCTGTTTGTATAACTTCGCATGCCTTATAATAAATATCGGAATAGCCATAGTTGTCTTCACTAAGCTCATCAAGGGTATAGCCCATGTAGAATATTATAATAAGTGAGTTAATGTCATTTAACATTTCTTGGCAGTAGTCCTCAATTTCGTTTAAAGAGTCAAGAACACTGTTTAAATCATCAAGCTCCTGAGCAAGGCTTTCATCGGAAAGCTCTTTTACTTTTATATCTTTTCTCGCTTTAAAAAAGTCGGCTATTTCTGGGAAATATTTTCCGTAGTCCTTTGAATTTTCAGGAGCACATGCGTTTTTAAAGGAGTTAAGTGAAAAATCCAGTTCTGCTTTAGAAGCTTCGGCAAATGCTTCTGAAAGGCTTTGTTTAATTAAAGCAAAATACTTGTCCCTTGTCATTTTAAGGGGAACACATTCAAAAAGCTCGCCTATATAGTGCTTAAGCTCTGTTGGGTTTTCTGCTGACTGTATAAACTCAATGCAGTCGGTATAAAAGAGTGAAAGCTCTATTTTTTTATCTTTGTTTGATGGGTCTTCATGATATTTTCTAACTGCTATTTCGTCACTTACAATACCGGATATAATGTTAAACTTGGTAAAATAGCGATATATAATTTCGTAAATTGAAATAATGCTTTTTTTCATTTCAAAGCATTTGTTTAAAGCTTCTTTTTTCTGCTCTTGGTCTAAAAGAATTGTGTCAAGATTTAATGTATAATTGGTAATATTGTTTTGTAATTCTTTTAAATCATTATCAAGCTCATAAACTGATGTAAATGTAATTTCTTTATTTCTGCGCTCTATATGGCTTAAAAGAAGAAGCAGAAGGCTTCCGACGGTTTCATTGAATATATATTTTTCGGATAAGCCGGAAATTGTTTTTTCGATTTCCATACAAATAGGGCTCCTTTCAGATTTGTTAAAAACATTATAATTCAGAATATGGTTAATAACAACAATGAAATTTGAAAAATGAAAAAAGCTCTTTTTGCTTTACAAAATACTTAAAGAGTTATTAAAATATACATTCAGAAAGATATAAAGAGGTAAACAAAATGACATACAACAAAATTAAAAAGGGCATATTTATAGATAGACCCAACAGGTTTGTAGCCCATGTGCTGATAGATGGCAAAGAAGAAACAGTTCATGTTAAAAATACTGGCAGGTGCAGAGAGCTTTTAATTAAAGGCACAGAAGTTATACTTGAGGAAAGTGATAACCCTAAAAGAAAAACAAAATATTCACTTATAGCAGTTTATAAGGGGCAAAGGCTTATTAATATGGACTCTCAGTCACCAAACAGTGCTGCTTTTGAGGCTGTTAAAAATGGTATTATAAAAGAAATTGGTGTGTCAGATTATGTAAAAAGAGAAGTAACATATTCAAAGTCAAGATTTGACTTGTATTTTGAAAAAGACGGCAAAAAAGGTTTTATTGAAGTAAAAGGTGTTACACTTGAAAAGGACTCAATGACATATTTTCCTGATGCGCCTACCCAAAGAGGAGCAAAGCACTTAGAGGAGCTTATTAAAGCTAAGAACGAAGGATACGAGGCTTATGTGCTTTTTGTAATTCAGATGAAAGGCGTTACAGGATTTTCACCTAATTATGAAACAGATTTGAATTTTGCCCAAACACTGAAACAAGCTAAAAACAAAGGCGTTAATATAATTGCTTATGACTGCAATGTTTATGAATATAAAATGGATATAGACTCTCCTGTTAATGTAATATTATAAATATTCCAAGCATATAAATTTATTGATAATTATACAAGGGGAAATGTTTTGTTGTATAAAATAAAACGCTTTTTGGCGGTTTTTATTGCATTTGTTCTTTTGCTTTGTACGCCTTATAACTTAATGGCTCAAACGGAGAGTGCGGCGCCGGAAATTTCAGCTCAAAGTGCAATTTTAATGGAAGCATCTACAGGCAAAATACTGTACGAAAAGGATAGCAGTATGGCTTTGCCGCCTGCCAGCATTACAAAAATAATGACTATACTTTTAATTTACGAAAATCAGAAAGCCGGTAAATTTGCTTGGGACGATAAGGTGACTGTAAGTGAACATGCCGCATCTATGGGCGGAAGTCAGGTATTTCTTGAGCCAGGAGAGGAACAGACAGCTTCAGAGCTTACAAAATGCATTGTAATAGCATCGGCAAATGATGCTGCTGTTGCTATGGCAGAGTTTATAGGTGGAAGCGAAGACGGTTTTGTTCAAATGATGAATGAAAGAGCAAAAGAGCTGGGAATGAACGATACTGTTTTTATTAATGCCTGCGGACTTGATACCGA
>CALWEX010000085.1 GCA_944377425.1 uncultured Clostridia bacterium
GAGCTTCCGTTACCGGATAAATATTCAAGTACAATTTGTTTTTTTAATTCAAATGAATATTTTGCCATAAAAAACCGACCTCCCTATTGTTAGTTTTAGGTCTAACTTTTGGGGGTCGGTTCAAGAACAGGTTTTTTTTATATTTTTACTGTGTTTGTCCGCGAGCTTCTTTTACTTCGCCCTTGCCGCCTCGTCCGCCTCCCATTGAAGCAGAACCATAAACCAAGCTATCCATAGTGATTTCGGTTGTATTGTCATCTACAGTTAATGTATAGGTTGAGCCTTCGGTAATTTCAGGGCAGCTTACAATAACAGATGTAAATTCTTTATCCGCCTGCCATGATAAAAGCTCATTTCCACTGCTGTCAGTAAGTGTAATTGTACTGCCTGTAGAACCAGAGCCAGTTGTAACCATAATAACTCCTTGCTCTGATGAAGAACCAAAATTCTGCGCCATACCTGATGAGCCAGTGGCAATAAATATCCCTCCATTAATAGCAGCATCGCCATTATAATCCAAAGCGCTGTCTCCGCCGCTTGTAGGGCCTGACACATAAGTTTCTCCTCCCGTAACCGTTAAGGAGCCGTTAGAGTCTATGCCATCACCAGAAGCATTTATATAAACTGTACCACCGGAAATATTTATATACGCTCCTTCAGTTGCGGCAAACCCATCTCCGCCTCTTCCTCCAAAACCACTGCTGTCATTACCTCCCGCAGCATTAATTCCGTCATCACTTGCAACTAAAGATATATTTCCTCCTGTAATATCTATAGATAAACCTTCTATGCCCTCGTAGCTTTGGGAAATATTTATACTTCCATCTGTTATAGTTGTTGCTGAATCAGCATGTACTCCGTCATCACCCGTGGATATTTCAAAAGACCCACCATTTATTGTTAAATTTGCATTGCTGTGCAATGCATCGTCAGCAGAATCAATATTATAGGTACCTCCGTTTATTGTTAAATCGCTACCAGCTTTTATACCTTTAGTACTTGTTGCAGAATCAGTTGTATCAGTTGACTGCTCTGTTGTATCAGCTGTTTCCTGAACATTTGTGTTTTGAGTTTGGCTGTCAGAAGCTTCTTTTTCCTCAGGTAAGTTTGCTCTTTGCCCTCCGCGCTCAGGAGCGCTTCCTTCTGGTGGAACCATTTCAGGTGGATTTTCTCCCGGTGTAACAGTTTCAGGCGCATTTCCTCCTGGTGCTTTTCCACCAAAATCTCTATTGCTGTTTTGTACCTTTTCAGCCGCATTTGCGCTTCCGCCGCCGGACTGAATTTCATATGTTCCATTATCTGCAATTAAGTAGGCCTCTGCACTTATACCATCACCCTCAGATGTAATATTAAAGTTTCCGTCAGCAATATATACAAAACCAAGTGTTGTATCATCAGTGTTTTCTGAATGTATGCCATCTTTACCAGAAACAATGTTAAATGTGCCTCCAGCTATTCTTACACTGTCTTTTCCAGAAATTCCATGACTTGCAGATGTAATATTATAGATTCCGCTTGCAAGCACTAAATCATCTTTTGAAACTATTCCATGCCCAGATGAAGCATTTATATTTAACGTTCCTGCTCCATTTAATGTTAAATCAGATTTTGCAAAAATAACAGAATCAATATTGTTATCATCAATAGCCACATATTGGCCGCCATTTGTAAGGGTATTGTCAGAGTTTTCTGCTGTTGTTATAAACACTTTATCAGCTTGTAAAACATAAATGGCAGCTGACGAAGAACTTGTTATGTTAGCCCCATTAAGAACTAGCTGTACTTTGTCTGTATCCTCAGCATTAACAATTATCATTCCATCATCTAATGTGCCTGATAAAATATAAGTGCCTTCATCGGTAATAGTAACTGTACTACCTGAAATATTTACAGCATCTGAAGTACTTGAGGCACTATTCGATGAAAGAGTTATTTTCACCGCACTTTCTTCATCATACCCTATTTCCAAATCCCTGTCTGTAAACATATCGGCTGCCAAATCTGAGGTTTGAGTGGTATTTTCTTCCGATGAAGCAGACACACTTCCTATACTTGTTTGCGATGTGCTTTGGGCACTGCATGCGGCAGAAAATATAACAACCGCCAATGCCAAAGGTAAAACCGTATATTTTTTCATTCTTTAACCTCCATTATAATTCGCCTATAACTGTTTCCTGTTTTGAAACCGAAATTTCAAGATTTCCATTTCTACATCGCAGTTTATCTATTAGTTCTTTTTCTATATCTGCGCTACGCAAAGTAATATTATAAGTCAGTTTAAAAAGACTTCCCATGTTTGTAGTTTTAACCTGAACTACCTCGTAATCAGAAGCATATTCACTAAGAATATCATCAAAAACACTTGTATAGTCCAAATCTTCTGGAATTGTTATGTGAAGTGTTTTATATAAGTTATGCTGCTTTTTTGCTCCAAAATCAAAATAACTGTAAACAACACTCACTGCACCAAGTACAACAGCAAAAAGGAATCCGTATCCTAAATATCCCATTCCCACTATAAGGCCTGTACCCATTGCCAAAAATATAGCGCCTATTTCTTTTGCAGAGACTGGCACTGAGCGGAATCTTACAAGACTAAAAGCTCCTGCTACCGCAACACCTGCTCCAATATTTCCGTTTACCATCATAATAACAACACATACAATAGAAGGCAAAAGGGCTAATGTTGCTACAAAGCTTTTGGTATATTTAGTTTTATACATATAGCATGCGGACAAAATTAAGCCTATAATTATTGAACATGCAACACATGCTAAAAAATCAGATACAGCTATAACGCTTGTCATTTCTGTATCAAAAATCCCCCTAAATAAGCCATTAAGCATATAAAATCATTCCTTTCGCTTTATTATTCATAATGTTAATATAGGCAGAGCCATATTTAGTAAATGAAGCCTTAAATATACTTAAATCATTAAGAACATGGCACATCCAAAGGGGATACCCTCCGGATGTTTTAATTTCCATTAATGTTTGAGTATTTTTAATAAGTGGTATTCCATACACTCCGCTTCCCAGTGAAAAATCATTTTCACGATAGAGTATATTCTCATCAAATGTAACTCTAAAATCGCTCCCGTCTAAAGAATAATAAGCTTCTCTCTCATAAGAAAGAAAAACCGCTGGGCGCAGAGTTTGGTAGTATTGTCTAAAATAATTAATTTCGTCAGCTATTTGTGACTTAACAGGAATAGGAATGTTATTTTTAAATGTATCCTCCACCTGGTTTTTAGGTATAACAAGTCTGCGTTTATAAACTACAGAATCATATTTCTTTTTCAGCTCTACAAACGCCGGCTCATTAGACTCTACCGCTTTATAGCTGCGCAAACGAAGTTTCTCTTTATAAACCGGTTTTTCCAAAGAACGTCTTGCTAAAAGAAAATTCTGTGTGTCAAAATATATATTTCTTATAGTTGTACGACCATAATTATCCAGCTTCATGTATTTTTGCATAGTTTGAAGTATTTGTTCTTTTTGCTGTTTTGTAAGTATATATTTTAACTCATACCTTTTAAATGTAGATTGATAGTTCACATTTAACTCCTCCTTTTTAGCATACTGTTTTTAACCTATAAAGGATTGTATTAAATCCATAACATGCGATATTGGTATAGCATACCCCATGCCTTCTACTTCTGAAGAAGCAATTTTAGCAGTATTAATTCCTACTAGTTCTCCCTCCATATTAAGCAGTGCTCCACCACTGTTTCCTGGGTTAATAGCTGCGTCTGTTTGTATATATGTTGCAGAAGAATTGCCGCTGCTACTTATACTGCGGTTCATAGCACTTACAATACCTGTAGTAACTGATTGGCCATAACCCAATGCATTGCCTATTGCTACTACTTGTTCACCTACTACCAAATCATCTGAATCTCCTACGTTTATAACCGAAATTTGTGATAATGTATCATCTGTTAAATCATTAAGAGATACTTTTATAACAGCTATATCACTGCTTTCATCATAACCGCATAACTCATCCTCATAAGTCTCATTGTCAACAAATGTTACCGAAAGAGTTGTAGCTCCTTCCACAACATGGTAATTTGTAACCATGTATAAATCTGTATCGCCTTTATCAATAATTATTCCAGAACCACAGCTCATTGTTTCCTGTGTAAGTGGAACACGGCTGTTTCTTCCAAAGCGTCCAAAAAAGTTTTCTACTTCCTGCACAGAAATATTAGTAACAGACACCACAGAAGGCAGACCTTCGGACGCAATATCAGATACATCTAAACTTAAGCTGTAGTGACCTGATGAATACGAAGTATTTATTAATCCGCCATCTGAAGAAGTGTATTCCGTAGTTTGTAATGAATTTGATGTTTGATTATTTGCAAAAGCTTCTCTACCCCAAAGCATATTGTTTATTGCATAAAATGTTCCTCCTGACACACCTCCAAAAACAACAGCGCACAAACTTAAGGTTACTAAGCTTTTAAACAAACTTTTTTTCCTGCGTCTTTTTTTATGTTGAACATAATTGTTGTTTTCATTGTTTTTCTCTGTATAAGCAATTTCTCTTTTAAAATCGTTATATTTATCCATAGCAATTATTCCTTTCATCAGTAATTTTAATTTGCATTGTTAACTTCTATGGACAAAGTATAAATTCTTTTCCTTAACTTTACTTAAAAACCAAAGTTTCACATTCTGTTCACAAAAAAACATCAGCCCATAAATTATGAACTGGTGCAAACTATTAAATATTTACTTTGGAAACACAGCTGTTATTTGCAGCGACTTTTCGTCTTTAGTAGTTGCAGTTATTTTTCCTTTATGTGCCTGAACAATAGCCAAAGCTATTGAAAGCCCAAGACCATACCCTCCTGTTTGAGAATTTCGTGACTGGTCTGTTCTATAGAACCTGTCAAATAAATGGCTTAAATATTCCTTTGGCATATAATCAGTAGTGTTATATACGCAAAGTTTAATAATGTTTTTCTCGCTTTCCAGCAAAACAGAAATTTCTCCGCCTGTTTGAGAATATTTAACTGCATTATCCAATAAAATAGTCATCAGCTGTCTAATCGCCTTTTCATCTCCCCGCATTGAAATCATAGGCTGAATATCAACCTTAAGTGTTTTATTCTGTGTTTTTGCCAAAGACTTGAATGTTTCAACTGTTTCTTCAGCTATATCAGAAAGCGGAAAATCTATCACTTGAGTTTGTACCTGTTCTTCTTCCATTCTTGAAAGAAGTATTAATGAGTTAGTAAGTTCTGAAAGTCTTTTGGTTTGAGCTTGAATATCTTTCAGCCACTCATTTTCTCCATAATCCATTTAAAGCAATTCAGTGTCAGCGTCTATTATTGTTAAAGGTGTTTTAAGCTCATGGCCGGCATCTGTTATAAATCTTTTTTGTTTTTCATAGTTTTCCAAAAAAGGCTTCACAATACGGCTAGACAAAAATACCATAAGCAGTGTAACAGAAATCAGACCTACAAAAGAAACAGCTATTCCTATAAATACATAAGACTTAAAATTATCCAAACTTCTTCCGCAGTCCAAAAAAATTATATGTGTTTCAGCATTTGCATTATATACAATATACCTGTAATCATTAATAAAGCCTTTAGTTTTTCCTTTTTCAACAGCAATCTGGGCGTACTCAATAGCTGTTTGCGTATCTACAGCTGCTATTTTGCCTGTGTTTACCATAGATACACTTCCGTTACTATTAAGAAAAACTGTAAAATATCTTGTTTCATAAGGCAGCTCAGGCGACATTATATGCTCTTTGCCTTGAAAATCACCTGGAAAAAACTTGTCTTTGTGCCGCATTGCAGAATCTGGAAATTTACCGTCATTAGCAGCTAAAATAGCTAATATGCTGTCAGCATTGTCCACAACATTGTTATAACTTAAAACGCTTATAGAACACATAATAATAACCAATACTGTAAAAAGCGATACAGCAGATGCTATTATAAATTTAATGCGAAGCTTTTTTATCATTTTATATCCTCCAAAGAATAACCAGCATTACGTGTTGCTTTAATTTGGATATTTGCGTTTAGAGCTGTCAGCTTTTTTCTTAAATATGGATATATATACCCAAACAACATTTATTTCAGCCTCGCTGTCAAACCCCCATATCTTTTCCATAAACCTTTCTGAAGAAATCAGTACCCTTGGGTTGCTCATTAAAAGCTCAATCATCTGAAATTCTTTATTGGCTAAACGAAAACTGCCAGAGGGTGTTGAAAGCTCAAATGTTGCGCGGTTTAAAGTTACATTACCCATATGAAGCTGAGAACTGCTTTGTGCTGTTTGAACACGTGTTATAGCTCTAATCCTTGCCAAAAGCTCTCTCGAATTAAATGGCTTTGTTAAATAATCATTAGCGCCGGAATCAAGACCAAGCACCTTATCATCAATTTCAGATTTAGCAGTTAAAAGCAAAACAGGTATTAAGTTGCCTCTTTTTCGTATTTCCTGTAGAACACTTATTCCATCCATAACAGGCATCATAATGTCAAGCACAGCACCGTCATAATTACCTGTTTCAATATATTCTAAAGCTGATTTACCGTCATAAACTGGGTCAACAGAATAATTATTTCTTTCTAAAATAGCAACAAGAGCTTTTGAAAGAGCTTTTTCATCTTCTGCCAGCAATAACCTCATATTAATCACTTCTCCTTGTTAACTTTTTGTTATCAAAACTCAAAAATATTTATTTTGTATCAGTATAACTGTAAATCATTAACTTTAATTATAGTTAAAATTAAATCATTTATTTTAAAATTATAACACAATAATAATTTTTCAACCAATAAGTCAATACATACCTATGCAAAAAAAGAAAGTCCAGCCTAATATTAAGACGGACTTTCTTTTTCATCATTATTTTATTTTTTTAGCATAGAATTAAATATTTTTTTGTTATGCGTAGCTCCTTGTAGCAGTAGTATTAGATTTAACATCTGTTAAAGAATCTTTGTTCACTACAGCTGTTGTACCATCTTTGCGTTTAATTCTAACAAGGTTATTGTATCCAGGTGTATTTTCTTCTTCATTTTGGTTATACTCAGCCAAAGAATACGGCAAATCACTCCACAATATAAGCTCTGCAACTTTTTGGCCAGTTGCTTTTTCTATTTTCTCACCTATTATAAATGAATTCCACTCATCACTCCAATAAAAGTTCTGCTCTATTACACGGCTGTTTTCTAATGAATATGTATTATCTAACGGAATATTAAGAGCATTTTGTTCATCAGAAACTAAATACTGCTGTGTATATGTGCTTTTTATAACTGGGTTGGCTCCGTTTTCTAACAGGCTTTTGGTGCTTTGAGTAACTCTTTGCCAGCCTTTAGGCATTTGCGTTTCACCAGTGTCCCAGTTAGTGTTCCAATCAGCCTGTATTTTTACAGGATAATTATATATATTAACAAAACTTTGGCTCTTATCATCCCAAATATAGCCCTTATCATATTCCAAACGCTCAAAAGCACCTATTTTCTCGTTTAAAATCTCATTAATAAAAACTGTATCTCTATTTTTGTTTTGCAAATACACTACCCTTGGGTCTTGAGTATTAGTAAAAACACCAACTTCGTCTATAAATTTGTATTTATCTCCGTCCTGCTCATAAGCCGACAAAAGTGTATATCTTGGCCCAAAATCTGCTATCAGCACGGCATCTTTTTGGCCTTTACCTTTAAAATCGCCATATAGCACATCTAATTTAACTATTTCTTCTGGTGTAATCTCGCCTGTTCTTTCAGCATCGCTTAGCATAATACCAGCTATCTTTTCCATAGTTTCCATATCAGTTGTGTTGTTCAAATTATCTCTTGTTATAGATGGAGCCTCTCCGAATATTGTTACACAAATAAGAAGCATCATTGCTGCTGCGGCACAAATGGCAGGCACCAGTTTTCGTTTCATATTTACCATTTCCTCATGTTTTTTATATGTATATGTTTGAGTGCTGCAATAAATAACAGCATGTATACAAATATTATGTAAATTTCATATTTAATTCATTATATGTTAATACTGATATAATAAAATTCACTTATAATATAATTGCAAAGAACATAAGGAGAGATTGCATTGATTGATTTTATATGCTCAGTAATAAACCACCGTTTTTTTAGGCTGACTTTTATGATTATATCTGTTGTATCCCCTTTTGTGCTTTTTAAATTACTGTATACCAATCCAGATATAACATTTAGGCTTTTATGGAAAAATACATATAGCACATTAATTGTCTGCCTGTTATACAAAAACAATATAATACGCACACTTATTGTGTTTTTAAGCTTCTGCTTTTTATTTGCTGTATCTTTTATGATGCTGGAGGCAGGATTAAAGATAATACTAGCAGTTATTTTTGCGGCATTTTTACCTTTTATTCCAAATCCATGGCTATAAAGCATGTATAAAAGCAATTTTAATAAAATTAAAATTCAATATTAACTTAATTGTAAAATGTGTATGTTTTGCAATAAAAATAACAGCGGTATAAGATACTTAAATTAATATCTCATATCGCTGTTTGTTTTAAAGAACTTTTGACAAAAATTCTTTTAATCTTTGATTTTTAGGATTAGCAAAAAACTCTTTCGGCTCGTTTTGTTCCGCTATTACTCCGTCATCCATAAACAATACTCTTGTAGCCACTTCTCTTGCAAAACCCATTTCATGAGTAACTACAACCATTGTCATACCTTCATCAGCAAGCTGTTTCATAAGCTGCAAAACCTCTCCAACCATTTCAGGGTCAAGAGCTGATGTCGGCTCGTCAAAAAGCATAACATCTGGATTCATAGCAAGAGCCCTTGCTATAGCTATTCTCTGCTGCTGACCACCGGAAAGCTGTTTAGGGAACGCATCTGCCTTATCAGGAAGGCCAACACGCTTTAATAGTTCCATGGCCTTTGCATCTGCTTCGCTATTAGTCATAATGCCCAGCTTAACAGGCGCAAGCTTAATATTTTCTTTAACAGAAAGATGCGGAAACAAATTAAACTGCTGAAAAACCATACCCATTTTACGACGTATAGCGTCAATATCAGCTTTAGGTGCTGTTATATCATTTCCCTCAAAAGTAATTGTGCCTTCAGTAGGTTCCTCAAGAAGATTAAGGCAGCGCAAGAAAGTAGACTTACCAGAGCCTGACGGCCCAATAACTACAACCTTCTCGCCTTTATAAATATGCTCGTCAATACCTTTAAGCACATCGTGATTTCCGAAGCTTTTTTTCAAACCTTTAACGTCTATCACTTTCACGCAGCCTCCTTTCAAGTAAAGTGAGAAGCTTTGAGAGAATAATTACAAGTATAAGATAAATAATAGCTACTGACACCAAAGGAAGAAAAGCCTGATATGTTCTGCCCTGTATAATAAGAGCACCTTTAACCATATCTTTAAGGCCAATTACAGTAACAAGTGATGTATCCTTAAGAAGTGTAATCATCTCATTACCTAATGCAGGCAAAATATTCTTTATTGCCTGAGGTATTATTATGTACCTCATAGTCTTAATATAATTAAGTCCAAGAGACCTTCCGGCTTCCATCTGTCCTGCATCAATAGACATTATACCGCCTCTTATAATTTCTGCAACATACGCACCGGAGTTAATACCAAAAGCAAGTATTGCTACCATTGTAGTATTTGTTGATGAAGCGAATATAACAAAATACATTATAAGAAGCTGAACCATCATAGGAGTTCCGCGGATGACAGTAAGATATACTTTACAGATAAAATCTAATATACCAAGCAAATAATAACCTAAATCTTTTGTTTTTTTATGCTTTCTCTGGTCATGTGCTGAACGGATAACCGCCACTATAACACCAAATATAACACCAAGTATAAGAGCGCCGACAGCAACAGTTATAGTTATTCCAAGACCTTTAACTATATAAAGCCATCTGTCGTCTTCTATAAAGCTTTGGTTAAAATCATGCAAAAACTCCAGATAATGGCTATAAAACCATTCTCTCATAAAATTCCCCTTTTCCTACTAAAAACAAAAATTACAAAAACAGGGGCGGTGTGCAGCCGTCCCTGTATAAGTCATTAATAAATTATTCTGCAGTAATATATTTATCAATTATTGACTGAATTGTGCCGTCTTCTTTAAGCTCAGCAAGAGCTGTGTTTAATTTGTCAAGAAGCTCTGTATTTTCTTTTGCTACAGCAATAGCATAATCTTCTACTGTGTATTCTGTATCAAGAACTTTAAGACCTTCGTTAGCTTCAACAAAAGCTTTAGCAGGCTCGTTATCGATAACTACAGCATCAACTTTGCCTGTTTTAAGAGCTTCAACAGCATTAGCGCCTGTTGTGTAAGCAATTACATTGTCCTCGCCGTAATCATCTGAACAATAGATATGTCCTGTTGTTGACTCCTGAACACCTATTTTGTGGCCTTCAAGGTCATCTGGACCTGTAATTTCTGAATCCTCTGTAACAATAATTGACTGAATGCCTGTAGCATAGCTATCTGTAAAGCTTACGTTTTCCTCTCTGTCAGGTGTAACTGTCATACCTGCAAGAACCATATCAATTTTGCCTGTCTGAACAGCTGTAATTAAAGAGTTAAAATCCATATCCTCAATAGTAACTTCCATGCCAAGCTTATCACCAAGAGCTTTAGCTATATCAGCATCGATACCTACAATCTGGTCACCTTCATAGTACTCATATGGAGGGAAAGCAGCGTTTGTACCCATAATAAGAGTATCGCCTGTTGTTTCTTCGCCTGAAGCAGTAGCCTCTGTAGAAGCTGAAGCGCTTGCTGAAGCAGAGCTTTCTGCTGATGCTGAAGCAGAACCTGATGATGAAGATGAGCTGCCGCATGCTGCCATTGAAGCACACATAAGCGCTGCAGCTACTAAAAGTGCTAATTTTTTCATAAAATAACCTCTCCTTATACAAAAAGTTTTGTGTCTTAAACAGCACAACTTGTAGTATATACTTTTTGTTAAATTTTTGCAACATATAAAAATATTTAATTAAAAAAGCCTGTGGAGCAATCACAGGCTTTTAAAAATCACATGATTATTCGGCAGGAGTTTCCTCTGCAGGAGTTTCTTCAGCTGGTGCATCAACTCCGTCTGCCTCTTTTTTGCTGAGACTGATTTTTTTAGCTTCAGTGTTTACTTCAAGAACTTTAACCTTGATAACTTCACCAATTTTAAGTTCATCCTCAGGTTTTACAACATGCTTGTTAGCAATCTGTGAAATATGAACAAGTCCGTCAACTCCAACTTCAAGCTCTACAAAAGCACCGAAAGGAACCATACGAACAACTTTGCCTTCTACTACTGAGCCAACAGGATATTTTTCAGCTGCTGAAAGCCAAGGATTTGGAGTAACATTTTTAAGAGAGAGTGAAATTTTGCCCTTTTCTTTGTTGATGTCAAGAACAACAACCTCAACCTCGTCGCCTTCTTTAAGTATTTCTCTTGGGTTAGTAATACGTCCCCAGCTCATTTCTGAAATGTGGATAAGACCATCAATTCCGCCAAGGTTTACAAAAGCACCAAAATCTGTAATTCTGCTTACAGTGCCTTTTACTTTTTTGCCAACTTCAAGAGTAGCAAATACTGCTTCTTTCTTCTCCTGAGCCTCTTTTTCAATAAGGGCTTTACGTCCACCTATAATGCGGCGTTTGCTCTTGTCAAGCTCAATAATGTTAAATGTGATTGTCTGGCCTTTAAATACATTAAGGTCATCAACAAATCTGTTTGATACCTGTGAAGAAGGAATGAAAACTCTTACGCCGTTAACAACTGCAATAATTCCGCCTTTAACAACCTCTGTAACTTTGCCTTCAACAGGTGTTTTTTCGTCGTAAGCTTTCTGTATATCATCAAATCCTTTCATAGACTCAATGCGTTTTCTAGAAAGGAGTACGTTTCCATCACCATCATTTACTCTAACAACAAAAACTTCGATTTTATCTCCGACCTGAAGTTCTTTGCTTGGAAGAGCGTTTACATCGCTGCTGTATTCGCTTCTTGTAATAATTCCGTCTGACTTATATCCAAGGTTAACAGAAACTTCTTCGTTTGAAATCTGAATTACTGTACCAGTAACAATATCTCCTGTATGTAATGTAACCAGATGCTCATCAAGAAGCTGCTGGAAAGAAAGCTCTCCGTCCTCGTTAGTATTTTTCACTGCATCGTTTAAAGCCTCGCTCATAGTACCAATAACCTCCTTTATTATTGCTGGTGGTGTTGATGCACCAGCAGTTATACCGATTTTATCATTTTTATCGAAAATATTCAACAATAAATCCGAAATTGTTTCAATATTAATAGTGTTTTTACAATTTTTTCTGCAAATCTCATACAATTTCTGAGTATTTGAGCTTTTTTTATCACCAATTACAATCATTTTGTCAACATTTGAGGAAATTTCAACCGCTTCCTTTTGTCTTGTGCTTGTTGCCGAGCAGATAGTATTGTATATAACTGGCTCTATTCCTTTGTTTTTTAGTACTTCTACTATTTCGTCAAAAAGGCTTTTCCTAAATGTCGTTTGTACGACAATGCAGTATTTTGTGTTTTTTTCAGTCTCAAATAATTCAGCTTCCTCAACTGTTTTAGCAATAAATGCACTGTTTTGGCACCAGCCGTTTATACCTATAACCTCAGGATGGTTTTTATCGCCTACAATAATTATTTTGTACCCTTGGTTATATTTCTCATTTACAATATTATGTATTTTTTTTACAAATGGACATGTTCCGTCAATTATTTTAAGGCCTTTATTTTCTATTTCGTCGTATATATTTTTTCCAACACCATGAGAGCGCAATACTATGGTTCCACATTTTACATCGTCTAAATTTTCAATACATTTTACGCCGCGTTTTTCAAGGTCTTCTGTTACGGTTTTGTTGTGTATAATAGGGCCATAAGTATATATTTCATCAGTACCTATAGCGTTATTTACAGCCTCAATAGCACGGTTTACGCCAAAGCAGAAACCAGCGGATTTTGCCAATACAATTTCCATTAAATATCTCCGACCTTTTCTTTAATAATATTTATTATGGTATTTTTAACTTCTTCTATACTCATATTAGTTGTGTCAACCTCAATGGCGTCATCAGCTTTTTTTAACGGGTTAAGCTCACGTGTCATATCATTTTTATCTCGCTGTATTATCTGGTTTCGTACTGACTCAAAATCATATTTAAGTCCTAGCTTGTCCAACTCACCGCAGCGTCTTACAGCTCTTTGATATGCACTGGCGTTAAGATAAATTTTAACAGGTGCGTCTTTAAGCACATTAGTACCTATATCACGTCCATCCATAATAACAGACATGCCTTTTGCCATATTACGCTGTATAGCAACTAATTTACTTCTTACATCACCTATTGCCGCCACATCAGAAGCTCCAGCGCCTGCCTTTTGACTTCTTACATCATCTGTTACATCCTCACCAGAGAGATATATCCTTTGTCCGCCATTTTCAGGCTTAATATCCATTTTAATTTCATCAAGTACAGACGAAACCTTTTGAGCGTCTTTAGTATCTATACCCTTTCTTATGCAATAAAGAGCAACAGCTCTATACATTGCTCCTGTATCAATATAAACTATGTTAAGCTCTTTTGCTATAAGCTTAGCTATTGTGCTTTTGCCGCTTCCAGCTGGGCCGTCTACGGCTACTGAGTAAAAACCCATAACTTTTACCTTCTCTCAAATTTTATTTAATATCAGGTCTTAAAATTTTGGCTCCGCCTAAATAAACATGCTTTGCTTCTTTTTGAGTTTTGCCGTTTTCAGCAGTAACCATAACTCTTATGCATTTTCTAAGGCTGCCTTCTATATTTAGCTCCTGTACACACATAAGAGCTGCTTCTGTAAGGCCTATCTCTCGTGCCGCAACAGCCGGATAAACCTTATCCAAATCAGATGTAGCAGTAAATAAAACAGAAGTTATTTCTTCTAAATTCAGATTATTTTTTTCTATAATAGCTAAAAGCATTTCCTTTGTTTTTGAGAGTATTTCTTCTCTTTCGTTTTTATCCGCCGTTATAGCGCCTCTTATACAAACAGCCATTTTTTATTCCTCCATACATACATTATTTCCGGCGGCAAAACCTGTTGAAAAAGCTATCTGCAAATTATAGCCGCCTGTATATGCGTCGCAGTCTATAATTTCTCCTGCAAAATACAAACCTTTAATAATTTTAGACTCCATAGTAGACGGATTAATCTCGTCTATATCAACACCGCCTCTTGTAATAACAGCCTGTCCAAAACCATAATCTCCTGTAATTGTAACGGGCAGAGCCTTAATTAAACCGCAAAGCCTTTTTCGTTCTTCTTTTGTTATATCATGTACTTTTTTATACTGGTCTATTCCGCTTAAATTTACAATAACCGGTATAAGCTTTTTAGGCAAAAGTTCATCAAGTGAATTTATAAAGTTTTTGTTTATAAACTTTTCAAAATCACGCAGTATTCTTAAATCAAGAGCTTTAAAATCAAGTGCAGGTTTAACGTCTATATAAAGCATAGCTTTTTGATGGCCTAAATTTGTTAAATGACAGCTAGCGCTTAATATAACCGGCCCTGAAACGCCAAAGTGAGTAAAAAGCATTTCGCCAAAATCTTCATATATCTTTTTGCCTTTTTCGTCTTTAACAGTTATTGCCACATTTTTAAGGCTTAAACCCATTATATCGGCACACCATTTTTCTTCTGCTCTAAGTGGCACAAGGGATGGCATTAGCTTTGTTACAGTATGTCCGCAATCTTTGGCAAATTTATATCCGTCACCTGTTGAGCCCGTTCCCGGATAAGACAAACCGCCAGTTGTTACTATAACAGCGTCAGAAAAGTATTCCTTACCATTTGCAAGCTTAATGCCGCAAGCTTTATTTTCTTTTATAATTAAGCTTTCAACTCTTGAATTTAAGTGTATATTTACTTTGTTCTTTCTCAAATATTTTTCAAGAGCCTTGGCTATATCTGCCGCTTTGTCGCTTACTGGAAAAACCCTGTTTCCTCTTTCAACTTTTGTTTCAACTCCAAGGCTGTTAAAAAACCTTATTGTATCTTCACTTGTAAAGCCGTATAATGCGCTGTAAAGGAAATATGGATTATTTGGTATATTATTTATAAAGTTTTCAACATCACTGTCGTTTGTTACATTACAGCGACCTTTGCCAGTAATATATATTTTTTTGCCAACTATAGAGTTCCTCTCAAATATATGAACTTCGTTTCCGTTTTCAGCAGCTTTTCCTGCTGCTATCATTCCGGCAGGCCCAGCACCTACAACTATTACCTTACCCATAAACATGGCACCTCCGGTTAAATTATACCATTATCCGGTATATGTGAGCTGTCGTTAAGTACTCTAAGCATTGCTGAGTTTTTCCTTATTTCAACAAGGGAAATTGATGTATTGTCAATCCATGTACTGTTATATAAATCCTCTTTAATATCAAGAAGATATTTAATCATAAGCCTTATTATTCCGCCGTGGGAAACAATGGCAATGCTTACATCGTCTTTTCCGTCTAAAACCATATCAAGGCCTTTTTTAATTCTTTTTGTTACATTATCAAAACTGCCTTCTCCTGGGAAAGGAAGGTCCTGAGGGTGCTTAATAAAGTCATCAAACTCACTGCCATAAAGAGCTGAAAGCTCACTTCTTGTTTTTCCTTCCCATGCGCCAAAATTTATTTCTTTAAAATATTCCGATGTTTTTATTTCTAGCCCGCTTACCTTTGAAATTCCTTCAGCTGTTTTAACAGCTCTTTTTAAAGGTGAGGCGTAAAGCTCATCAATATGTATATTTTCAAATCTCTTTCCTAATAGCTCAGCCTGTTTTAAGCCTTTTTCGCTAAGCTCAATATCTGTCCAGCCTTGAAACCGTTTTACAGTGTTCCATTCGGTCTCACCATGTCTTATAAGATATAATTTAATCATTTTAACCACCTAAAATATATTTTAATTAAAATAATGTGCCCCTTTTTGAGGCACAATTAATAACTTTTGTTATAAGCTTTTAAGATACTTAATTTCTTTTTCGGTAAGGTAACGGTAAGCACCTTTTTTAAGGTCGCCAAGCTCTATTTCACCTGTACCAACTCTTTGGAGTGTTGCAACAGGGTGTTTAATAGCGTCACACATTTTTCTTACCTGTCTGTTTTTGCCTTCGGTAATTGTTATTTTGCATACACAATATTTTCCAAGGTCTTCCAGAATTTCGAGCTTTGCCGGCTGTGTCATACCTGTATCAATCATAATACCACGTCTAAACTCTTGTATGTTTTTGTCATCCGGTCTGCCAAAAAGCTTTGCTATATAAGTTTTTTCAACTTTTTTACTTGGGTGTGTAAGCTTATATGTAAGCTCACCATCGTTAGTAAGGAGCAAAAGGCCTGATGTGTCATAGTCTAACCTGCCTACAGGCACAACCCTTTCTTTAACGCCTTTTATAAGGTCCATAACCGTAGGTCTGTTAAACTGGTCTTTAACAGTCGTAACAAAACCTGATGGCTTATTAAGCATTATATAAACATGTTTTTCGCTTAATGTAACTCTTTTGCCGTTATATAAAACCTCATCTTTTTTATCGTCTATTTTAGTACCTAATTCGGTAACAGTAACACCATTTACCTTTACCTTGCCGGCAAGTATAAGTTCTTCTGCCTTTCTTCTTGAGGCTATTCCGGCTTCGGCAAGGAATTTTTGCAATCGTACTTCCATTTTTATCCTCCTGAAACTATTTCATAACTCTAATTAAGTATAAACTCAAAATCACAGTTTAGCCATAGATTTATTGTTTTTTTAATGCACGAATTTAAGTCGTGCCGCTCTATATTCTCGCATGAAACTATATCCGTCTGAAAAAGCAGTTCTCCACTTTGTGTGTAAACCGAAGCTGTTCCAAGAACATCATTTTTCTTAACAGGTGCCTCAACACTCTTTTTTAAATTAACTACTGTTTTAAGACTATTTAGTTCCTCTTCTGTAACACATGCAAAACCGCTTTCAGCTGTTTTAGTATTTACAAAGCCCTCTTTTGATTTAGTAACTGGTACGTTTCCTGTATTTACGCCTTCTGTAATTACTTCTGAAATTTGGTAGTTCTCAAAACCATAGTTAAGTATATTTTTTGTATCGCTCCATTTCCGCTCTTTACCGGAATTTCCCCAGCCGCTGGCAAGGACAACAGATATAAGCTCCATACCATTTCTTTGGGCAGCACCTACAAAACAATTTCCAGCTTTTCCTGTAAAGCCTGTTTTAACGCCTATTGCGCCTTCATACTCCTTTAAAAGACGGTTTTTATTATTGAATGTATAGCTTTTTTCGTCATTATTTTTTAAAGGTATAGTAATAGACGGAGTATTAATTATTTCCACAAATTCATCATTATTTAGAGCATATCTGGCAATAAGTGCCATATCATAAGCTGTAGAATGATGGTTGCCTTCATCCAATCCATTTGGTGTTACAAACTCAGTATTTAAAGCACCTATCTCTTTGGCTTTTTCATTCATCATTTGGGCAAAGCCCTCAACAGAACCGCCTATATGCTCAGCAATAACTATTGCCGCATCATTGGCCGACATAAGCATAAGGGGATAAAGCAAGTCGTAAAGCCTGTGATTTTCTCCTTCTTTTATACCCATTTTAACCTGAGGCGCAGAAGATGCTCTTTTTGAAGCAACTGTTACATCTTCTAGCATTCCGCTTTCAAGGGCAAGTATAGCCGTCATAATTTTAGTTGTGCTGGCCATAGGCAGTTCCTCGTTCATATTTTTCTGCCAAAGTACACGGCCTGTTTTAAAATCAATTAAAACAGCTCCCTGAGCATAAACTTTAGGCTCTTTAACCTCGCCTAAAACGCATTGAGAAATGGTTAACACCATAACTAAAACAGTTATTAAAAATTTCACAGTACCACCTCATAATATTTTATAATAAATATTATGGCGGATATGTTTTATTTATTTTAAAACAAACTTATTATTTGTTGTCGATTTCATTTCTTATATCCTGCATACGCTTGTCCAAATCAGTGCACAGTACAGCACATTCTTTAAGCCTTCTGGCTATATCCTCAGGATTTTCAAGGTCTTGTTTATATCTGAGCTTATGGTCAAGGCTTGCCCAAAAGTCCATAGCTATGGTTCTTAACTGTACTTCTGCTTTCATGTATTTTTTCTCGTTTGAAAGAAAAATAGGTACCTCTATTATAAGATGCAGGCTCCTGTAGCCATTTTCTTTAGGATTTTTAATATAATCCTTCATTCTAATAAGCTTTATGTCATCTTGATTAATAAGCAAGTTTGCAACAGTATATATATCATCTACAAAAGAGCATATAACCCTAATGCCTGCTATATCAAAAAGATTTTCTTCTATAGACTCAACATTAAGCTCAAATCCTCTGCGGTTCATTTTCTCTATAATGCTGGCTGGTTTTTTAAGTCTTGTTTTTATGGACTCTATAGGGTTGCGGTTATGATTAAGCGAAAACTCGGAATTTAAAACATTAAGCTTCGTTTCAACCTCCATAATAGCGCATTTATACCGCATCATAAGATTTAAAAAAGGTTCTGCTTTATCTAAAAGTATTTCAGGGCAGCTTTGAACAACAGCCTCTTTGCATTCATTTTCAGAATTCATTATAAGCACCTCCGATTTTTGTTTTGCTTCAACCCCCAATGTTTAATTCATTTAAAAGGCGGAATACTGGGTATTCCGCCTAAGCATTAATTAACAGAAATTACATTTTCTTGCCATAGACATATCGTTAAAGCCCAACGACTCAGCCTTGCTTTGCTGACCGTTTACAACATCCATAAGTATATCAAAGAGCTCTTTACCAGTTTCTTCTATAGTTTTATCGCCTGTAATAATACCGCTGGCGTCATAATCAATGTTATCTTCCATAAGCTGTGCTGTTTCGGCATTACCTGTTATTTTAATAACCGGCACAATACCATTTCCTGTAGGCGTTCCTCTGCCTGTTGTAAATATAACAACCTGCGCGCCTCCGGCTACCATAGCCGCAATAGAAGCTATATCCTGACCTGGTGTATCCATTACCACAAGGCCTTTTTTGTCAACCATTTCGCCATAAGCATAAACTTCTGTAATAGGCGAATATCCAGCTTTATGTATACAGCCAAGAGATTTTTCCTCAAGTGTTGTAAGGCCGCCTTCTTTATTTCCGGCTGAAGGATTTCCGTCACGTAAGCTTTCACCCAGCTTTTCAAAATATTCTTCGTTATCTTTTATAATACCAAGAAGCTTTTTGGCTACTTCATCATTTACACATCTTGGAGCTAATATTTCTTCTGTGCCCACAAGCTCAGAAGTTTCTGAAAGTATGCTTGTACCGCCCATAGATACAATTTTGTCGCTTACCTCACCTAAAGTAGGGTTAGCAGCCAAACCGCTTGTAGGGTCGCTTCCGCCGCATTCTGTAGCAAGTATAAGCTCTGTTATGTCAGCATCTTCTTTTTGCACTTTTGATGCTTCACGGCTCATCTGGCTTGCGTATTTAACGCCTAACTCAGCCGCCTTTATTGTACCGCCTACATCACGAATAACAACTTTTTCAACTGGTTTATTTGTTTTTTCTTTAATTCTTCTAATAAGCTCATCAGGCTGAACATTTTCGCATGTATTGGCCACAACTACAGTACCATATACATTAGGGTTAGCTGCAAAGCCTGAAAGCACTCTGTATGTAAGTTCAAGGTCTGCCGCAGATAAAGCGCATCCGCCCTGATTAGGTATATATACACTTCCCGGCACTTGGCTTGCTATAAATCTTGCCGTTTCACTGGCACATAAGGAACATGGCAGAACAAGCACATGATTTCTTATTCCCACACTTCCGTCTGGTCTTCTATATCCTTTGAATTTCATTATTAGCACCTCCGAAGTTATATATTATTTCATTTTGCTGTCAAGGTTTGATGTATGCACATGTTCTCCGGCTTTTATATCTTTAAGGGCATAGCCTATTTTACAGCCGTATTTATATATTATTTCGCCCTTTTTAATATCTTTAAGCGCCGCTTTATGGTAAACAGGTATATCAGTGCATGCTTTAATGCTGTAATCACTGCCTTTAATTCTGTATTTAATTTCATCACCAGCTTTAATAGGTGATGTTGCAGTTGCTACAGAATCTTTTTCATTGATAACTACACATGTATACATATTATCATTCCTCCTTGTTTTGAACCTCAGTTTCATCTGCTTTAGCGCCGCTAAGCTCCTCTAAAACAGGCAGGTCTTTAGGCGACCGTAAGCCAAAATATCTCAAAAACTCTTTAGTAGTGCCAAAAAGCAGCGGTTTTCCAGGTGCATCAAGGCGCCCTACTTCGCATACAAGGCCTCTTTCCACAAGCCTGTTTACTGCATGGTCTGCATTTACACCGCGAATCTCCTCAATCTGAGCTTTTGTAACAGGCTGTTTATAGGCAATAATAGAAAGCGTTTCCAAAAGTGCCTGTGTCATAAACTGCTGTCGCGGTATTTTGCAAAGAGTTGAAACGTACTCAAAGCACTCAGGCGCTGAGCACATCTGAAAACTGTTGTCAAGCTCTATAATACGTAATCCCCTTTTTTGAGTTACATACTTATCCGACAAAGCTCGTATTACAGCACGTGTTGTAGATTTATCCATATTTAAGGCATTAGCTATATCTGTAAGTGACACATCTGTACCCGATACAAAAAGCATAGCCTCAATAACAGATTCCATTTCTTCAATTTTCATATTTGCACTTCCTGATTTTTGGTTATAATAATATCGCCAAAATTAATATTCTGGCTTATAATCATAAAACCTGTTTTTATAAGCTCCAAAAGAGCCAAAAATGTAACAGCCACTTCGGCTTTTGTTGTATCCCTTGTAAAAACCTCTTTAAACCGCATTTTAGGCGTTAAATATAAAAGCTCTTTAAGATAATCTATTTTTTCCTCTATTGTAAACTCATCATGTGTAACTGATTTAAAGCCGCTTCTTATTTTATCTGTTTTTAAGTCTTTTCTTTCCATAACTGTTTTAAAAGCGTTTATTAAATCATCAAATGTAACTCCATTCATAAAAGAATCTATATCCATAGAATACTCGCTTTTAATTTCGCTTAGTGCCTTATCAGGCTGTTTAAACAGTCTTTGAGAATACTTGCTTTCTTTCTCCTTAAGCATTTTAGCAAACTCGCAGTACTTCTTGTATTCAATAAGGCGATTAACAAGTTCCTCTCTTGGGTCTGGCTCGTCACTATCTTCACTTTGAACTTTAGGCAAAAGTAATTTTGACTTAATTTCCATAAGTGTAGATGCCATAACAAGAAAACTGCTCATTACATCCATGTCCATTATTTCAGCGTTATATATAACTTCCATGTATTGCCTTGTTATTTCAGCTATAGGTATATCATAAATATCAACTTTATTTTTCTCTATTAAATGATACAGCAGGCTGAGCGGCCCCTCAAAATTCTCCAGCTTGAGAGTTATATTTTCCATATTACAGACACCGCCTATTACAATTTATAATATAGCCATAAAAATACTGATAATAGGGTTAATTATAAAATTAGTGTAGCCCATAAAAAGCAGAAGAAGGAATACCATCTGGATTATTTTTTCGTACTGAATATACTTAAAGTACGAATTAGCCGGAAGTACACAAGAAAGCACTTTTACACAATCCATAGGTGAAACCGGTACAATATTGTATACGGCAATATAGATATTAAACTGCTTAATTGAAACCAAAAGGTAAGAAAGCAGTATACCTACAATTCCCATTTCATTTAAAGGCGCTAAAGAGTATATTACAGAAGAAACAAGGGCAGCGATTAAATTAATAACCGTTGGTGCTATAGCTGTAATAAGTGTATCTCTTTTTCTGTTCTTATAAAACATAGGGCTTGTTTCTACAGGTTTACCCCAACCAAAACCAGTTGCCCACATAAGTATAAAGCCTACTGGTTCAAAATGTTTTATAGGGTTTAAAGTAAGGCGCCCTTCGTTTTTAGGCTTTTTATCGCCAAGAGCAGTTGAAACAGCCGCTCTTGAAAATTCATGCAGTGTAGTAGCAAATATAACTGCTGGTATTTGCAATGCTAAAACAATCAAATTTACGATAGATGTCATAAAAAAAGTTTGTCCTTTCGTTTAATTTATTTAATAATTCGTGAATACATTTCCTATTAGGCACAAATCACCGACTTTAATAATAACAAATTTTTTAAGTATCGTCTATAACATATATACTTTTGTTAAAAAATCAGCAATATGCATATATATAATATTAACTAAAAATAATAAGTTATTGCTTGTCATTTGTTAAATCTCCGTTGCCGCTTACAGGTATTGCTTCACCAAGATAAGTAGGCTCTGGCTTAATTATAACATTAAAAAAGTCCTTCACCCTAGCTATTGCTTCTCTAAAATCCCTGTATTTTTGTCCACGGTACTCACGCACATCAGAAGGCACACCATATGCCTCTAAACCAAGACTGCGAGCTATATAAATAGCCCTGTATAAGTGGTATTTCTGCGATACAATAACTATTTTATCAGCCTCAAATACTTCTTTAGCCCTATACATACTCTCGTATGTAGAAAAACCCGCGTGGTCCATAAATACATCTTCCGACGGAACTCCCTTATTTATGGCAAAATTTTTCATAACATTAACCTCGTCATAATCTTTTCTGCCGTGGTCACCGCTCATTAATATTTTGTCTGAAACTTTTTGATTATACAGCTCAATTCCAGTTTCTAACCTGTCATTAAGCATAGCGCTTGGTCTTTCGTTATTTTTAACGCCTGCACCTAAAACAAGTATGCAGTCTGTACTTTCTAATTCTTTGGCTTCGTCTATAGATAATATCCACTTTTCGGATGTTTTTTTCACATAACCGTTAATTATTAAAATACTGCCTGAAGCAATTACAAAAACCAAAATCACAGGTTTTATAATTCGCTTTATTATCTTTTGTATGCTCATGTTTCTCACCTCGCAAAAGTTTAAAACCAAAGTATGACATATTTATTTTAAACTAAAAAACGGCTTCTTACAAATATAATTGCAAGAAACCGTTATAATTAATAATTATTTCATTTCTGTTCTTAATACCTCTATAGCTTTGCTAAGCTGAACATCGTCCTCATGCTCAAGGAGCATAACACTTGGTAAATCGTCTGTTCTTTCAACTATATAATCTGGTGTTATACCTACACCCTGAATACATACACCCTTAGGTGTATAATATTTTTCTATAGTAATTTTAACAGATGAACCGTCTGGAATACTGTAAAGGTTCTGTACAAGGCCTTTGCCGAATGTCTGTGTGCCTACAAGCTTACCTCTACCTCTGTCCTGAACAGCTCCTGATAATATTTCCGAAGCACTGGCGCTGTTACCGTTTACAAGCATTACAAGCGGAATATCTATGTATTCCGAATCGGCATTAAAGTCTTTTCTGTTTCCCTCTTTATCGATAGTATAAACTACATTGCCTTCTGGTATAATTTCATCAGCTATTTTTTCTACTGAATCTAAAAGTCCGCCTGGGTTATCCCTTACATCAATAACAAGGCCTTTTATTCCCTGAGAAACAAGATTGTTATAGCATTCCATAAACTGGTCATAAGTGTTAGCCTTAAATCCACTAAGATATATGTACCCTATATCTCCATCTATTACCTCACCAGCAACACTTTGAATATCTATAGCCGCTCTCTTAATTTTAAACGTATGCTCTTTGCCGTCAGATTCTCTGTAAACTGTAATCTCAACTGTTGTGCCTTCCGGTCCGCGAACATTATTTACTATTGTATCTTGATCCATATCTGAAGTGCTTTTTCCATTAACCTTGGTTATTTTATCTCCCGGAAGCACACCTGCTTCACCTGCTGGACTATTATCCATAAGATAAGATATAGTAGCTGATTTCTCTTGATTATTATACAAAATACCTACACCAATGCCACAAAATTCGCCATTTGTAGCACTCATAAATTCCTCTGTTTCCTCAGCTGAAAAATAAGTTGTGTATGGGTCGCCAACACCGTTTACAAGACCTTCGCAGGCGCCTTCAACAAGCTTATTATTATCAATCTCATCAACATAATATTGATTAAGCAAAGAAGAAATATATGTAAGCTTGTTTTCCTGAGAAAATGTTTCTCTGTTTTTAGCCATTATACCAGCGCTGGCAAAGCTTAAAACACCGAATACCACGGCAGCTGACAATACACCGGTTACTACACCGCCATAGAAACTTTTTTTATTCATTTTAAATAGCTCCTTAATCATTGATAACTAATTTATATTTAATGTGCCTGTAATTTATTACTAAATAAAGGGGCATAATAACATTACGCCCCTTTTACCAACAATAAATCCCTATTCAAAACAAAATACCATTAAACTTTAAGATGTTTACGTATAGAAGTAACACTGCCTAAAACACCTAAAGCAATACCTGCCGCAAGTCCTAAAGGAACAATCTTAGAGAATATCTCATAGCTTCCAAGGAATGAGGCTATGTTTGTAAGTATAGAAAAATGCTCGTATGCCAATGATACACATTTGCTGTAAAGCGGCCAAGAAATAATAAGCGGTACAGCCGCACCTACAATTCCTATTACAATACCTTCTACAACAAACGGCCAGCGTATGAACCAGTCAGTTGCACCTACATACTTCATAATATTAATTTCTGTTCTTCTGTTGTAAACAGAAATTTTAATAGTATTAGTAATTATAACTACAGATATAATGCCAAGTATGGCAATACCAAGCACACCTACAATACTTATAACTTTATTAAGCTTAAGAAGTACATCTGTAGCCGCCTGAGCGTTTTTAACGTTTCTAATGCCATCTATCTGGTTTATAGCATCAAGAATACCAGCCTGATTTTCTATACTGTCAATAGAAACCTCAAATGAATGAGGAAGCGGATTATTTTCTCCGTCAAAACCGCTTAAAATATCATCAGCGTCCCATTCTTCCTTTAGCCCATCAAGAGCTTCCTGCGGCGATATATACGTTACAAGCGTAACATGGTCAATTTTATTAAGTTCGTCACTTACTTTATTAATTAAATCCGAGTCAGCGTCTTCGTCAAGGAAAACAACAATGCCTATATCGCTTTCAAGCTGTTTAAGCATAGCATGAAGATTGCCTATAACACAGCATGAAACGGTAACTATAAAAATACAGGCGGCAACCGTTGCTATTGAGGCCACAGTCATAAGACTGTTTCTTAACAAACCCGAAATGCCTTCGTGTATGTAATACCTAACCGAACTAAGCTTCATCGAAATATCCACCTCTTTCCACATCTCTTACGATATTTCCATGATTAAGCATAACAACCCTTTTTTGCATTTCATCCACAATATCGCTGGCATGAGTAGCTACAACAACAGTTGTGCCTCTTTTGTTAATTTCATCAAGCAAATACATAATATCCCAAGCTGTTTCAGGGTCAAGGTTACCTGTAGGCTCGTCCGCAATAAGTATAGGCGGGTTATTAACTATAGCCCTTGCAAGAGCTGTCCTTTGCTGCTCACCGCCTGAAAGCTCATTAGGATATGCTCTTGACTTGTTCTGAAGGCCTACAAGAGAAAGAACCGTAGGTACATTTCTTGCTATATGTCTTGAAGATGCCTCTGTAACACGCATTGCAAATGCCACGTTTTCATAAACTGTCTTTTTAGGCAGCAATCTAAAGTCCTGAAACACAATACCGAGGTTCCTTCTTAAGTATGGAATCTGGCTTCTGCTCATTTTAGTTGTGTTAATACCGTTAATTATAATTTCCCCGCTGGAAGGGTCCAGCTCTTTCATTAACATTTTAATAAGAGTTGATTTACCCGAGCCGCTGGAACCGATAATAAATACAAACTCGCCTTTTTCAATCTCAAGAGTTATATTTTTTACCGCTTGCGAGCCATTGGGATAAACCTTTGACACGTTATTAATGGTAATCATTTAATACTCCCTTTCCTGTCTTACACAAAGCTTAATAAGACATTTTTTCCATAAAAAGCATATATCTGCTTACCATAAGCGTAATTTTGAATATAATGGCATCATCAAAATTCCTTAAATCAAGGCCTGTCATTTTCTGAAGCTTGTCAAGTCTGTAAACAAGTGTATTTCTATGGATATAGAGCTGTCTTGATGTTTCTGAAACATTAAGATTATTTTCAAAGAACTTGCCAACTGTAGTAAGTGTTTCCTCGTCAAAATCGTCTATAGTAAGGCCATGGAGCACTTCTCTAATAAACATTTTGCAAAGTGGAAGCGGAAGCTGATAAATAAGTCTGCCAATTCCCAGCTGCTCATAGTTAACAATATTCTTTTCTGAATCAAATATACGACCTACCTCAAGAGCCATTTTAGCTTCTTTATATGAACGAGATACATCTTTAAGGTCGTTTACAGCAGTACCTATAGAAATAAATACTTTACTGCCTGTTTCAGCGCTTATGGTGTCGGAAATTGTTTTAGCTGTTTTCATTATTTCTTCAGTTACTTCTTTTTCACGAATTTCCTTAACAAGTATTATACAATGCTCGTCAACAGCTGTCACAAAATCCTTTGTTTTAGCAGGGAAAATATTCCTTACCATTTCAACAATATTCATCTCTTTGTCAATATTTGTTTCAATAAGGAAAACTATTCTTCTTACATTGTTTTCAATATGGAGCTTTTTGGCTCTGCTGTAAATATCTACTAAAAGCAGATTATCAAGAAGAAGGTTTTTGATAAAATTGTCTTTGTCGTATCTTTCCTTATACGCCACAAGGAGACTTTGAATTTGGAATGTGGTAATTTTGCCTATACGGTAGCTCTCCTCATCGTCGCCCTTTACCTGCACAACATACTCAGGCACACCGTTATCATATA
Source organism: uncultured Clostridia bacterium (assembly GCA_944377425.1). Taxonomy (GTDB): domain Bacteria; phylum Bacillota; class Clostridia; order Lachnospirales; family Anaerotignaceae; genus Neoanaerotignum_A. The sequence goes on from CALWEX010000085.1 coordinate 26,953, forward strand.
CCTTAAAGTACTGGTAGCCTGAAACCATCTGGCTTTCAGCAGCTGAACCAACAAAATCATTTATTCCGTCCAGCTGTTCGCCTGCCATTTCTTCTTCTGTTGTGGCAATAACCTTCCCTTCTTTTTCAATAACGCTTAAATCCTTTCTTGTAATATTTTTGAGTCCGTCAATAGTGCTTTGTAAAATTTGATTTGAAATCATAAATTTCACCCCGTCCTTATTTTTAGCATACACACACTTAATGGCAATTCACACTTATACCATAGGCATACTGTTTAAGCCTACCTCTGTTTCTAACAAATCAGAAACATCTTTGTGAAAATTTAACAATTAATGTAAAACCACATCCTAAAAAAATCACTTTAGCCAATTTAACCATATTTCCACACTGCTTTATAACATAATACCAAAAACTTTAAAAATAATCTATAAAAAAAAGACATTTTTTTCAGAAATTTTAAAATTAATATTTTTTTCTCTAAAAATCGACTTCTTTAATTGTTCAAATAGTATGTGACATCAATAAACACCGTCAATTTAACATATAAAAAAATTACCAATCACTTTTAATGCTTTATTTCTTTAAACCCTTCACCCACTACTTCTTTAACATCTGTTACAATTACAAAAGCATTTGAGTCTATACCACGTACAATGTCTTTAACAATAGATGTTTCTTTGTGGCCAAATACACAAAGCAATACATTTTTCTCTTTACCTGTATACATACCGCTTGCCTTAAAAGCTGTAACTCCGCGCTCTATATTATGCATAAGGCTTTCTGCTATGTCTTCGCTTTTTTCTGATATAATAACAGCTGCCTTAGAAAACGAAAGTCCGTCAAGCACAACACCTGCTATTTTACCTGATATAAAAGCCGAAATAACAGCGTAAAGGGCTTTTTGAGCACCAAAAACAAAAAAGCCTACTAATATAATTACGGAATTAATAATAAATATGACAGCTGAAATAGATAAATACGGCTTTTTATTATGCACTATAGAAGCTAAAAGGTCTACTCCGCCTGTGCTTGACACACTTCTTAAAACCAAGCCTGTCCCAAAACCGTCAAAAACAGCACCATAAACCAATATAAGCATAATGTCGCCTTTAAATTCTGGAAGTAAAGCAGCTATATTAAAAGCCACAGAAAGGCCAATAGCACAAACAGCACTTTTTAATATATAGTTCCTGCCCATTATTTTAAAACCAACTATAAAAAGCGGTATATTTAAAATTATATTAGAAAGCCACACTGGTATTCCAACTGAACGGTTTATTATAATGCCTAAACCTGAAAAACCGCCTACAACTATGTTGTTTGGCTCAAAAAACACTATTACAGATACAGCTATTGAAAATATTCCTGCAACAAGCATAAAAAAATTATATTTTTTATTAGTGTTCATAAAACTCAACCCCTTTGAAAATAAAAAATAAAAGGGACGCCGTTTGGTTTTTTATTAAAACCAATACAGCATCCCCCGATTTTATTTTACGTTTCTTTTAAGAATAATAAGAATAGCAAATTCAGGTAATTTCATCATTCTTTTAAATCTTGAAGGCTGTTTTATAAGCCTGTAAAGCCATTCAAGGCCAAACTTTCTGTATATTTTAGGCGCTCTTTTAATATTTCCAGCCATTACATCAAAGCTTCCGCCAACTCCAATGGCAGCTTTAGCACATGTAAACCTAAGATTATCATATATCCACTTTTCCTGTTTAGGTGAACCTAAACCTACCAACAGCAAATCTGGCGAGGCATTACGTATATCTGCTAAAATCTGGCTTTCGTCTTTAGGCGAAAAATAACCATTTCTGTAGCCTACAATTTTTAAGCCTTTATACTTTGCCATCATTTTTTTAGCGGCTTCGGCAGCAACGCCAGGGCTTCCGCCAAAGAAATAAACAGTTTTATCTGTATCCTTCATTTTTTCAAAGAGTTTAAGACATAAATCGTAACCAGAAACACGCTCTTTAAGCTTATTTTTTGAGAACTTAGACGCCCATACAATGCCTACTCCGTCAGGAACTACTAAATCTGCGGCAAGGAGTATACCAAAAAGTGTTTTGTCTTTTTGGGCTTCCATTACTATCTCAGGATTTGGCGTACATATAATGTGTTCTCCACCGTCTTCAAAATAACCCATTATTTTTTTTACCGCACCATTCATTCCCGAAGTATCAAAAGGTACATTCATAATTTTTACTACATCATTCATAAATACACCAACCCTGCCTTTCATCTATCAAGTAGTTTAAGAAGGTATCTAACATTATCCTCTGAACGCTTTTTCATCACATCTGATATTTCTTTTAAACTGTCACTGTACTGTTGTCTGTTGTTTATAAGTTCTTTTAGGCTGCTAAATGCTTTATCCATGTCATAATCTTTCATATCACCGCCGGATGGCATATTAAACAAATTCAGATAATACTCAATTTTAGGGTCATATATAAACCCTAGCATAGGTACAGCTCTGTTGGCAGCAAATATTAAAGTATGAAGTCTCATGCTAACAACTGCTTCCATTAAGCCTATAGTACCCATAATCTCTTTTGGTGTACAGTTAACAGAAAGCATATATGATGGACATTTCATCATTCTTCTAACTTTTTCACTTACAGAAGCATCATAAGGCATCTGCATAGGTATAAAAACAATGTTTCTACCTAGCTCATTATATATTCTGTCACAAAAAGCTGCCATGTCTTTTAAAAATGGCTCAATGTCTTTCCAATTTCTCACAGAAACACCTATTATAGGTTTATCAATAGGTACACCTGAGCTTAAAAAAGCCTTTTCAGCTTCCTCATTACTTACACTTTCCATTGAAAATACAGGGTCTGCCGTAACTAATGCATTTTTATTTTTAACGCCTATTTTTCTTAACTCTTCAAGGGAGTTTTCTTCTCTTAAAGTAATAAAATCAGCGCGGCTTACAACCCTTTTAACAAGGTGTCTATTGCGTTCTTTTTCAACTGGTCCTATTCCGTTAGCATAAAGCATAACCTTTTTATGGAACATTTTAGCCATTTTAATAATAGAAAGATAATAGATTAAAGAACGTGTGCTTGTCCTATCTTGAAGCAGGCTTCCGCCACCGCTTATAAGCAAATCGCACTTTAAAATATCAAGAGCAACTTTAAATACATTATACCTATAAGTAACGTTTACGCCGTATTTTTCAGCAGTCTGCTCCGGTTTATTAGCAAGAACCGTTACTTCTATATTCCTTCCAGACTTCATTATATTGGAATATATAGAAATTAAAATAGCGTCATCTCCGGCATTACTGAAACCGTAATATCCACTCATAAGAACTTTGTATTTTCTTTGTTTCTTTTCGGCTAAAGCTGCTTTATAAGCATCTATGCAGTCGTTAGCCATTTTATTAACGGAATAATACTTAAATATAACTTCTCGTCCGTACTCTCCAAGGCGCTTTCTTTCATCATCGTCTATATCATTGAATGTATAAACAATATCCCTGTATAAGCTTTCCTCTGTAGACATTTCACAGCCACGGCAGCAGAAATTATTGTCAACTGCTCTTTCAAAGCTTTCTTTATTAAAAAGACCAATATACCCTTCGTTTCCTGCAAGTATAACAGGCTTTTCAGCGGCCATGGCCTCCAATGCAGCACGGCTTACACCTACAAACACTTTACCGGAAGATACTATTTTATTAATATCTGTTCTTGCGCCTGTCATTATTATGCATTTTCTGCCTATTTTACGATTAACTTCGTCAGAAAGGCTTTTAAGCTCATCAAATACATTGCCGCCGCCTGTTATTATTATTCTTAAATTAGGTATAGCCTTATCAAGCTTTTGGGCAATATTTATTATAAGCTTAGCAGCATAAGCTCTGTCCTCATCCATACGGCTTACATAAACCAGTCTGTTTTCGTTTTCACTTAAACCAAATTCCTTAATAATATCGGAACAATCCTGGTTAGGTGAAAACTTTTCAGTATCAATACCGTTTATTGTAACAAATATATTTTCGTCTTTTACGCCATAGTTATCAATAAGATATTTCTTAATATCATCGCTTACGGCTACAGTTTTCTGCCCCCAGTTTGTAAGGTACTTAAGTCCGCCATGAGTATCAAAAACCCAATGTGCTGTTGAAACAAAAGTAAAACGCATTTTCTTTTTCAAAAGTCCACACAAAAATCCTGGTATTCTAGCATGGGCATGGACAATATCTATTTTTTCCTTACGTATTATTTTTTTAAGCAGGAAATAAGACTTCAGCATCCTTGGCAGGCTTCTTTTATTCATAGGCACTTTATAGTGCTTTATTTTATTTAAAGCCAGCTCTTTTTCGTATACACCGCCGTTTGAAGCCACAACTACTCTGAAGCCAAGCCTTGTAAGCTCTTTGCTTAACTCTACAACATGTGTTTCGGCTCCGCCTATATCAAGTCCATTTAAAGCCATTAGTATTGAATAACGCTTTTTCATTTTTCAGCTCACCTTACTTTTGAATAGAGTTTATATAACCGTCACATTCAAAATACTTAGTCATAAATTTCTTTTGAGTACCCATAAGAAGCTCATAAGTTCTGTTTACATAGCAGCCAGAGCTGTTTTCTACAGCCTCAGCCTCTACAGTTAAAATAATATTAATTCGGTTTTCAACATTACCTTTTACAATGCTTCCGTCATTCATAATTACATAATCTGTAGCTGGTTCGCTTTCAACATTTGTAATTGTACCAATAGCATTGCCGCTTGTTTTGTCAAAAAGTGTATCTCCTATTTCAATATTATTAAGGGCATAATCACGAACCTTTTCAACCTTAACAGTATAAGTAATAGGCTGCATAGCTACATTGTTGCTTGTTTTATCCATAAACTTGAACTTATAAACAGCGCCTGCTATAAGTACAATAACAATTATAATCACACAAAAATCAATTATGTTTATTTTACCAAAAAGCTTTCCTTTTTTGTCTAAAAATTTCATTTCCGGGCCTCCTTATCTCTCAATATCCAGAATATAACCTTTGCCTGAATAGCCGTTGCCCTTTGCGGATACTTCAAGACCTACTTTTACAGTATAATAACCATTAACTTTAAGGTCGGAATTACTCTCTGTTACATTTGCCTCAACAGTTATTATTTCTCGTTCCTTACCCGGCATAACAGACTCTTTATATGTTCCTGTTGACTTGTCTTCAACAAGTTTTTTGTAAGGCTCAGACTTAACTTCCACAACCTTGCCCATATAATAGTTCTTTACATTATCTGTTATTTCATCACCTACATGTATTAACTCAGAAAAGCCCTCATAGTTATCTATAAACTCAAATGTATACCTTATAGTTTTTGTTTCCATTACTTTTTCTCTGTTAAAATACTTGTAGCCTACAAATCCAACAGCACAAATTACAACTATAATTACTATATCAAATAAATTTATTCCACGTCTTTTTCGTTCCACATTATTTACCCCCTTCTAAAACTTTCTCATATTCTTTTTCTATATTACGCGCGTAAATCTGCGCTGTAAATTTTTCGTTAAAAATCTCTTTAGCTCGTTTGCTCATACTGTTATATGTGTTTGTATCTTCATAAAGCTCACGTATAAGCAGTGCCAGTTTTGTAGAGTTTTTAAGCGGGAATATAAAGCCGTTTTCTCCATCTGTTATAACACCAGGGTTTCCACCAAAATCACTTACAACAGCCGGTATACCAAGGCTCATACCCTCAAGAAGCGAAAGGCTAGTTGCCTCTGTACCATATGACGCGTTTACCTGAACATCCATAACAGAAAGAAGTCCCTGAACGTCATTTACAAAACCAGCCATAATTACTGTATCTTCTAAATTTTTAGCTTTAATTGTGTTTTTAAGCTCCTCTTCACAGCTTCCCGTTCCAGCTATAATAACTTTAACTGGTATGCCTTTATCTTTAAGCATTTCGGCAGCTTCCACAACATAAATATGACCTTTATACGGCTCAAGACGTGCCAATATACCTACAACAAAATCATTTTGAGATATTGAGTAAAGAGCACGTATTTCTTGTTTTTTATCCTCTGAAACCTCACTAAGAGGCTCAACACCGTTAAGTATAACATCTATTCTATCTGGGTTAATTCCGCCGTCAGTAAGGTTTTCTTTTGCGGCTTCTGCAACAGCTATTATTCTGTCAGAGAAAAACTCATTTGCAAACTTATTAGCTTTATGGCCTAAACCCTTCTTTATTCTTTCACTAACTGGAAAAACAGAATGTCTTGTATATATAATCTTTACCCCGCACATTTTAGCCGCTATCCTGCCGCTCATTGTACCATGGGTATGAACAATATCAGGTTTAAGGCGTTTTATTATTCTCTTTAAGTTTTTAACAGCCTTTAAATCAAAAGACTTATCCGTAATGCCATCAACTTCTATAACATCAGTTTTAAGCTTTTCTATTTCTGGCTTTAAAAGAGAGCCTCTTGGCACTATAACTTTAACTGAAAACTTTTTTCTGTCGTAATATTTAAGAAAATTAAGCACACACTTTCCTGCGCCACCTATGTTGCTGTCGCTTATAATATTAAGTACCTTAATCAAAATTACTCCTCCTTAAGTGAAGCATAGCTTGTAGCAACTGCTCCTAAAGCCACATATATCCAGAAGAAAATCATTACTCTATAATTATAGAATGTGTAGTCAAATAAACTCTGTACCAAAAATCCGGATAATGATGACATAAAGCCTATTGTAAAAAGTTTAGTTGCTTTATCCTTTGTATCAAGATAAGAACGGAAAAGAAGTTTGTAAAACTGGTAAATAACAGCCAAAAGCAGAATTATACCAGTAATACCTGTATCACACATTACCTGAAGGAATGTGTTATGCGCATGCGGCGCACTTATACCGTTATATCCATAATATGGATATACTTTGTTAAAAGCGCTCTGACCTGGACCAACACCTGAAAGCCAATAATCATTAAGCATGTGTATAGTTCCCATATAAATATAAAACCTGTATGAAGTCGAGCTGTCTTCCATATTACCTATGCTCATAAATCTGTTTACTATTGTATCTGGAAGTACAAAAGGCATTAATAAAAGAGCAACTACGCCAAGAAGTATAAATCTTCTGTCTAAAAGCACAAGGAAAACTCCTGCGGCAACTATAATACCTATATAACATCCTCTTGAGTAAGTAAGTATAAGGCATACCATCATAACTGCAGTTGCTAAAAAATAAAATATACGCATTAAGTTGTTCTTTGTAACAAAAAAGCATGCAACAGCAGTTGGTATAACAAGCAGGAAATACTCTCCCAATACGTTAGGATTATCCAATGTTGAGTAAACCCTGAACTGTATTGACTCAAACATATCAGTATCTACCCAAACACCACCAAACTTGCTTTGGTTAAGATACTGGTAAAAGCCGTAAAAAGAAACAAGAACACCTATAATTACTATAAATAACAGCATTGACCTAAACTGTATTTTTTTTCTGATACAGTTTGTTACAACAGCGTAAAACATTATAAACAATACAGTTAATAAACCGCCAAAAAGACTGCCTTTAACATCTACTGATATAAAAATAGATATAAAATACACTGCCGCAAAGGCATATACATATTTATTAATCGGAAAATACCTAAGTTTAACCTTTGGATTGCACAAGAGCCTTAACGCAAGGGACCCAAAACCAGCCAAAGCAAAAAGTATAATTACCATTGTAGGTGCAACAGGCGCAAGAACAACGGCAAACGTGGCCCATAGGAACACCATTTTAAATATACTGCCTTCAAAAAGCTTTGTTATTTTAAGGGTGTCAAAAATTTTCCACAAAACACCTCTTACAAGTCTGTATAACTTAAAAAATATGCTTCCTCTTGATTCCGAAATATTCTCATTAGGTGTTAAGAAAATTCTCCCTAAGGCACTATTTTCAACCATAGATAACAAATAATTACCTATCTTTGATAAAAAACTATATATAATACTGCTTTCTATCAAGAATTACCACCTCTCTTTAAAATTTTAGATGCTATGCCAATAGAAAAACGCATTGAGTTAATTTTTAATATAATGGCACAAGCTCCGTATATAATCATACCTGACATAACAGAACATGCCGCAATTATTATGTTTGATATAAGTCCGTCGTCCAAAAATCCTGCAACCCATTTTCTAATTATAACTACAGTAACAGCCATAAACACCGACGAAATACACATTTTTATTATTTCCTTAACAAATGCGCCTGTTATTATTTTGCTCTCCTTTTGCATAGGAATAAAAAGTATAACCGCCGCTACCGTTTGAGAAACAGCAGAAGCTATAGCCAGTCCGCCTACGTCCATACTGTCTGTTAAAGCTATACACAGCAAAACATTAACACCTATTGATATAAGTCCGCTTATTAACGGCATTTTACCCTTTTGCCTTGCGTAAAAAGCACGGCTTAATATATTTTGTACACCAAAGCCCGGCATACCAAGGCTGAAATAAAACAGTGCTCTTGATGTTATCTCAGTCGCAAAATCGTCAAACTTTCCACGCTGGTAAATTATTTTTATAACCGGCTCACTTAATATCATAAGGCCTAATGTCATAGGTATAATTAAAAACGCCATTGCTTCCAGTGTACCTGCTATTGTTTTACTGAAGCTTTCTCCATCTTTATCAATAGACATTCTTGAAAGCCTCGGAAAAATAACGTTTGCTATAGAAAGCACAAAAACCCCTACTATTATAGAATACACCGTATTAGCATAATTAATGGCTGATACACCTGAACCATCAAAAAGTCCCGAAGCAAAGTTAGTGTTAATGGCAAGGTTTATAGGCTGTACCCATGTGCCTACCATAACTGGCAGCATAAGAACAAGTATCTTTTTTAAGCCTTCGTCTTTAATGTTTATATAAAACTTATATTTATACCCCTTTTTCATTAAAGATGGTATCTGTATAAGTGCCTGCATTGCCCAACCTATAAGAAAGGCTATTGTTAAACCATATACTCCAAACCTATCGTTAAAAAATACAAAATAAACTATAATAACCAAGTTAGAGGCTATACTCATAGCCGCCGGAACATTGAACTCGTCCATTGACTGAAGTATACCTACAAAAGAGAAAGCTATTCCTGTAAATATTGTAGTTGGAAAAAGTACCCTTAAAAGAGTTGTACATAAAGCTGCCGTTTGCTCGTCAAATCCCCTTGCAAAAAGTGTTGTAAGGTACGGAGCAAATATAATGCCTAAAACAGTAATAATAGTTGTTAATATGCCTATAAGCGTAACAAAATTGCTTGATAACAGGAATGCCTCTTTTTTCCCTTTCTTTTTCATATACTCGTTAAAAACGGGTATAAAACTTGCAGAAATTGCCGAAGCAAATACCACATCAAAAAATATACGCGGTATTTGGCTTGCTGCCACAAAGGCGCTGGCTTCCATGCCTACTGAAAAATTGCCGGCCAAAAACATTTCCCTTACAAGACCAAGTATTTTGCCTATAAGAGTTATAACCATCATTAAGCCAGCTGCTTTAACAGCGCTTTTGCTGTCATTTTCCATATATATTAACCACTCCAAACAAATTGGCAAATTAAAGCTGCCAAACCTTTTTTAGATAATATAATATACTAAAACACAAGCTTTGTAAAATAATATTATTAAAGTTTAACAAAACTTAAGCGTGCCGTTTAATCAGCACGCTTACTCTTTTAGAATATAAATAAATCAGGTTTAAATTAAATTTTTATATTTATTAAAACCGTGCGCATTAATAATTATGACTTTTTACGAAGGAAAGACGGTATATGTATTTCGCCCTCATCTTCAAAGCTATAAACAGACCTTCTTGGCTTTTCTGCTTCAGGTTCCCTTGCAGTTTCTTCCTGTCTGTACTCAGAAGATGTATTTTCCTGTTCCTGATTGCTTTGTGCGTCTTGGCCATAATCATATCTTGGAGCCCTGTCATAACCAGAGCTGTCCCTAAGACTTCTTTCAGATCCGGCAAAATCAAAAGCGCTTCTTAAGCTCTTTGGAGGAAGGCCTTTTTCTTCATCCTCAAAGCCTGTAGCTATTACTGTAACAACAACCTCGTCTTTAAGGTTCTCGTTAATTGTAGTACCGAATATAATCTCTGCATCCGGGTCGATAGCTTCTTTAATAAGGTTAGCTGCCTCATCTGCCTCAAGAAGTCCAAGATTCTCATCACCGGCAAAATTAATAAGCACATACTTAGCGCCGTTAATCTTTGTTTCAAGAAGTGGACTCTGGATAGCTGCTTTAACAGCGATTTCTGCCTTATCTTCGCCTGTACCATGGCCGATACCCATATGAGCCACGCCTTTTCCAGACATAACTGTTTTAACATCGGCAAAGTCAAGGTTAATAACACCAGGTTTAGAAATAAGGTCTGCTATACCCTGAACACCTTGTCTTAAAATCTCATCAGCCTTTCTGAATGAGTCTATAATGCTTGTCTTTTTATCAATAATGGCAAGAAGTCTTTGGTTAGGTATAATTACAAGAGTGTCTACATTCTTTCTAAGCTCAGTTAAACCTCTTTCGGCGTTAGACATTCTTTTCTTACCCTCAAAATTAAACGGCTTTGTTACAACAGCAACTGTAAGTATACCCATTGATTTTGAAATTTCAGCTATTTTAGGTGCAGCTCCAGTACCTGTACCGCCGCCCATTCCGGCTGTAATAAATACCATATCAGCACCGCTTAAAGACTTAGAAACCTCTTCTTTAGTTTCTTCAGCTGATTTTTCGCCAATTTCAGGATTTCCGCCTGCGCCGAGTCCTTTTGTAAGTTTTTCACCAATCTGTATTTTTGTCGGAGCCTTAGATTTTGATAAATCCTGAACATCTGTATTTACAGCTATAAATTCAACTCCGTCCATATTATCTTCAATCATTCTGTCAACAGCGTTATTCCCGCCTCCGCCGACACCTACTACTTTAATTACTGCCGCATTGCCCTGGCTTACAAATTCGAGCACAGCCATTACCTCCCCATATATTCTAAAAGAAGAAATTATTTTTTATTTAATGTAATCTGATTTATATGTATAAATCAATCAAAGCGATACTATAATCATATAGTACCTCTATTTTGATAATTGCCTAAAAACACAAAAATTACATTATATATTCTATCCTTTTTTTTACCGTAATTCAACTAAAATCTTATAATATAAAAATTTTTTTGTTATTATGGTGCCAAAAAGTCCTATAATGTCACAAAAATAAAAAGTTTTATACAATAAACACCAAATTATTCTTCGCCGCTTTCTGTTTCAGAAGCATACTGATATGTAAAAGATTGAGTATAAGGCTCAATTACTACCTCTTCTTCCTGGCTTACATCAATGGAAAAGCCCCAAGGCAAAAGCGAGTCTATAACTCCGCCTTTAAATCTAAGAGCTGACTCAAGAACCTCTGGGTCGCCTATTGCCTTAATTACAAATGGTGCCGAAATTCTTACACCGTTTACATTTATAATAGAGCCTGCGCATTTAATTGAGCTTCGTGATGTTATTCTTTGGCCATTTATAGAAACCGCCTCTGCTCCAGCGCTGTTAAGCTCGTTTACAAACAAAAGCAAGTCCTCATCATGAATAACAAAAGATGCCGAAGCTGCACCTGTAGCATCAGCTTTGCTATCGTTTACAGTTACAACAATACCTTTTCCTTTAAGCTCTGTTTCGCCAGAAGCTTTCCTTGTATCCTCAAGCTCTTCTTTCATTAATTTAAGAGCAGCGTTGTCTTTTGATACTGCGTCTTCATAGTCCGAAACCATTTTGTTTTTAAGCTCAATTTCATCCATTAATTCTTTGTTTTTCTCATCAGCACTTTTTAAAAGCTGTGTTAAATTATTGATATTGTCTATCTGTGCCTCATTAATTTTGGTATAGGCCAGTACCAATGCTGCGCATGACAAAAAGCCAATACATATACACACAGCAGAGGTTATAACAATATCACGTTTAAACTTAATCAAAAAACTACATCTCCCATCATGTAAGGTACTTAAACACAATCGGCTTTGATAAGTCGCTTAAGTCAAGAACGCCTCTGTCATTAGGGCCAAGATTTTTCACCACTTCAGCCATAGTACGTATTTTCTGGTCTCCGTTTGACATATCGCCCAAATTAACCTCGATATTATTTACATAAGCAATTACCTTACTTACATCACTTACATCAATTTTAACTACAATATCCAAAAGCTCATATTTGTTCATAAGCTGCGCTATTGTAACCATTATATCAAAAGCTTCTTTGTTCTCGGCATTTATTTTATCTCCCAGAACAAATGTGTCAAACTTAAGACCATAAACAACAGGAAGTGCTGATGACATTTGACTGTTAATTTCTAAAACACGGCCATACTCGTCTATGTATAGGTATGAACCCATATAAGGCACATACCCTCTGACTTTTCTTTCTGTAATATCAATCTTAATTGTGTCAGGAAATTTATACGATATATCGTAATCCTCTATATAATGGTTGTTTTTAAGAACTTTAGAAGCCGCAAATCTGTTAAAGAGAAATAAATTTTTGCCAATTTTTAAATTAAGCATAGTACACAACTCATCTTTTGAGTACTTATCCATTGTTGTAATTTCTATATTCTTTATAGAAAACACCGGCGAAAGCATAAAAAGTACTGCGCACAAAAGTACACATAAAATCACTGCTGCCTTTTTAGTATTTAAAGGTTTTCTTTTTCTTTTTTTAAAATGTTTATTTTCAATGCCGTTTTCATGTTTGTTTTTACTCATAGCAGTCACCTGCTTTCATACCTAACATTAACACCTAAATCAGAAAAACTTTTATCTACAGCCTCATAACCTCTTTTTATATATTCCGCTCCGTTTACAACAGACATTCCGTCACAAGCAAGAGCTGCTATTATAAGTCCTGCTCCTGCACGTAAATCAAAAGCCGTAAGCTCTCTTGCTTCAAGTTTCGTGACTCCTTTAATTGTAGCTACTGAGCCTTCTATCTCTATATCCGCACCCATTTTATTAAGCTCAAGGGCATGGTTAAACCTGTTTTCAAACACTGACTCATTAATAATACTTGTTCCTTGTGCCAATGTCAATACACTCATAAGCTGCGGCTGCATGTCGGTAGGGAAATACGGATAGACACCTGTTTTCACATTTTGCGGTATAATATCCTTTCCCGACGACTTTACATAAATTCCGCCATCACAAAACGATATTTTGCATCCAATATTTCCAAAAACATCAATAACTTTTTTCATATGCGCAACATTCGCGTTTTTTAAAAAAATTTCTCCTCCAACACATCCACAAGCTGCAATATAAGTTCCGGCTTCTATTCTATCGGGTATAATTTTGAATTCTGTATCATTAAACTCATCTGTTCCGCTAACAGTTATTTTTCCGTTTTCACAAACTGTTTTAGCACCAATAGAAGTTAAAAACTCAGCTAAGCATTCAATCTCTGGCTCACATGCCGCATTTCTGATTATAGTTTTGCCTTTTGCGCAGGCTGATGCCAACATTATATTTTCTGTAGCGCCAACACTCGGAAATCTTAAGTTAATCTCGCACGGCTTCATTGCAGATGCACTGCATGAAAAACAGTTTAGACCCTCTGTTATAACAACTCCCATTTGTTCTAACGCCTCAATATGAATATCAAGTGGTCTTTTGCCTATTCTACAGCCGCCCGGTTTTGATATAACTGCTTTTTTAAACCTGCCACAGAAAGCCCCCATAAATATTATAGAAGAACGCATTCTGCCTGTCAGCTCATCATCAATTACTATAAACCTTGCCTGCGATGAATCCACAATTACAGTTGAGCCATCCCATTTAATTTTACAGCCGGCTTTTTCCAGTATATGGCAGGTATTAAAAACATCTGTTATTTTTGGGCAGTTATGAATAACATTCAGCCCTGAATTAATAATACACCCGCACAAAACAGGAAGAGCGGCATTTTTACTGCCATGAATATCGGTAATGCCAAAAAGCTTTTTACCGCCGTAAACAATATATCTGCCCATTTAATCATATCCCGGATACATGTTTACTACTATTATAACAACTTATTCAATATTAGTGTCTGTACTATTTTCGATAATATAAGATTTTAAAAAATCAGAGTCCTTTTTACTTAGTTTAATACTCTCTAAAATATCAGGACGCTTATTATAAGTTCTTATTATAGACTGTTCATGCCGCCATTTATTAACTTTTGCGTGGTCGCCGCTTAAAAGTATAGGTGGAACTTTACGACCCATAAATTCCGGCGGACGTGTATACTGCGGATATTCTAAAAGCCCGTCTGAAAAGCTTTCATCCATAAAAGATTCTTCTTTACCCAAAACACCAGGTTTAAGCCTTGCTACAGCATCTATAACAGCCATGGCGGCCAATTCTCCGCCTGTAAGCACAAAGTCACCCATAGATATTTCGTCTGTAACTATTTCTTCTATTACTCTTTCGTCTATGCCTTCATAATGTCCGCATATAATAACAATATTTTCTTCTTTGGATAACTCTTTGGCTATTTCCTGATTAAATGGCTTTCCCTGAGGAGTCATGTATACAACTCTGGCTTTTTCGACATTAAGGCTTTTATAAGCATCATAAACCGGCTGAGGCTTCATAACCATACCTGCCCCACCGCCGTAAGGATAATCGTCTACATGACGATGCTTATCATTAGAAAAATCGCGTATATCCACAGTTTTTATGCTAATTAAACCTTCCTTTTGTGCCCTGCCCATAATACTGTAGCTCATGCACTCATCAATCATCTGGGTAAAAAGCGTAAGCACATAAAAGTTCATATTACATCATTCCCTCTAAAAGCTTAACAGTCATTTTGTTTTCTTTAACATTAACATCAATAATACATTCTTTTATAGCTGGTATTAATATGTCATTTTTAGGTTTATCATCACGCTTAACAACATACACATCATTAGCCGCTGTAAAGAATATATCATCAATTTTGCCTAAATGTACCCCGTCTGTTGTGTATACTTCCATGTCGTAAAGGTCACGGGTATAGTATTCATTTTCTTCAAGGGGAAGTGCCTTATCATCCGGTATAAGTATGCTGGCGCCTCTGTATTTCTCGGCTACATTTATATCATCAATTTCTTTTACTGTAAGAAGCACCATGTTTTTTTGATATGCAACTTTGTTTACAGTAAAAGTTTCTTTTTTTCCGTTTAAATCAAATATAACTTCTTTAAGCAGTTCGAATCTTTTTACATCGTCTGTTGTTGGAAACACCTTTACTGTTCCACGTATACCATGTGTTGATGTAATTTTCCCTATACAGAAAAAACCCACTTAAAAACCTCCCTAATTATAACAAATATATAAAAATGCGGGCTTTAGCGCCCGCACACTATTTAACCTAAATATTAATAAAAGCCTCGATTTAAAAACCGGGGCTTTTATTTAAACAGTCGACGTTTGTGCTCTTTACTGTACTATTTCTACTACAATATGCTTATCCTCATGGACAGCAGCCGCTTTAACGACTGTTCGGATGGCTTTTGCAATTCTGCCCTGTTTGCCAATTACTTTACCCATATCATCAGGTGCTACCTTAAGCTCAAGAACAAGTGATTTTTCGCCCTGAACCTCTGTAACTACCACGTCTTCTGGATGGTCAACAAGGTTTTTTGCAATAACTTCCAGTAACTCTTTCATATACATCCTCCCGAGGAAGAAGAAAATCAATCTTTGATAACGCCAGCTTTCTTTAATAAAGCCTTAACAGTATCTGATGGCTGAGCACCGTTTGCAATCCATTTAGCTGCTGCCTCAGCGTCTACCTTTAAAGCTGCTGGCTCAGTTGTTGGGTTGTAGTATCCGATTTCATCGATTGATTTGCTGTTTCTTGCTGATCTTGAATCAGCAACTACGATTCTATAGAAAGGAGCTTTTTTAGCACCTAATCTTTTTAATCTGATTCTTACTGACATTTCTTTTCACCTCCTGAAAAATAAACTATTTTATCTAAAAGGAAACTTAAATTTTCCTTTTTTACCTTTAGTCATGCTAGATACCTGCTTAATCATTTTTTTCATTTCTTCAAACTGCTTAATAAGTCTGTTAACCTCAGCTATAGAGCGTCCGCTTCCCATAGCTATTCTTTTTTTGCGTGGGCCGTTAAGTATTGAAGGGTTAGTGCGTTCTTCCTTTGTCATAGACTGGATTATAGCCTCTACATGACCCATTTCTTTTTCGGCATCAACCTTATTTAAAGCATCCATATTAATGGCGTTCATACCAGGCATCATTCCAAGCAAGTCCTTAAGCGGACCCATTTGGCGTATTTTCTGCATTTGGCTTAAAAAGTCATCAAGAGTAAAATCATTTTCTCTTAACTTCTTTTCCATTTCAGCGGCTTCTTTAGCATCTATATTCTGCTGAGCCTTTTCAATAAGGGATAAAACATCGCCCATGCCCAGTATTCTAGAAGCCATACGGTCTGGATAAAACGGCTCTAAATCCTCAAGCTTTTCGCCCATACCGATATACTTTATTGGCTTATTAGTAACACTTCTTACAGAAAGCGCCGCACCGCCTCTGGCGTCACCGTCAAGCTTTGTAAGTATAATACCATCTATTCCAAGCTGCCCGTCAAAGCCTTCTGCAACAGTTACGGCGTCCTGACCTGTCATAGCGTCTACAACAAGAAGTATTTCCTGTGGCTTAACAGCATCTTTAATATCTTTCAGCTCGTCCATAAGCTCTTCGTTTATGTGAAGACGTCCGGCTGTATCTATAAGTATAACATCGTTTCTGTTTTGCTCGGCATATTCCAAAGCTTTTTTTGAAATTTCAACAGGACTAACCTTATCGCCCATTTCAAAAACTGGTATATCGTAAGTTTTGCCTACAACTTGGAGCTGTTTAATAGCTGCTGGTCTGTAAACGTCGCAGGCTACAAGCAATGGCTTTTTGCCCTGCTTTCTTAAAAGTCCGGCAAGCTTGCCGCTTGTGGTTGTTTTACCAGCACCCTGAAGTCCTACCATCATATAAACTGTAGGCGGATGGTTTGCAAATGTGAGCTTGCTTTGGGTACTGCCCATAAGCTCAATAAGTTCTTCATTTACTATTTTTATAACTTGCTGGCCTGGAGTAAGGCTTTCCATAACCTCACTGCCTATGGCTCTTTCAGTCACGTTATTAATAAACCGCTTTACTATTTTAAAGTTAACATCGGCCTCAAGAAGGGCTATTTTAACTTCACGCATAGCCGCTTTAACATCGGCTTCCGTAAGTTTTCCCTTACCCCTAAGCTGTTTGAAAACTTCTTGCAGTTTATTAGAAAGATTTTCAAATGCCATCAGGAAACCTCCTAATCCAAAATTTCATCGGCAATATTTTTAATTTCCTCAATTTTTTCTATTGCCTCACCGCTTATGCCGCGGCTTTTTTCTATCTCCTGAGCAAGACTTTTAATTCGGCGTACAGATTCTTTTTGAATACCGAATTTCTCTACAAGTTTGAGCCTTTGTTCATAGCTTAAAAGTATATTTTCTGTTCTTTTAAGCAAATCCCTAACAGCCTGCCGGCTTATGCCCAGCTCCTCACCTATTTCTGTAAGAGAACAGTCGTTAAGGTAATAGTATTCAAAAATTGTCTTTTGCTTTTGTGTAAGAAGCTCTCCGTAAAAGTCATATAAAAGTGTGGCCTTCAAAATATCATCCATATCAGTGACCCCTATATAATATGTAAAGCAAAATTACTTTACAAGGAAGTATAATACATTATTTAAGGCCGTCTGTCAAGTATTTTTCCTTTACAAAGCAAAATAAATTTACTCAGCATCAAAAAGAGCTTTTGCAAAGCTTTCAGGATTAAACTTCTGCAAATCGTCTATGCCTTCTCCAACTCCTATATAACGCACAGGAATTTGAAGCTCTGACTTAATGGCAACTACAATACCGCCTTTTGCTGTACCGTCAAGCTTTGTAAGTATTATGCCTGTTATATCTGTTACCTCTTTAAAAAGTTTAGCCTGCTGAAGTGCATTTTGTCCTGTTGTAGCATCAAGAACAAGGAATACTTCTTTGTTAGCCTCAGGATATTCTCTTTCTATAACCTTAGAAATCTTTTTAAGCTCTTCCATAAGGTTTTTCTTGTTATGCAGTCTTCCAGCTGTATCACAAATAAGTATGTCTGTTTTTCTATTTTTAGCCGCATTGGCTGCGTCAAAAACAACTGCCGCTGGGTCTGAGTTTTCCTCATGCTTAATTACATCAACACCGCATCTTTTGCCCCATACCATAAGCTGGTCAATAGCTGCCGCCCTAAATGTATCAGCTGCGGCAAGCATAACGCTTTTGCCTTCTTTTTTATAAACAGATGCAAGTTTGCCTATAGTAGTTGTTTTTCCAACACCGTTTACGCCTATAACAAGCAAAACTGTAGGCTCTTTAAGTGAAAACTCCTCTTCGCAGCCTTCTGTAAGTATAGCGCTTATTTCCTCACAAAGCATATCTTTAATTTTAGATGGGTCTGTTACATTTTCTTTTTTAACACGCTTTCTAAGGTTATCACAAATATCCATTGTGGTTTGAACGCCTAAGTCTGCCATAATTAAAGCTTCTTCAAGCTCCTCAAAAAGGTCTTCGTCAATTTTAGTAAAAGCACCCAAAACACTATCTACACTGCCAAGAATATTTTTACGTGTTTTGCCAAGGCCTTCTTTAAGACGAGCAAAAAATCCTTTTTTAGGCGCTTCGCTTTCCGGCTCAGTTTCTGAATTATTTTCAGTTTCTTCAATATTATTTTCTTCATCAGAAGATGTCTGGCCACTATGTACATCTTCTGTTTCTTCTTGTTCAGGTTCAATTACTGCTGTATCAGTTTCTTTAGATAATTCTGTTTTTTCCTCTTCTTCTGGTAATTCAATATTTTCTGTTATTTCTTTTTCTATTTCCTCAACTACTAATTCTTCTGATGTACTTTCTGAATCATCTGTTTCGTTACTTTCAGCAGTATTTTCATTTTGGCATATTTCTTCTGTTGGCACCTCTTGTGCATCTTCTAATGTAGTTTCCTGTAATTCTTCCTGAATATTAGAAACTACACTTTCATCAGTGCTTTCGCCTTTGTTATCTTTATTTTTATTCTTAAAAAAATCAAATAAACCCATTTTATACCTCCGTATCCTTTATATCATCAAACTTAACAGACAGTACTTTGGAAATACCCTTTTCCTGCATTGTAACACCGTAAAGCACATCTGCCGCCTCCATAGTGCCTTTCCTGTGGCTTATAACTATAAACTGTGTTGTACCAGAAAATCGCTGTAAATATCTGGCAAACCTTTTAACATTAGCATCATCAAGAGCCGCTTCTATCTCGTCTAAAACACAAAACGGTGATGGCTTCATTTTTAATATAGCAAACAAAATAGCTATTGCCGTAAGTGCTCTTTCTCCACCTGAAAGAAGCATCATATTTTGAGTTGTCTTTCCCGGCGGCTGAACTATAATATCTATTCCACTTTCCAGTATATCATTTGAGTCTGATAATTTTAATAATGCCTTGCCTCCGCCGAACATTTCTCTAAAAACTTCGTTGAAGTTCTGAGATATAAGCCCGAACTGGTTGGCAAACTGTTCTTTCATAAGCCTTTCTAAATCATCTATAATTTTTAAAAGGTTATCTTCTGCATTTTTAATATCATCCCTTTGGGTTGTAAGGAAATTATATCTTTCACTTACTTTGGCGTACTCATCTATTGAGCTTACATTTACACTGCCTAATTCTTTTATACTGTAGCGCAGCTCTTTTGCTCTTTTTTCTTCTGTGCTGTAATTGGTGTTAACATCCTGAATTTCTTTAGCTTGATGGTATGTAATTTCATACTGCTCCCAAACTGAATTAAAGAGCTTGTCCTTTTCATTTTTTAAATTTTCAACAGATGTTTCA
This sequence comes from uncultured Clostridia bacterium, assembly GCA_944377425.1. Classification (GTDB taxonomy): domain Bacteria; phylum Bacillota; class Clostridia; order Lachnospirales; family Anaerotignaceae; genus Neoanaerotignum_A. Next base: position 46,904 of record CALWEX010000085.1, read on the forward strand.
TACTTAAAAAGAGCGTTTTTAAGGTTTGAAATAGTTTCATAACCTGTTTTTATAAATACAGATGTGTTTTCAATCTGTCGGCTTATTTCACTTCTCTTGTCAACTGCCTCTTTAAGTTCTTTTTGGCTTTCTTCTATTTTTTCTTTAAGGCTTGAAATCACCATTTCTGTGTCTTTAAGCTCAGCTTCTTTAGCCTTAACAGCTTCTTTATATTCATTTTTAAGCTGTGAATAATTAATATTCTCTTTTTCTGCTTCACTAAGCTCGGTCTTAAGACGCAGTATGTTTTCTCTTATAGAATTTCTTTCCTGCTCAAGAGACGAAATTGATACCTTAACCGATGTAATATCAGAAATAATTGCATCTCTTTTCTCTTTAGACTCGTCTATAAACTGTCTAAAACTTTCAATGTCTTTGTCTGTCTGCTCTATTTCAGCCTCAGCTTTTTCCAGTTTTTCAGTCATTACCTGAATGTTGTTTTCTGTTTCTGAAATATTCTTTTCGTTAAAAAGCTTTTCATCTTCATTATTTTTAACCAACAGCTCATAGTCATTTATGGCACTTTGTGCCCTTTGAACATCTTCTGCAAGTGAGTTTTTTTCCAAATCAAGCTTGTGCAGTTCAAGAGAAATATCGTTTATTTTATCTTCTATTTCTTTTTTACTTTCAGAAAGGTCTTTTATATCGCTTTTTAAGTCTTCAGCATCGTTTTCCAACTGAGCTATGAAACTTTTAAGCTCATCTATTTCACGGCTTCTGCCAAATATACCAGAAGATTTTTTTGTAATGCTGCCACCTGTCATGGCACCGCCTGGATTAATAACATCACCGTCAAGAGTTACTATTCTGTATTTTCTGCCTGTAAGAGATGAAACCTTAATAGCATAGTCCATATTTTCAGTTATTATAACCCTGCCCAAAAGGCTTAATACTATTTTTGAATATCGGCTGTTAAATGATACCAAATCACTTCCTATGCCGCACACCCCTACATAATTAAGTATTGTGTTTTTGTTTTCTATCTCACGGCCGTTAATTACATTAACAGGCATAAAAGTAGCACGTCCCAAAGAGCTTCGTTTAAGGTATTCTATAGCGGCCTTAGCGCTGTACTCATCACTTGTTATTATGTTCTGTACAGCCGAGCCTAAAGCTATTTCTATTGCTGTTTCATACTTTGCCTCAGTATTTATAAGCTCTCCCACAGCACCTTCTATACCCTTTAATGTTCCTTTAGCGCCTTCTTTAAGAACACTTTTAACGCTTTTGTAGTACCCGTCAAAGTCATTTTTCATATCCTGAAGCACTCTATGGCGCGATACAGCTTCGGCATATTTCGACAAAGTATGCTTCTGTTTTGCTTCAGTTTTTTCAAGGCTTACAATAACTGTATTTTTTTCTTTATTAAGGTTTTCAAGTATATTTTTATACTTATTCAGCTTATCAGCATTTTCTGAAAGCATTTTGTTAACCGAAAGCATATGCACATCAGCTTGCTTAAGCTTGCCTTTTGCAACACTTAATGCATTTTCAAGCTGTTCTTTTTTGTTTTGTGCCTGTTTTAAATGAATACGGCTGTTTTCAATATCTGTTTTAATAACAGCAGAGTCACGCATTTTTTCAAATACGTCACTTTTATATTTATTAAGTTTTTCTTCGCTTTCGTTTAAGTCATCGCTGAATTTTTTAAATTCATTTTCTTTTTTATCAAGTTCATTATGAAGCTCATTAAGCTTAATATCACAGGCTGACTCTTTTGATTTAAAAACATTTATATCGCCTTGAATCTTTTCGGCTTTTAAACCTACGGATTTAAAATCGCTTTCAGTTTTTTGTATTTTTTCGTTAAAGTTTGAAATCTGCTCCTCTAAAAGCCGAATATGCCCAGTTTTTTCTTGGTAAGCTTCAGTATCATATTTAATGAGTTCTTCATTTTTTTCTATTAAAGCATTAATGCTTTTTTCTTCATCTTTTAAGGTTTGCGAAAGCTCAATATCAGTGTTATATTTACTCTCGTTTTGTGCAATGTCATTTTTAGTTATTGAAATATTATTCTCGTTTTGGGCTATTTTATCTTCTATTTTATCTACATCAATCAGGAATAAATTGATTTCGCATTTTTTCAGTTCTTCCTTAAGCATAAGGTATTTTTTAGCGCTTTGGCTTTGTATACGCAAAGGCTCAAGAGTGCCTTCTATTTCTGAAATAATATCTTCCACACGAAGAAGGTTTTCTTTTTCATTTTCAAGTTTTCCAATAGCCTCAAGGCGTCTTGACCTATATTTGGCAATGCCTGCCGCTTCCTCAAAAAGTCGGCGCCTGTCTTCGCTTTTAGTGCTTAAAATTTCGTCTATTCTTCCCTGACCTATAATTGAGTAGCCTTCACGGCCTACACCAGTATCCATAAAAAGCTCGTTTATATCTTTAAGCCTGCAAGGTGTGCCGTTAATTGTGTATTTACTCTCTCCAGAGCGGAATACCGTTCTTTTAACTGTTATTTCGGAATAATTAAGCGGTATCATACCGTCCTCGTTATCAAGAGTAATATAAACTTCCGCAAATCCTATAGGCTTTCTTGTATCTGTTCCGGCAAATATTACATCTTCCATTTTATCGCCTCTGAGCATTTTAACTCTCTGCTCACCAAGAACCCACCTTATGGCGTCGGATATATTACTCTTTCCGCTTCCGTTAGGTCCAACAACGGCTGTAACACCTTTATTAAATTCAAGACGCACTTTATCTGGGAACGATTTAAAACCATGTAGCCCAATTTCTTTTAAATACATAAAACACCTCAGAACTGATTATTCCTGAACCTGTTTAGCAGGTTAGTAAAATATTCCGGCACCTGTGACTCAAACTCCACATACTCGCCTGTTTTAGGATGATTAAAGCCTAAAAGTGCCGCATGGAGAACCTGTCCCGTTAATTTATATGGCTGTTTTTCACTGCAGTAAACATTATCGCCTAAAAGCGGATGACCTATTGATGCCATGTGTACCCTTATTTGATGAGTCCTACCTGTTTCAAGCTCAGCTTCTACATATGTGTACCTGCCAAAACGTTCCAAAACATTAAAATGAGTTACGGCTCTCCTTCCACCAGCAACAACAGCCATTTTTTTCCTATCTTTAGGATTTCTGCCAATAGGTTTATCAACTGTTATGTTGTCTTCTTTAATATTTCCCACAACAATGGCTTTATATTTTCGGCTTATACTGTGCTCCGCAAACTGTACCGCAAGTGATTTATGAGCCGCATCGCTTTTTGAAACAACAATTACACCTGATGTATTCATGTCAATCCTATGCACAATGCCCGGTCTTAACATACCGTTAATTCCACTTAAACTGCCTTTGCAGTGGAAAAGCAAAGCATTTACAACCGTACCGCTGTAATGCCCTGGAGCTGGATGAACAACCATACCTTGAGGTTTATTAATAACTATAATGTCGTCATCTTCGTACAGTATATCAAGCTTAATATCCTCAGCCAAAACTTCCAAAGGCTCAGGGTCTGGAATTTCAATATCTATAATATCATCTTTTCTTAAACGATAATTGCTTTTTACCGGCTTTGAGTTTACTGTAACCTTGCCTTCTGAAATAAGCTTCTGCACTTGGCTTCTGGAAAGCTCATCTCTCAGCAGAGAAACATATACATCTATTCTTTTTCCGGTATCCTCATTTTCCGGTGAAACAGTAAAATATTCCATATTATCTCCATTTAACTATTTTTTCTTACAAACAAAAAGTATAATATCTATTCAGCGTAAAAAGACGGTTTTTATCCAATGCCGCATAACTAAATACAGTATCGGTTTTACCGTCTTTAATAAACCAAAATTATAAGTTATTTTTTATTATCATCTTTTATAACAAACAGAAACATAAAGGCCAACAGTATAGTGCCTGCAACAACATATATATCGGCAACATTAAACACAGGCCATGTAATAAATGTTGTTTCAAAATAATCAACAACATATCCTCTTAAAAGCCTGTCTATAGCATTGCCCCATGCTCCGGCAAGTATTAGAATAATAGAAATCTTTACATAAAAATATTCTTTTGCCTTAGGCATATATTTTTTCAAATATACAAAAGCTACTGCTGTTACAATAACAGTTACTATTATAAAAAACCATCTGGCGCCATTGAGCATTCCAAAAGCCGCACCGCGGTTTTCGACAAATGTAAGGTTCATAAAACCTTTTACAAGCTCAACACTTCCCACAGGCTTTAAATATTCCAAAGCCAAAAACTTGCTTATTTGGTCTATAACAGTTAGTATAACAGCCGACAAAACAACTAAAACCATTTCATCACCTTAAAACTGCGTTTATAGCGCCATAAATTTCTTCTTTGTCAACATTTGTTGTGCTAAAAGGCTTGCCATAGCTTTCAAGCAGTACAAAGCTAAGCTGATTATTCTTTACCTTTTTATCAAGGAACATCTGGCTGTATATCTCATCTGCCGTAATACCGCTGATATTAAGCGGAAGATTAAAATACTCCAAAAGAGAAATCAACTCTTTATACTCTTTTTCGTTTACAGTTCCTCTTTTAAGACAAATATTAAAAACTGCCTTCATTCCCAGTGCTACACACTCACCATGAAGAAGTGTAAAATTCATTTTTGTTTCTATGGCATGGCCTATTGTATGGCCAAAATTAAGTATCTCCCTTAACCCGCCTTCTTTCTCGTCTTTGGATACAACCTCAGCTTTTATTTTACAGCATTTTTTTATAATGTGCTTTAAAGCGTCTTTATCTCTGCCTGCTATAGCTTCTTTATTATTAATTATATATTCTGTAAAGTCGTGGGAATATATAGGCCCGTATTTAATAACCTCTGCCATACCTGCGTTAAACTCTCTCTCCGGCAGAGTGTTAAGTGTTTCTGTATTTATGTATACAAAATCCGGCTGATAAAAAGCGCCTATTATATTTTTGCTGTTTTTAAAATCAACACCAACTTTTCCGCCTACTGAGCTGTCAACCTGAGCAAGAAGTGTTGTAGGTATTTGAATAAACTTTATTCCTCTTAAATAAGTTGCCGCCGCAAAGCCTGCCATATCACCGCAAACGCCGCCGCCTAAGCCAGCAACAACTGTTTTTCTGTCTATATGGTTCTCCAAAAAAAAGCTGTAAAAATCAGATATAGTATTCAAATTTTTACTTTTTTCTCCAGCATCAAAGGTATATACAAAAACACTCTCGAAATAATTTTCCAGAGCGCTTTTAATCTTTTCGGTGTAAATTTTGCTTACATTGCTGTCAGTAATTATGCAGAGCTTTCTGCCAGATAAACCATTTTCCTCAACAGCTTTTTCAAGGTCATTAAAGCTGTGAGTAAAATATATAGGGTATTTTTTATCTTTTGTTTTAACATATATATTACTCAAGAGGATACCTCCCGTTTATACATACTTAAGCACATTTATGCTTATTCTGTCTTTTTTAGTTCTTCCGTTTATTGATAAAACTTTTATTCTGCCATAACCACGCACTGAAACCATATCGCCTTCTGTTACGTTTTTAGATGGTGAAAGCTCAGTAATAAAATTTAAAAATACTTTTTCGCCTTCTATAAGGCTTTGTATTTTTCCTCTGGCTAAATTAAATGCACCGCCTGCTACAGCATCCAGCCTTAATGATGAAACGGTATAACTTTTTTCTTCCGTTTTAACCTCAGGAAGCTCAAATTCCTTAATGTTAAAAACTTCTGTAGAAACATTGTTTCTGCCTACTTTAACAAGGTTGGAATTTATAAAGCCTGAAATCTCTTTCTTAACATAACAAAGGGCACTGCCGTCAAAAATAATAATATCACCTATTTTTGAGCGGTCAATGCCAAGGCCGAGAACAGAGCCAAGGTAATCCCTATGGCTCATATCGGCATAAAATTTTTTATTTGCACTTATTTTAATTATGTCTATAGGGAAATCCTCTTGGCATATATCCATATAATCCGGACAAAATCCCAACATTCGCCTTTCACATTGGCTGTTGCCGCCAAAAGACATAAATTTAATGTCCCTATATGATTGTGCTGTTTTAATTACGTCTTCCATTTGCGCAGGAGTTATAAAATCTGAAAAAACTTTGACATGTTTTTTCAAGCACTGCTCAATTATATCTTCTATTCTTGATACAGTGGCTTTGTTTTCACTGCGCACTCCAAAAGCACCAGATGATTTAGCCATTTTAAAACACCACCCGGCCTTAAAGTACAGCTATAATAATAGCCTGTATTACATTGCAAGCTATTTTCATAATAAATAATGCAATAACCGGCGAAAAATCAAGCATCATTCCGCCGCCTATAGGCGAATTATCTATCATTGAACGTACAGGCCCCAAAATAGGTTCTGTAAGCTGGTAAATAATGCCACCTACAGATGTATCCCTTATTCCAGGAAGCCATGAAAGTACTATTCTTATTAATATAAGAAAATACAGCACTTCAAAAAACTTGTCCACTGATTGAAGCAACAAATTCTGCATATATCTCTCCAGTCAAAATATTATTTTCCTTGGCTTACCCAAGGAAGTATAATTCCCTTTGTCTTAAGCTCCTCTTTAAAGTCACCTGACACATCAACATTTTCAGGCGCTATAATAAAAATATTGTTGGCAACTCTTTGTATAGAGCCATTTAAGGAATAGCATGTACCACTTAAAAAGTCCATTATCCTCTGAGCTATAGGGTATTCAACCTTCTCCAAGTTTACAACAACAGGTTTTCTTGCCTTTACCTCGTCGCAGATTTCCTGTGCATCCTCATAACATTCCGGTTTAACAATGCATACCTGCATTTGAACATTGGTATGTATGCTTACTACCTGTGAAGTATTCCTTCTGGCCTGAGCAGATGAAATTCCTCTTGAAGACTGTGAAGACTGCCTTATAGGTGAATAGTCCATATCCCTTTCGCTTTTTGAAGGGCTTTCGTATTCCTCATCATACTCATCATCATATTCGTCATCATCGTATTCTCCGCCGAATATATTTCTAACTTTATCAAATAAGCCTGCCACTATATTTTCCCCCTAATTAGTTTTTATTTGGATAGTATCTTGCGCCGAAAACACCGGTTCCAATTCTGACTATAGTAGCACCTTCTTCAATAGCCACTTCATAGTCTCCGGTCATTCCCATAGAAAGTTCAGTCATATTAACATTATCAATTTTTTTGTTGTTAATGTCAACAAGTAATTGCTTCATTTGTCTGAAATATTTCCTGTTTTCCTCCGGATTTTCGACAGCTGGCGCAACAGTCATTAAACCTTTTATTGTAATGTTAGGCAAAACACTGATTTCTCTAACCATTTGTTCGCATTCTTCAGGCTTAATGCCGAACTTAGATTCTTCAGCGGCCATATTTATTTCAAGAAGTATATTTGCATTTACGCCTTTAGCAACTGCTCTTTTGCTTATTTCCTCTGCAAGCTTTACACTGTCAACAGAATGAATAAGCACTACTTTATCAATTATGTATTTTACCTTGTTTGTTTGAAGGTGTCCTATAAGGTGCCACTTAACACCATCACCCATAGGCTCGTATTTATCCATTATTTCCTGTACCTTGTTTTCACCAAGGCTTGTCATACCACATTCAACAGCCTCTTTAATTCTAGGCACATCAATAGTTTTGCTTACAACAAGAAAAAGAACATCTTCTCTTTTTCTGCCGCTTCTGTCACAAGCGGCCTGAATTTTAGCATTAATGCTTTCAATATTTTCTTTAATAGATGACATATTCATATCTCCTTTCAACTTAAAACCTCGTCATTTTCTATAGATTTAGCGTCAGAAACTATGCTGTCATAAACTTTTAATCCATAGCTTGATGAGGACGGTCTGACTATTGAATATTCTGCGTTTTGCCCTATTATATCAATTACGGCATATTCAGCCATTGAGCTGTTTGCCACATAAACGCATTTATAATTTTCAACTTCGCTTATGGTAAATTCAGTGGCATTCTCACCTGTACCCATAAGAATAACGTCTCCCAGTTTAAGTGTATCGTAATCCTGAAGAACATAGGCATACTGCTCATCGGCAGTAAATATTGAAACATTTACTGTTTGGTCTGAAGAACCATTCCTAAGTATAACTGTGCTTTGGCCCAAGTTTTCCACAATACAGCTTAAAGGTATTTTTAAAAATGTTTTCTCTATTATAGCAGTATTAGGTATTTTAAGACCAGTATACGCGTTTTGACGAATATTGAATGTAAATGTCCTAAGCGGCATAAAATCAATTATATTTTCGTCTGACGAAAGAACAACATAAGACTCATTTTCGCCTAGTGAAATGCTTTCAATAGTAACATCTGTTGAAAGCTCCTCATCGTCATACATTGTATAAATCTCAAGGCTATCGCCTACTTCCCATTTAGCCGACATTTCATTAGGTACATAACACACAATGTACCATAAATTACTTTTTACTATTTTAAATATAGGGCTTTCAGCTTTTACATTTAAGCCTTTTGAAACGTACTGAGGGGAAACATTTTCAGTTATCTGCTTTTCGGTAATTGTTTCTAAATTATCTGGTGTAAATTCTGCTTCTTTGCCATCAATCATAAATGAAAGTATTCCGCTTTCATCGGCTGTATATGAAGAAACATTTTCCGAAAGCTCCTGCTCATACTCTTTTCTTTGTGCTGTAAGGTCTGATGTAGTTCCGGTAATCTCGTTAATAAGTATCTCATTTCTTGTATCTATGTATCCTTCTATGTTGTTTTTCAAAGAATACATATCCGTTAAGCTATCAGGTGTAAGTTTATAAACGGCATTATCTATTGAAACTGAAATTTCACTTTCTATTTTGTCTAATTCTTCTTTGTTTTTAGATAAATCAATTCTTGTTTTTTGAGCATTTAATATATCTTTATCTATTTTCTTTATTTCACTTTCAATATCATCAGTTACACCCTTATCTTTAACAGAACATACAACAGCACCCTTAGGCACTTTGGAGTCCTCAGCATAATTAAAAGAAATTTCCCCATCCATTGTACTGTTAACTACATATTCATCACGTACTATAAGGCCTTTTAAAGTCTGAGGATTATCTATAGTTCCATAATTAACCGTTTCTGTAGGCACAGAAGGCTTACCCATAAAAACAATTATATATCCAAGCAGATAAAACATAAGCATTGCAAAAACAGCTACTGTTAAAGCTTTATATTTTGTTGAGCTATTTAAGCTTTTTTTCTTTTTAGGCGTGCTGCCTCTATCTACAGCCTGCCGTTGCGAACGGTAAGCTTTTCGATGGTTTTGGTGTTTAACTCTTTTTTTCAAAGCATTACCTCCAAAGGCGAATTAATAAAATTTAAGCTGTGGCTTTCAAAAGCAAGTTTATTTTATTAAATTTGTTTTTGGACATTATACCATAAAACACTAATAAATGTTTAACTTTTTTTATACTTTTATAAGAAATCCACGATTAAACACAAAATCGAATTTTATAACCACCAAATACGACAAAATTCAGTATTAAAAAATAAAAAATCCCAATTCAGACATTGTCCAAATTAGGATAATAAAATTAATTTCATCTATCGCTTTCTATGCCTCTTAATTCCTGACGGTTTTCATAAATTACATCAAGGCTGTGGTTAAAGAAATTATCTATTTCAATGCTTTCTTTTCTAAGTTCTTCCATCATGTTTTTAAGTCTGTTTTCTGCAAGAGCTAAAACTTCGTCAGCGTATTCAGTAGCGCCAATTCTCATTTCTTTAGCTGTCTTTTTAGCATTATCAACTATCTGGGCAGAATGCTCATAAGCCTGTTTTGTAATCTCGTGGTCATCAACAAGTTTTGCAATCTTATCTTTAGTTGAGTCTAAAAGCTCATCTGCCTCTTTTTGAGCATCAAGAAGTATTTTATTTCTTTCTGATACAATAAATTTACTCTGCTTAATATCGTTTGGAAGCCTTAATCTGATTTCGGCTATAATATCGTATATCTCGTCTTTATCAACCGCTACCTTGTTAGAGAACGGCACGGCACGGCTTTGGTCAAGTATATCCTCAAGTTCCTCAAGCAATTTTAAAACTGCATCCATTTATCTAACCCCTCGCTTTGTAAATTTATCCAAAACATCCTGTTTTATCTCGCATGGTACCATAGAGCAAATATTACCCCCAAACATAGCAACTTCTTTAAGTGTGCTTGAGCTTAAATAAAGATACTCAACGCTTGTAGGAATAAATAATGTCTCAAGTTCCGGCATAAGGCTTCGGTTTGTAAGCGCCATTTGAAATTCATTTTCAAAATCTGTAACTGCCCTTAATCCTCTTATAACGGCTTGAGCGTCTATTTGTTCGGCATAATCAACAAGTAACCCGTTAAACGAGGATACCTCAACATTTTCTATGTCTTTTGTTACTCTTTTAAGTTGCTCTATTCTTTCATCTGTTGTAAATAGAGAACCCGACTTATGTGGGTTTTCAAGTACACTTACAACAAGCTTGTCCACAAGTTTAGCGGCTCTTTTAATAATATCAAGATGCCCGTTTGTTACCGGATCAAAACTTCCCGGATAAATTGCCTTAATCATCATTTTCCTCCAAAGCATAGAAGGCCATTTTGCTAGTTTTATAATCCTTTATCCTGTAATTTACAAGACCGCTTACCTCTGCCGATTCATCACCTGATGACTGCTCGGCAATTATGTACCCATCTTCATCAAGCAGCTTATGCTCTACTATAGCACTAAGCACTTGAGAATAAAGACCTGAAGCATACGGCGGGTCTAAAAATATAATGTCAAACTGCCTTCCTTTTGCGCCTAAAACATTTAAAGCAGCAAAAACATCTGCCTTTAAAGTTTCGGCTTTATCAATAAGCTTTGTGTGAGTAAGGTTTTCTTTAATAACAGCCATAGCTTTATCTGAATTATCAATAAGTACAGCCTCTTTAGCACCACGGCTTAATGCCTCTATGGCAATAGCACCGCTGCCGCTGAATATATCAAGAAATCTGCACTCATATAAATCCGGCGCCATTATATTAAATATAGACTCTTTAATTCTGTCAGTTGTAGGCCTTGTAGCCAAACCTTCAGGCGATTTTAGCTTACAGCCTCTTGAAATACCAGATATAACTCTCATTGAGTCCTCCAAAACCATAATCAACACATAAATATAATAGATTATATCAAACCACAAAGTAAAAAACAATACTTCTATCGTTTACTGCGGAATTTTTTGCACCATCATTTTTTGTTTCAATGTAAAATTTTGATTTAAAACCAGTAAAAAACAAATTAAATGCCGATTCTTTGACTATTTAAGAAAAGTGTGTCTATTTTTTCCGAAATCAACCTGTATTCTGGCAAATTGCTCCAATCCTTCATTCTGTTAAGCTCTTTTGCTGCCTCCTGCGAAAGTGAAAGCATATCCGCATCTTTATAAAGATTTGCTATTTTAAGCTGTGGAATTCCGTGCTGCCTTGTGCCGAAAAATTCACCTGGCCCCCTAAGCTTTAAGTCTGTTTCAGAAATCTCAAATCCGTCATTTGTCTTTTGCATTACTTTCATTCGCTCTTTTGTAATTTGGCTTTTAGAGTCTGTAACTAAAATACAATACGACTGATATTTTCCTCTGCCTACACGTCCTCTTAACTGGTGGAGCTGTGAAAGGCCAAATCTTTCAGCATTTTCAATAAGCATTATTGTAGCGTTAGGCACATTAATACCAACTTCTATAACAGTAGTTGAAATTAAAATCTGAATTTTATTCGCTGCAAAATCACTCATAATAGCGTCTTTTTCATCCGGCTTCATTTTGCCATGCAAAACAGATACATTTAAGCCTTTAAAGTCAGTTTGAGATACCTCATCAATCATTGTTTCTACTGCCTTAGCCTCTATAGCATCGCTTTCTTCTATCATAGGACAGACCATATACGCCTGTCGTCCGTTTTCAACTTCCTTGCGTATAAAAGCGTATGCTCTTTTGTGGTATGAGCTGTTAACAGCGTAAGTAAGTATTTCCTGTCTGCCTGGCGGAAGCTCATCTATAACGGAAACATCAAGGTCGCCATACAATATAAGAGCCAATGTTCTTGGAATAGGTGTAGCCGTCATAACAAGTACATGGGCATTAGTTCCTTTTTCGGTTAAAACATTTCTTTGCTTAACACCAAAACGATGCTGTTCATCAGTTATAACAAGGGCAAGATTTTTAAACTCTACATCTTTTTGAATAATAGCATGGGTTCCTATAACCATTTTAGTTTTGCCGCTTAATATACTTTCTTTAGCTGCATCTTTTTCTTTTTTCTTTAGAGAGCCTTTCAAAAGACATACTTCAACTCCAAATTTTTGGAAAAATGCGCTAAAAGCCTCATAATGCTGGCTTGCCAAAACCTCCGTAGGCGCCATTAAAGCCGCCTGATACCCATTTTTAATAGCCATTAAACAAGCTGCCATAGCAATAGCTGTTTTTCCGCTTCCTACGTCACCTTGTATAAGCCTGTTCATAAGTACGCCTTTTGACACATCATTAATTATTTCTTCAGTTACTTTTTTCTGAGCATTTGTAAATTCAAAGCCCAAAGCCTTTTGAGTTTCTTCCAAAACATTATCACACTTAAAAATTATACCGCTGTTTCTTTTAGTTGTGCCTTTAAGTTTAAAAAGCGCCATTTGAAGTATAAAAAGCTCATCAAATACAAGTCTTTTGCGAGCTATAAAAAAGCTTTCTGAGTTTTCAGGAAAGTGTATGTTGCTTATGGCAAAATTTCTTTCACAAAGACAATATTTTTTTCTTATATCTAAAGGCATAAAATCCGGAAGCTGAGTTTTAACACTGTCTAGTGTTTTTTTTACAAGAGCCCTTATAACTTTTTGGCTTATACCTGCTGTTAAATGATAAACTGGCACTATCCTTCCTGCACCTAATATTTCTTTGCTTTCGGCCTTTTCAAACTCCGGCGAAACAATCTCTCTCCTGCCGTTTTTTTTGCGGTATATGCCTGTAAATATATAGTATTCATCTTTTTTTATAGCATTTTTTAAAAAAGCCTGATTATACCATACAGCATTAATTTTTCCTGTTTCATCGCTTAAACGCACTTTTGTAATTGACATTTTGCCTATATGTACATTTTCCGGCATATTATCAACCCAAGCAAAAAACGTATTTTCTTCATCCTCAACCAGCTGGTCTATTTTGCGTACATCGCTCCTATCCTCGTAATCTCTTGGGAAATACTCCACAATATCCTCAACAGTAAATATTCCCAAGTTATTAAGAATCTGGGCCTTTTTTTCTCCTATACCCTTTATTGCTGTAATAGGCTCATTAAGCAGCATAACTAAAAATCCTCCAAATACTGTATTAATAAGAGTTAAATAAATCAGTATAACCCTAAATACAATTAAGGGCATCGGCAAAAACCGACACCCTTAAACTAAAAAAATTAAATTTATTACTCTACAGAAATAAGATAGTAGTAAAGCGGCTGTCCGCCGTAATGCAGTTCAACTTCACAGTGGTCAAACTCAGATTCAACGTATTCCTTCATTTTTTCGGCATCGTTTTTGCTAACATCCTCGCCGTAATATATGGTTACTACCTCAGCGTCGTCATCAACGGCAGATTTTATTAAATCCTCAGTACATTTAGCAACTTCATTTTCAACAGAAACTATGCTGCTTCCAGACATACCTATAAAATCGCCTTCATGAATTTCCTTGCCGTCTAAAACAGTATCTCTAACAGCAAATGTAACACTTAATGTTTTAATATATTCCATGCCTTCTTCCATAGACTCCTTAATCTCATCATCTGTCATAGAGTCATCATAGTTAAGCATGGCAGATATTCCCTCCGGCACACTTTTAGTGCCTATAACAATAACATTCTTGTCTTTTGTAAGCTTTGCCGCCTGCTGGGAAGCCAAAATTATATTTTTATTGTTAGGCAATACAAATACTGTTTTAGCGTTTACTTGGTCAATGGCTTTTAATATATCGTCTGTGCTTGGATTCATTGTCTGTCCGCCTGTTATTACTTCATCAACGCCTATATTCTTAAAAATCTCATCAAAACCTCTGCCAGCCGACACGCTTATAAAGCCTCTTTCTTTAGGCTCAGATTGTTCTTCTTTTACACTAACAGAATTTGAAAAATCTATTTTGTTAGTATGCTGAATACGCATATTATCTATTTTTAATCCATTAAGAGCACCTATTTTAAGAGCCTTTTCTATAATTAAGCCTGGATGGTTAGTATGCACATGTACTTTAACAACCTCATCGTCAGATACAAGCATAAGCGAATCACCCATTGAAAGAAGATATTCCTTTAAATCCCCAAGCTCGCTTTCTTCTGCATTTGGCTTAAGTATAAAAAACTCTGTACAATAGCCATATTTAATATCTTCAGGTTTAACCTTTGATAAAGCGCTTATATCAATATTTTCAGTTGCCTGACTTTCTGTGTTCAAAACAACTTCAGAATTGCTTTTTAAATTATAAAGTGCTCCTTTAAGTATACACAAAAGGCCTTTACCGCCTGCATCAACAACGCCTGCTTCTTTTAAAGCCGGAAGCATGTCCGTTGTTTTAAGCAGTGTTTCGTCAGCCTCTTTAATTACATATTCCAAAAATTCTTCAATATCATCAGTTTCAAGGCACGCACTTTGAGATGCCTGAGCGCAGGATGAAGCCACTGTAAGTATTGTTCCTTCCTTAGGCTTCATAACAGCTTTATAAGCCGTTTGAGCCGCCTTTTGGAATGCTTCTGACATACCAACTGTATCAATCTCGTCTTTGCCGCTAACTGCCTTTGAAAAACCTCGTATAAGCTGTGAAAGTATAACACCGGAGTTTCCTCTTGCACCTCTTAAAGCTCCGCTGGCGCATACAGAAGCTACATCTGAAATACTCTCTGACATGCTCTTTTCAGCTTCTTTAGCCGCTGAAATAATAGTTAAGGACATATTTGTTCCCGTATCGCCGTCAGGCACAGGAAAAACGTTAAGAGCGTCGACTAATTGTTTATTTTTGCTCAGCTCATTAGCGCCGGCTATAATAAGCCTGCGTAGAATATGACCATTAATGCTTTTAAGCCCCACTTAAACTTCCTCCTCAATTAGCTGTCGACTCTTACGCCTTCAACAAAAACATTTATTTTGTCTGTCTTAATATCAAAACAATCTTCTATTTTGAATTTTACTGTGTTTATTATGTTGTCTGCAATAGCTGAAATATTAGTTCCGTATTCCACAATAATATGAAAATCAAGGCTTAAAGTGCCGTCCTCATCATTAACATAAACCTTAATGCCTTTTGTAAGGCTTTCAACTTTAAGGAGCTGGAATAAACCGTCTTTCATATTTTTAGCGGCCATACCAACAATTCCGTAGCAGTCCATAGCCGCACAACCTGCAACTCTGGCTATAACTTCTTCTTCTATAGATATAGTGCCTAAATTAGTTTCAATTTTAGCTGACATATAATCCCCTCCTGCAAAAATATTGCGGTGCTGTTATATTTTAATTATAAATGGATAAGCTTTGCAATCTGCATTATTTCCTAATCCATATCTGGCTTTAGTTTATCACAAATTATAAGAAATTAAAAGAGCAGGCGCACATAAGTTAAAAAATTTAAGAAAATATTGTTTTTTTACTTGCCAAAATCTATTCTTTCTGATAGAATAATATCGTTATGTCATGGATAGAATTTAAGGAGGTGCAAGTAATGGCAAAATGTGAAATCTGCGAGAAAACTATGCAGACAGGTCATAGAATAAGCATTAACCGTAGCCAGGTCAGCAGACGTGCTAACAAGACTTGGAAAGCTAATGTCAAGAAAGTAAAAATCAATGACAACGGTACTATCAGATCTATATACATTTGTACAAGATGTCTTCGTTCAGGTAAAGTTACTCGCGCCATTTGATTATACAAACTTGCTCCCGTTTTTAACGGGAGTTTTTTTTAGCATCTTTTAAATATAATATAAATTCCAACTGCAACAAGAGCAGCGGCAGCTAAAAATCCCCACCATGGGAAAAACTCTACTATAAGCATACCTGTCCCAACAGAAACAAGTATTACACCAATTAGCCTAATTTCCATAAACATTCCCCCATATCTATTATATTATATTCATATATTTTAATTCGAACACAAAAAACAGACTTTATGCCAAATAAATTTAATAAGCTGTAAAAAAGGCATAAATTTTTGCACAAAAAAAGCGCCTAAAGCTAAATAAAGCTTTAAACGCATTTTATACTCAATCACAGCATTTCATAACATACAAATAACCGCTTTTTATTTCAACTTCTGCTTTTTCCGAAAGCATTACATTACTTACAGCCAAAAGCCTGCTGCCAAAAAACAGCGTATCATCATTAAGCGGATATTCAAGGCCAGTAGTAGTAACACCCTTTACTTCCTGTGTCATAGGCACTAAAGATACAATATCTCCTGCTTTGCCTTCTATTACCGTTTTTTTGTCTATCAGCCAAACCTCATTATTTTCATTAACTATTTTGGCTTTTATGCCTTTTGTTAAAAGATTAAATAAAAGCTGCATATTAGCTAAAGTGTGGTCCATACGACTCCCAATGCCAGCTGTTATTATTATTTCATCACAACCAGCATTAATTGCCTCATCAAGACCAAGCTCCATGTCTGTTTCATCCTTTTTGCATGGATACTGTTTTATATCTAGATTCTGATTTTTAAAATACTCAAGTACATCACTTTTAACAGAGTCAAAATCCCCCACTATAACATTCGGCGTAATACCAAGCTTTTTGGCATGTCGCATTCCGGCGTCACAGCAGACAATATAACTGTTTTCAATGTATTTTTGGCAAAATGAATAATCCTTTATGTCAGCACCGCCAAAAATTAAAGCCCTCATTGTTACTCATACTCCCTGATTATATTCATAAATTCAGCTACAGCCTCACCCGGGTTTTCAGCACCAAAAACAGCTGAGCCTGCTACAATGCTGTCTGCTCCGGCATCAAGAACTTGGCGTAAATTACTTAAGCTTACACCGCCGTCAATCTGTATATCAAAGTTAAGCTTTCTCTCTTTTCTTGCTTTAACAAGTGCTGGTATTTTGTTTAAGGCTTCTGGTATAAACTTCTGTCCGCTAAAGCCCGGATAAACAGTCATTACAAGCACCATATCCACCTTATCAAGCACAGAAGCTACAGCCTCAACTGGTGTATCAGGCTTAACAGTAACACCTGCTTTACAGCCAAGTGAATGTATTTTATCAATTATTTTCCCAAGGTCTGTGCATGCTTCAAAATGCACATTTAATATATCCGCTCCGGCTGAAGCAAAATCCGCAAGGTAATTTTCAGGATTTTCTATCATAAGGTGAACATCAAAAACCAAATCTGTTACTTTTCTTATGCTTCTTAATACAGGCGCTCCAAATGTGATATTAGGCACAAAATGTCCGTCCATAATATCAAGATGAATATATTGTGCACCTGCATTTTTAACAGTTGCCAATTCTTCTGATAATTTTGAAAAATCAGCTGACAAAAGTGACGGTGATAAAGTTTTCACTTATTATCTCTTCCTTTCTTGGTAAATTTCGTTTATTTCGTTATAAAGCGCTACATATTTTTCGTATCTTATTTGATTTATGCCATTTCCCACATGCTCTTTTACACAGCAGTCCGGCTCATTAATATGGACACAGGAAGAAAAGCGGCAGTTATTGTAGTACTGCCTAAATTCCGGAAAATACTCCTGAAGTTTCTTAGGCTCAATATTATCAAGATATAATGATGTAAATCCTGGTGAGTCCACTATAAAGCTGTTGTCAAATATCTCCATTAGCTCGGCATGCCTTGTTGTATGCTTTCCTCTTTCAATCTTTTTGCTAACCTCTCCCGTTTCAAGTGAAAAATTAGGATTAAGGCAATTAATCAAACTGCTTTTTCCTGCTCCTGATGGTCCGGCTACAACAGATATTTTGTTCTGAACGCTTTTTTTCAATTCGTCTATATTAATTTTTTCATGGGCGGATACAGGTATTACCCTGTACCCAGCCTCGGTATATAAGTCTTTATATTTTTCAAAATCACGCTTTTTGTCAAGGTCTATTTTGTTAATACAAATAGTAATATCCAGTTTTTGTTCCTCAGCCAAAATAAGGAACCTATCCAGTAAATCCGGATTAAACTGAGGACTAACGGCCGCAAATATTATAAGCGCTTGGTCAACATTAGCCACTTTAGGCCTTATAAGCTGATTTTTTCTTGGCTTAATAACATCAAGACTGCCTTTTTTGTTTTCCTCATCTAATATACTTATTTGAACATAGTCTCCAACAGTTGGCGTAACTTTTTCTTTGCGGAATTTACCTCTTGCACGGCATTCGTAAATACCGTTTTTAGTATCTATATAATAAAATCCGCCTATTCCTTTAATAATTGTACCGTCAAGCATTAATTGCCCTCCGAGAAATTAACTGTCTGGCTCCACTGATAAACATTGTCTATATAAAGCTGTATCTCAGCTTGACCAGTGCCTTTTATGCTTACTGTAAATGGGAAATCCGAAAGTGGTCTTTTGTCATCATAAGCTACCTCAACAGAATTACCGTTTACTATTTTCAAAATCTTAACAGGTATGCTGTTTATATCTGTGTAAGTAGCTGGAGCCTCAACAGTAAATGTAAGTGTTTTTTCTGTTTCAGCAGGTTCTTGTGTTTCAGTATTTCCGCCATCACCTGTATTATCTGTTGTTCCTGAAGGCTCATTTGTTTCTGTATCTTCCGGCTGTTCAGTAACGCCCTTGCTTATTTCAAAATTAATTGTAGAGTCTTTAGCAACCTCGCTGCCTGAAGCAAGTGACTGACCTGTTACCTCATCTTTAGGTTTATCTGAATCAACTGAGCTTATAGAGCCAAGTTTAAGGCCTGCCGCGTCAAGCTCTGATTTAACAGCTGAAATGTCTTTTCCTACAAAGTTTGGAACTACTACATTAACATCTTCAGGGCCTTTGCTTACAGTAAGTAAAATCTTAACAGTAGAATCTATTTCTGTCTGTGCCGCAGGTGACTGTTCCATAACTATGCCTTCCTGTATAGTATCGCTGAACTCATACTGTACCTCTGGCTTCTGGCCGCCTATTGAAGTAATCATTTCAATAGCTTTGTCTTTTTCTTCATAAACAACATTTGGCATAGTAAATGTCTTCTGTCCAAGGCTTACAGCAACATCTATAACCTGACCTTCTGCAACCATAGTACCTGCTTCAGGTGACTGTGTTATAATTGTGTTTTCGTCATAGTCACTGTAATCCTGCTCAGCAACATTAATTTTAAGACCAAGTTTTTTTGCTTCTTCCTGTGCCTTTTCAAGAGTATATCTCTCAAAATTAGGCACTTCAATGTCGCCTTCTGTTACTTCCTGGGAAGATGAACTGCTTCCGTTTGGAATAACACCTTGACCAGCAAGGAATTTAGCACCAAAAAAGCTTATTATACCTATTATTACAAGAGCTGTTATTACAGCGGCAATAATAGTTTTCTTTTCTTTTTGTTTATAATACTCATCATCTTCCTCATCATCATAATAATCGTCATCGTAATTCTGAGGTGCCTTTTTATATGTTTTAACATCATTTTTTTTGCGTTTTGACCTTGATTTCAAAGAATAATCAATCTCCTCATCGTAATTATTGTCATAAACATCGTCTTGATAGTCATCATCCTCGTAATCATCGTCTTTAGAAATAACTATCTTTTTGTTATATTCTTCAAATTTTTCAGAAGCGTCTTTAGCAAAACTTTTCTTTTTATTGCCAGAAATTTCTATTTTTATTCCGTCTTCTGCCGGCTCACTTTGCTTAGCAAAATTAGCTACTTTAAGTTCTTCCACATTATCTGAATTACGAACAACTTCTGCCGGAGCAATATTCTCGGCTACGTTTCCTGCCGCATCTTTTATAGAAACCTCGTCTTTTGCAACACTGGTAACTTTTTCCTCATTTTTTTGAAGCGATGTCTTTTCAGCCAAAGCTAATTTTAAATCTGAAAGAAGGTCTTCGCTTGAGTCATACCTGTCATCTTTTTTCTTAGCAGAAGCTTTATTTATTATTGATATAACTGCATCGCTTACATTTGGGTTAAACTGACGTATATCCGGCATTTCGCTGTTAAGATGTTTTAAAGCTATTGCTACAGAATTATTTCCATCAAAAGGTACATGGCCTGTAAGCATTTCAAACATTGTAATGCCTATTGAATAAATATCACTTTTTTCGTCTACATAACCGCCTCTTGCCTGCTCCGGTGAAAAATAATATACCGAACCAACAGCATTTGTAGTCATTGTAATTGTTGAAACATCTGCGGCACGAGCAATGCCAAAGTCAGTTATTTTAATTGTACCATCTACGCTTATAAGTATGTTTTCCGGCTTAATATCCCTATGAACTACGCCGTTTTTATGTGCATTAGCAAGAGCCGCAACCATTTGAATAGCAATGCTTAATGCAACTACCTCATCAAGAGGGGCATTTTCTTTAATAACCTGTTTAAGTGTATCACCATGAATATACTCCATAACTATGTAATATATTCCGTTATCTTCTCCTACATCGTATACATTTACAATGTTAGGATGAGATAACTTAGCGGCAGAACGTGCCTCCGTTGTAAATCTCGATTTAAAATCTTCTTCCTGAGTAAATTCCTCTTTAAGTACTTTAACTGTAACGCTTCTTTCAAGTTTAAGGTCTCGGCCTCTGTAAACTACAGCCATGCCGCCTGTTCCTATTTTTTCCTGTATCTCATAACGTCCGCTTAGGACTGTACCAGCGCTAAGAATCATAATTTCACCTCATGTCTATTATAACTGCGGAAATATTATCATTCCCGCCCATGTCGTTAGCGGCATTAATAAGTCTGTCTAACATCAATTCGGCACTACCGCCATTTTCTAATATTTCTGTAATATTACTGTCAGAAACCATGTTTGTAAGGCCATCGGAGCATAAAAGCACCATATCGCCCTTTGACAGCTTTTCTATAGCCGTATCAACAAGAACACTTTTTTCACTGCCTACAGCTCTTGTAATAACATTCCTGTTAGGATGCCTTTCAGCTTCTTCTAAAGTAATCTTTCCCTGCTTAACCATTTCCATAACAAAAGAGTGGTCTCTTGTTATTTGGCGCAAAGAGTTATTTGAAAATACATAGGCTCTGCTGTCACCTACATGAACCGCATATAATGTATAATTAATTATAACAGCGCATGTAAAAGTTGTGCCCATTCCTTCAAGAGTTTCATACTCCGTTGATTTTTCGTAGAGCTTTTGGTTGCAAACCGAAACGGCCTCAACCATGGTATCCAATATATTTTCTTCTTCAAGCTCTTCATCATTTTTAGAATTAATAAATTCCTTAAACACCTCAACGGAATATCTGCTTGCCACCTCGCCGGCTTTATGGCCTCCCATACCATCGGCTACTATATATACATTTTTTAGTTTACAGTCATTATCGGATATATAAATAGAATCCTCATTATTTTTCCTCAGTAACCCGGTAACGCTTTTTCCGGCAGCGTACATTTTACGGTCACCTCCTGTTGTTCAGATATCCTCTCCTAAGCTGGCCGCAAGCGGCATTAATATCGCTTCCCAGCTTTCGTCTAATAGTTGTTTCAATACCTTTTGAATTAAGTACAGAGGCAAAATTCTGTATTGTTTCCTCGTTGCTTTTTACAAAATTACGTTCTTTAACATCGTTTACCGGTATAAGGTTTACATGACAGAGCATGTTTTTAAGTTTTCCGGCAAGCTCTAAAGCATTTTCTGTGCTGTCGTTTACCCCTCTTATCATTGCGTACTCAAATGTAATTCGCCTTTTTGTATAGTCAGAATAATTTTTGCAGGCTGTTAAAAGCCTTTCCATATTATATTTTTTAGAAACTGGCATTATGCGGTTTCTTATTTCATCATTAGGCGCATGAAGTGAAATTGCAAGGGTTATCTGCAAATCTTCCTCCCTAAGCCTATCTATACCGTCGGCAAGGCCGCAGGTTGAAAGTGTAATGTGTCTTTGGCCTATTCCTATACCAGCATTAGAGTTAACAAGCCTTATAAATTTAACTACATTATCGTAATTATCAAGAGGCTCTCCGCTACCCATAAGCACAATGCTCGAAACTCTTTCCCCTATATCTTCTTGTATTTTATATACCTGAGAAAGTATTTCGCCAGCTAAAAGATTGTATTCCAAACCATTGAGCGTAGAAGCACAAAAAGCACAGCCCATTCTGCACCCAGCCTGAGTAGAAACACAAACAGCGTTTCCGTAGGAATAGCGCATAAGGACGCTTTCTATTACATTATCATTATCAAGAGCAAAAAGGTATTTTGAAGTACCATCTTTTTGAGATTCAAGCTTTTCTACTATTTTAACATTGCTTATCTTAGTTGTCTCAGCCAATTTTTCCCTTAAACCCTTTGATAAATTAGTCATCTCATCAAATGAACAGACTCTTTTTTCATGCAGCCATTGAAATATCTGCTTAGCTCTGAACTTCTGCTCACCCATTTCAACTAATAAATCTTCTAATTCATCTAATGCCATAGACTTTAAATCAGTCTTAGCCATTTTATTGCTCCTTTCTTCTAAGTCTTGCTATAAAAAATCCGTCTGTACCATGTACATTGGTAAAAAGCTGAATATACCCGCTTTCACCATCTGGCGCTTTAATATTATCAGGCAAATAGTTTTGTATATTTTCCGCCTCAAAAGGGAAATTTTCCAAAAACCATTTTACATTATTCTGATTTTCTTTTTTAGATATGGTGCATGTGCTGTAAACAAGCACACCGCCTTTTTTTACATATTTCCAAACTGTTGAAAGAATATCCCTTTGCAGTTTAATTAAACTGTCAATATCATTTCCATCTTTTTTAAGCCTTATATCTGCTTTCTTACGCATAAGGCCAAAACCGGAACATGGCGCGTCAACAATAACCCTGTCGTATTTTTCAACATCTTCTGGATTAAATACTGCTGCATCCTGATTTTGGGTTTGGATAATATTTATTCCAAGCCTTGAAGCACTATCATTTATAAGCTCAAGCCTATGGTCAAATATATCCCTTGATACAACAATTCCTTTACTATTCATCATTTCGGCTATAAGTACACTTTTACCGCCAGGAGAAGCACACACATCAAGTATTTTTTCGCCCTCTTTAGGAGAAAGTACATTAACAGCCAAAGAAGAACTTTCATCCTGAACATGAAAATATCCTTTTTTAAAAGCCTCAAGGGAGGCAATATCACTTACTTTAGATATTGTAATGCTGTTTTTTAAATACCGTCCTGCTTTGTGCTCAACACCGTCTTTTGAAAGGCTATCGCAAAGCCCCTTCATATCTGTTTTTAAAGTATTTAGGCATATTGTAACAGGCGGCTTACCGCAGTTGGATTTACAAAGCTCTTTTGTAAAATCCTCACCATAATAGCTTAGCCACATTTTAACAAGCCAAAGCGGATGAGAATATTTAACACTTATATATTCCGCACTATCCTTAGGCAAGTCAATATTATTATAATTATCGGCTATTTTTCTTAAAACCGCATTTGAAAATCCCGCAAGGCCGCCAAGACCACGACGCTTAATCAGCTTAACGCCTTCATTAATAGCAGCGCTTTGAGGCACATCCATAAATATTATCTGATAAACAGCACTTCTTAATACAGCTGCTATATAAGGTTTCATTTTAACTGTTTTTGTATTTGAAAAACTGTTTATCACATAATCAATATAGATTATGTTTCTTAAAGTACCGTTAACATTTTCCGTAACAAAAGCCCTATCACGCTGAGGCATAGCTCCATTTTGCTTAAGCGCCTTTTTTAAAGCTATATTGCTGTAACTTCCGTTTACAAATATATCCTCAAGAACAGATGCACATACTTCTCTTGGGTTAATAACTATCATACTATCTTCCTTCCAAAGCCAACTTAATATATTATTTTACAGCAAATAACCATATTAGACAATTACTTTTTACACAAAGTAACATTATATGACAAACCAAATATTTTAACAACGCTTAATATATAAAAATAACAAAAACTTAAGGCTCCGCCGTAAAAAACAGCGAAGCCTCATAAAATCATATAAAATCTTCACGCATAGGCGAAAAAACATCAATACAAACACTATCTTCCAAAGCTTCTACACCATGTGGAATATTAGCGCAGGATATAACTGTATCGCCTTTTTCAAGAATTTGTGTTTTATCTTTTAAAGTAAAAGAAATTTTCCCCTCTACAACGTAAGTGCTTTGTACATTTTTATGTGCATGTGACGCTACAACAGCGCCTTTTTTTAAATGAACCTCACAAATCATAAGTTCACCTGTATAAGAAAGCACTTTTCGTGTTACTCCTTCGCCGGCAAAGTCAGGCTTTGTATCGATATTTTTAGCAAATAACTTTTCCATGTTAAAACATCTCCTTTACCTATCATCTCTTCTGCCAAATATAAGAATAAGACGCAAAAGTGATAATATGGCACTTACTGCTGATGCAACATAAGTTAAAGCAGCTGCTCCCAAAACTTTTTTAACCGGCTCAAGCTCGTCAGTAGAAAGTATTCCGTAATTTCCCAGCATTTTAACAGCTCTTGATGATGCGTTAAACTCCACCGGAAGAGTTACTATTGAAAAAAGAACAGCAAGAGCAAAAAGTATTATACCACCCTGAATTAATGTATATCCAAAACTTGAACTGCTGTTGTAACCAAAAAGAACACCAAGGAAAATCAACGGCATTGCAAGTCTTGAGCTAAAGTTTGTAAGTGGTACCATAGCGCTTCTTAATGAAAGCGGCACATATCCCACATTATGCTGTACAGCATGGCCTGTTTCGTGAGCCGCAACGCCAATAGCCGCAAGAGATGTACTGGAATATACTGGGTCTGAAAGACGCAAAACCTTATGCATAGGGTCATAGTGGTCTGTAAGATTTCCGTGTATTCTCTCTATTCTTACATCATAAATTCCGGCTCTGTGCATAAGCTCCTCAGCAACCTCAGCACCTGTCATTCCGCTACGGCTCCTTACTCTTGAATATTTGTTAAATGTACTGTTTACCTTTGACTGGGCATACATAGCAAGTATAAACGCAGGTATCAGTAAATAGATGTACTGGAAATTAAAATAAAACATCTTTATCACTCCTTATTATTGTAAAACTGTGCCTGTTTCAACTGCGTGACCCCTCATATATGCGCCTGTATCCATTTCTTTGCCGCCTTTAGCCTGAACGGAAAGTACTTCAATACTGCCTTTAGCGCACTTTACAATAAACCCTTTTTTATTTGTTTCACAAATACAACCGTTTTCCCCGCTATACTCCTTGTCCAAAACCCTTACTTTCCAAATTTTAAGCACTTCGCCGTTTAAAAGCGTATATGCCCCCATATTAGGGTTAAGTCCCCTTACAAAACACGAAATTTCAAAAGCCGTTTTGTTCCAGTTAATGTGTGTCATATCTCTGTTAATCATATGTGCGTATGTTGCTTTTGAATCGTCCTGTTTTTCTCTTTTTGCTGTGCCATTTTCAATGTCTTTTAAAGCTTCTTCCAAAAGCTCTGCTCCGCATAAAGCAAGCTTTTTGCCTAATGTGCCATAAGTATCCTCGTCTGTTATCTCAACTTCTCTTTTAGAAATCATATCACCGCAGTCAAGGCCTTTTGCCATGTGCATAATTGTAATACCTGTAACTTTACAGCCATCCATTACAGCTCTTTGCATAGGTGCCGCACCTCTATAAAGCGGAAGGAGTGAACCATGAACATTAATAGAGCCATATTTTGGTATATTAAGCACTTCTTCAGGAAGTATCTGGCCGTAAGCTGCAACAACAAATATATCTGCATTATATTTTTTTAATTCTTCAGCAAACTCTGGTGCCTTGGCACTTACAGGCTGTAAAACATCAATATTGTTTTCCAGTGCTATTTCCTTTACAACCGGCGGTATCATTTTTTTACCGCGGCCCTTAGGCTTATCCGGCTGTGTAACAACAGCAAGCACATTATGCTTTTTAATAAGCATTTGGAGGGTATCAACGGCAAATTCCGGAGTACCCATAAATATTACGTTCATTAATCGTCCTGCCTTTCTTCCACCGGCTCTGCTTCCTCAAGAGCTTTATCAATATACAGTATACCGTCAAGGTGGTCTGTTTCATGGCATAAAGCTACTGCCATAAGGTCTTTGCCCTCAACTATTATTTCCTCACCTTTTCTGTTTAATGCCTTTACTTTTACATATTCCGGTCTTTCAACAGGAGCGCTGTAGCCCGGTATACTTAAACAGCCTTCATTGCCTATCTGTGAGCCTTTTGTTTCAACAACAACAGGATTTATAAGCTCTACAAGGCCATCACCTATATCTATAACTACTATTCTTTTAAGTATGCCTACCTGAGGCGCTGCAAGACCAACTCCATTAGCAGCGTACATAGTTTCTGCCATATCATCAAGAAGCGTTAAAACACTTGGTGTTATAGCGCTTACAGGTTTTGAAATCTTTCTTAAAACTTCATCTGTGCTTATTCTTATTTTTCTTTTAGCCATTTTTAATTATACCTCCGGTTTAAAACATATTTCTTGCTGACATATACAAATTAACATTTACGGCTGAGCTTTTATATTTTTCATTATATTCTACCATTGATTTTTTTATAAACTCCCTTAGGGCAGCTTCATCCGGGCATTTTACTGATAATGTCATGCGGTATTCATTTTTCACTTTATAAACAACAGCCTCAGTCGGTCCGATTATATTTATTTTTATACCTTTGTTTTCAAAAAAGTATTTGTTTTCTGTAATAATTCTGCTAAAATCCGTTATTTTTTCATTTACTTTATTTTCGTCTTTGCCGCTGAAAAGTAAAGTATATACAAAAGAAAAAGGCGGATATTCCATTGTTTTTCTTACTGCACACTCTTTTTTATAAAAAGATTCATAGTCCTGTCTTGCGGCACATTCAATAGCATAATGTTCGCTTTGATACGTTTGTATAATAACCCGGCCTTTAGCGCCGCTTCTTCCGGCACGGCCTGCAGCTTGGGTTATAAGCTCAAATGTAACCTCACTGCCTCTGTAATCACCCACATTAAGCGACACATCCGCAGCCATAATGCCAACTAATGTAACATTAGGAAAATCATGTCCCTTTGCTATCATTTGGGTGCCTATAAGAATGTCAGCCTCACCATTTGCAAAAGCATTTAATATAGCTCTGTGGCTTCCTTTTTTTGAAACAGTGTCAAAATCCATTCTCAGCACTCTGGCAGAAGGAAACATTCTTTTAACTTCATCTTCTATTTTTTGTGTTCCTGTTCCAAAATACTTTATGTACTTAGAGCCGCACTCAGGACAAACTGTAGGAACTTCTTCCTTTTTGCCGCAGTAATGGCACATAAGCAAATTACCCTTATAATGATACCTGTAGCTAACAGAGCAGTTAGGGCACATCATTACATGGCCGCATTTTCTGCATGAAACAAAAGTGGAATAACCCCGTCTGTTTAAGAAAAGCATAATCTGCTCATGTTTGTCAAGCTTTTCTTTAATGCCATAGTAAAGCTTTCTGCTGAAAACTGTTCTGTTGCCTTCTTCAAGCTCTTTGCGCATATCCACAATTTCAGTATCCGGCAGAGTACCTTCGCCTGCTCTTTTAGTGAGCTTTAAAAGTCTGTATTCACCTTTTTGAGCTTTTAGAAAACTATCAATAAGAGGTGTTGCTGAACCTAAAACCAATTTAGCGTCATTTGCCCTGCATATTTCCTGCGCTACCTGACAGGCGCTATATTTAGGCGATGTTTCTGAAATATATGAGCTTTCGTGCTCCTCGTCTATTATAATTATGCCTAAGTTTTCAAAGGGCATAAATACAGCGCTTCTTGGGCCTATAACTATTGAAATATCACCATTTTTGGCTTTGCTCCAAATCTCGTACCTTTCGCCGTGGCTCATTTTACTGTGGGTTACGGCGGCTTTATTGCCAAAACGCTTTTTAAAGCGCCCTACTATAAGAGGAGTAAGAGATATTTCCGGAACAAGAACAATGGCTTGTTTTCCAGTTTTTATAATTTCTTCAATTATACTTAAATATACCTCTGTTTTTCCGCTTCCTGTTATTCCAAAAAGCAAAAACGGCTTTTCATTATCACTTTTTAATACAGCATTAACGGCAGTTTTCTGTTCTTCATTAAGATTAGGTTTGTCAGTTTTATCCTCTATTGCAATGTTATCAAATTGATGTTCTTTCAGCTTTTCACCTATAAATAAAACACCGTTTTTTATTAATGTGTCAACAGGCGAGCGGCTTATTTTTGCATTTATCAAAATATCCGATATATTACAGCCGTTGTTTTCAACAACATATTTAAGAGCCTTAAGCTGAGAAAGATTTTTTCCGCTTTTTTCTAACTTTTTTATCAATTCCTCAGCTTTTTCTTTATCAATATTCAAAAAAACAGCCTTGCTTAAATTTTTTAATTTAAGATTAGCTCCGGCAGGCAGAATTACGTTTAAGCATTGTGATAAAGTACAGAAATACTTTTCTTTCATCCAATAAGCAAGCTCAATCATTTTTTTGCTTATTAAAGGTTCTTTGTCAGTAACGGAATAAACCATTTTAATTTTTTCTGCTGGAACATCACTGTAATTTTTTATATCAAGACAGTATCCGCCTACAAGGTTGTTTTTAGGCCCAAAAGGCACTTTTACTCTGCATCCTGCCGCAACAGTATTTAAGAGCTCAAAAGGTATTTCATAGTCAAAAATCCTGTCTATTTCAGGACTTGGGTTATCTAAAATTACACTGGCGTAAAGAGCCAAAAAAGCGCCTCCTTTTTAATGCCGTAATAATTTAAAAGCCGTATTTTCAAGCTTTTATAACTTGCCTTGAAAACACAGCCTGTACTTTAATTATTCCTCTTCTTCATCAATTTTCTCATTTTCCTCAGAGTCTTCTAAAGCAGTATCAACTGCTATCTGCTCAGCATTTTCTTCGGTTTCTTCTTCTGGATGATAGTTTTCACCGCAAACAATATCGCCGTCCTCAACTATTCTAAGCTTTCCCTGATAAAGCTCATTAACAGCTATAGAAACCGGCTTGTTATCTTTTGAAACACCAACAAGCGGCTCAGCATGGTCAACAAGCTGTCTAGCTCTTTTAGAAGCAGCAATAACTATTGAATATCTGCTGGCTGTAACGGAGTTGTCATCGCCGTCTTTATTAATAACGCTTAAAAGGTCTGTGTATGATGGTCTTAACATTTTAATCTCTCCCTAAAATCTCTTTTATTTAAAGTCTTTAATTTTTTCTATATACCTGTGGCTTTCAAATTTGCTTGCTTTAACTATACAGTTTATGCGCTCAACAGCATTTTCTATTTCATCATTAATAACAACATAGTCGTAATTTGGTAAAAGTTCTATTTCTTCTGCTGCTCGCTGTATTCTTTTTTCTATTGTTTCGTTGTCTTCTGTTCCGCGGCCAGTAAGCCTTTTTCTAAGTTCTTCTTTATCCGGCGGAATTAAGAAAACAGTTACAGCCTCAGTGAATATTTTTTTAACCTGAGCTGCCCCCTGAACCTCTATTTCAAGTATTACATTTTTGCCTTCGTTAAGCTTACCCATAACATACTCTTTAGGAGTACCATAAAAGTTCCCGCAAAACTCAGCCCATTCAAGAAGCTCATTGTTTTCAATCATTTTCTTAAACTCGTCAACTGATTTAAAGAAATAATGCGTTCCTTCTTTTTCATAATCCCTTGGGCTCCTTGTGGTAGCTGAAATAGAAAGAGCATAAGAACCAGTGTTTATAAGCTTTTCAACCACAGTGCCCTTTCCGGAACCTGAAGGCCCTGAAATTATAATAAGAGTTCCTTTTTCAATCATTGCTTTTGTTCCTCACATTCCTTAGGCGCAGTAAGCCTTGCACCTATAGTATCAGTACCTATAAGACTTAAAACCACATGTCCGCTGTCCATAATAATAACACTTCTTGTTTTCCTGCCGTATGTGGCATCAATAAGCATGCTGTTTGCTCTTGCGTCGGAAATTATTCTTTTAACAGGTGCCGAGTCAGGACTTACAACAGCTATTATCCTGTTTGAGTTAATAAGGCTTTTAAAACCAATACCTACAAAATTACTTTCCAATTTAAAAGCTCCTTATTCAATCATCATTCAATGTTTTGAATCTGTTCACGAATTTTTTCTATTTCGCTCTTTAAATCAATAGCCGCTTGGGTAATATATAAATCACCAGACTTTGAAGCCGAAGTATTAGCTTCTCTGTTAAGCTCCTGAACAAGGAAGTCTAACTTACGACCAACAGGCCCGTCGCTTTCAAGTATTTCTTCTAACTGTGAAATATGGCTGTAAAGACGTGTAATTTCCTCATCTATACAGCATCTATCAGCAAACAAAAGCACTTCTTGGCTTATTCTCTGCTCATCAACAGGTACATCGCCTAAAAGCTCGTCTATTCTGTTTTTAAGCTTTTGTTTGTATTCTTCCGGCACAACTGCGGCTTTTTCTTCTATGCGTTTTGTTAAATCTTTTAAAACAGCACACTTTTTAAGTATATCTTCTTTTAAAGCGGCGCCTTCCCTTTCGCGCATAGCTGTAAACTGTTCCAAAGCGCTGTCAAGAGCTGGTAAAAGTATATCATACATTATTTCTTCGTTTTCTTCAATATTTTCTGTTGTAAGCACTTCAGGAAATCTTGAAACAAGGTCAAGAGTATTATCGCTTTTAAGGCCGAAAGTTGATTGAAGGTAATTCAGTTTTTGGGCTACAGCCGCAGCCAGCTGCTCGTTAAGCTTAACCGAAACATCCTGCTGAGAAAAAGTTTCAAAATTAATATAAACATCTGTTTTGCCACGGGATATTTTCTGCATTAGATGCTTTCTTATTTTATCCTCAAGGCTTATCATAAATCTTGGCAGCCTAATGTTTATATCGTTATACCTGTGATTTACAGACTTAATTTCAACTGTGAATTTACGGCCTTCGGCCTCATTTTCACCTTTTCCAAAGCCTGTCATGCTTTTTATCATAATTATTCAGTCCTTTTTTAGTCATATATACTTGATTATAAATCAATTCAAGTAATATAATCAAGAGATATTTTTTTTATGTTTATCAATGAATATCTATGTAAAATAGGCTGTTTTCTTGCTTTTATCGCTTTTAGTGCTTGTTTTATTTTGCGATTCAATAAAAACAAGTACGTTTTCAGTACGAAAAGCAATAAATATAACAGAAAACTATATGCGTACTACTGTTAATCATAGCACCCTGCCCTATCATTAACAACATAAACTTGTAAAGCGGTTTCTGTGATTCTTAACTCACCCTTTTCATTACCATGTAAGTAACCTTTGTCTAACAGCTTTTGTATAGTAGGTCTACCCCATTCTGGTACTTCGAGTGTCCAATTATATATTTTTTCCATTTCCTCATCTCTTTCTATTATTTCTTTCAAAAACAGCTCTCTTTCTGCATTTCTACGTCTAATTAAGCCATTTAATTTTATACCTCCTGCATAAATCCACTTTCCGAATTCATCAGCTGCACCGTTCATATCA
>CALWEX010000086.1 GCA_944377425.1 uncultured Clostridia bacterium
CCGCCTTGACTGCCAGTGCATTTTATGGTATTATCCATTTGTACTTTAGCTTGGCACAGTGATAGAATTAGAAAGTGCCACAAAAAGAGGGGGATATTTTATGAAAAAATACGTTGCAATATTAGCCGCTGTATGCCTTGCCTTTGGTGTAAGTGCTTGCGGCAGCTCATCATCATCTTCAGCTTCCGGCTCTGAGGCAGCTTCTGCGTCAGCTTCCGGCTCAGCTTCAGCTTCTGCTTCTGCATCAGGCGAAGCAACAACAGACGAAAGCGAAAGAACAACATTTACTGTAGGCTTTGATGCTGAATATCCACCATATGGATATATGGACGATAACGGCGACTACACAGGCTTCGACCTTGAGCTTGCTCAGGCAGTATGCGATATGGAAGGCTGGGAGCTTGTAAAAACACCTATTAACTGGGACTCAAAAGATATGGAGCTTAACTCAGGCTCAATTGATTGTATCTGGAGCGGTTTTACAATGAATGGCCGTGAGGACGATTACACATTCTCAATTCCTTATGTAGATAACAGCCAGGTTATGGTTGTAGCAGAGGACTCAGGCATTAACTCACTTGAGGATTTATCAGGCAAAATTGTAGGCGTTCAGGCTGCTTCAGCTGCCCTTACACTTCTCCAGAGTGAGGAAGAAGGCGGACAGAAAGCTTTAGCAGATACATTCGCTAATCTTCAGGAATTCCCAGACTACAACAGCGCTTTTGTAGAGCTTCAGGCTGGTTCAATAGATGCTGTAGCTATGGACATTGGCGTTGCTAACTATCAGCTTAAAACAAGAGGCGAAGGCTTTAAAATTATTGAAGAGCCTCTTAACACAGAGCAGTACGCTATAGGTTTTAAGAAAGGCAATACAGAGCTTTGCGATATAGTAAACAAAGACCTTGAGGAACTTACAAATAACGGTACGGTTGCTGAGCTTGCTGAAAAATATGACCTTTCAGACCTTATATGCCTTGAGGCTGAATAATACGGTTTTAACCGCATAAATAGTTTGTGTTTATGTTCCGCCGTGCTGTTATTTGTACGGCGGTTTTTTATTTAAAGGAGCGAAACAGATGAGTTTTTCTACAATGCTTATGCAGCTTAGTTCAGGTATGGTTAAATCCATGGGCATTTTCTTCTGGACTATTATTTTATCCCTTCCTCTTGGACTTTTTGTATCTTTTGGCAGAATGTCAAAAAACCCTGCTTTAAAAAATATAGTTAAAGTTTATATTTCTGTAATGAGGGGTACTCCTCTTATGTTACAGCTTATGATTGTTTATTACTGTCCTTTTCTGCTTTTTGGTATGAATATAAGGACTTTTCGTTTTCCGGCTATTATAATAGGCTTTACAATTAACTATGCCGCGTATTTTGCCGAGATTTTCCGTTCAGGCATAGAGTCAATGCCTGTAGGCCAATACGAGGCCGCTAAACTTTTAGGCTACAGCAAAGGCCAGACATTTATTAAAATTATACTTCCACAGGTTATAAAACGTATATTGCCATCTATTACAAACGAGGTTATAACACTGGTTAAAGATACATCTTTGGCTTTCTCGCTTGCGTATATGGAAATGTTCACAGTGGCAAAGCAGATAGTAGCCAAAGAATCAACATTTACTCCGTTTATAGTTGCCGCAATATTCTATTATGTGTTTAACTTTGTTGTGGCTGCCGTTATGGAGCACTTTGAAAAGAAACTGAGCTATTACAGATAAAGGAGGCGTATAAATGAAAATACTTGAAATGAACCACATTCATAAAAGTTTTGGTGAGCTGGAAGTAATTAAAGACATATCCCTCAGCGTTGCCGAAGGCGAGATACTTTCTATTATAGGTCCTTCCGGCTCTGGTAAATCAACTATTTTAAGATGTGCCACTATGCTTGAAACAATAAACGGCGGGGAAATTATATACATGGGCGAAAAGGCCGCATATACCGACAATAACGGTAATGTAATTTATGCCAAAGGCGATAAAGCTAAAAAAATAAACTCCAACTTTGGCCTTGTTTTCCAGAACTTTAATCTTTTCCCTCATTACTCTGTAATGAAAAATATAACAGATGCGCCTATTCATGTTCAAAAGCGTGATAAAACAGAGGTTTTTAATCAGGCAAGAGAGCTTTTGGAAAAAATGGGCCTTTTAGATAAGGCAGATTATTACCCTTGCCAGCTTTCAGGTGGTCAGCAGCAAAGGGTGTCTATTGCAAGAGCGCTGTGCATGAACCCTAAAATACTGTTTTTTGATGAGCCTACCAGTGCCCTTGACCCAGAGCTTACACTGGAGATACTTAAAGTTATAAGGGATTTGGCAAAAGAACACATGACGATGGTTATTGTAACCCACGAAATGAACTTTGCAAGGGAAGTATCAAACCGTATTATATTTATGGAAAAAGGCGTTATTGTGGAAGAAACAACACCAGATAAAATGTTTAATTCCGATAACGAAAGAACAAAGGCATTTTTGGGTAAGTACCACAATATGGGTTGATGTTAATTTTGGCAATAAAAAAGCGGTTTTTTTCAGCCGTAAAAATTTGAAATTAGTTATTGACTTTTCAATAATGCGATGATACAATGTAAAAAATCGTTAAAACCTATGACGAAGAAGAGTAGGCTTAGCAGGAATTTCAAAGAGAGCCGCCGGCGGTGGAATGGCGGTACTTTCCGTAAGTACGAATGGACTTTAGAGGGCAGGACGAAAGGGAGTATTAAACAGTATTTCTCAGTAGTGCCTGACGGGTGTTTCCGAACCCGTTACCAAAGGGGAATGTATGAAAGTACATTAAAGCGGCCGTTGTGCAATTTGAGTGGTACCGCGATTATAATTTTTGAATTATAACCGTCTCAAACAATTAGTTTGAGGCGGTTTTTTGTATTTTAAAACACAAAACAAGAAGGTATTTTATATTTCACAAGGAGAGTGGATATTATGAGAAAAAGAATTTTATCAGCAGTATTTGCATCGGTTTTAGCTTTATCAATGGTTGGATGTTCTTCATCAGGTTCATCATCAGCGTCAGCATCTGCCTCAGCTTCAGGCTCGGCTTCCGCTTCTGCTTCAGCCTCAGGAGAAACAGCTTCTACAGGCATTGAGGAAGGAAAAACTTATAAAATTGGTATTTCACAGTTTGCTGAGCATGGCTCCCTTGATAACTGCCGTGAAGGTTTTTTAAAGGGTCTTGCAGAAGAAGGATTTGTTGAAGGCGAAAATCTTGAAATTTTATACGAAAACGCACAGGCAGATACAGGCACAGCAGGTCAGATAGCTACAAACTTTGTATCAAAAGATGTTGATATGATTTGTGCCATTGCTACAGTTTCAGCTACAAGCGCATATAACGCAGCTATGAAAACTGATATTCCTGTAATTTACACAGCTATTACAGACCCTGTAGCAGCAGGCCTTGCAAGTGAAGACGGAACACCAGTAGGAAACGTAACAGGTACAAGTGATAAGCTCCCTGTTGAAGCACAGCTTCAAATGATAAGAGAAATTCTTCCAGAGGCTAAAACAATAGGTATCCTTTACACAACAAGCGAGGTAAACTCTGAATCAGCCATTGCAGAATATGAGTCACTTGTTGGCAAATATGGCTTTACACTTGAAACAGTAGGCATTAATACAACAGCTGATATTCCTCTTGCTATGGATAACCTTTTAACTAAAGTTGATTGTATTACAAACCTTACAGACAACACAGTTGTTCAGGGTCTTGCAACAGAAATTTCAAAGGCTACAGAAGCCGGAATACCAGTATTTGGTTCAGAAATAGAGCAGGTTAAAAAAGGCTGTCTTGCAGCAGAAGGTCTTGAGTTTGTAAGCCTTGGCGAGCAGACAGGCAGAATGGCAGCTAAAGTTTTAAAAGGTGAGGCACAGGCATCTGATATAAAATTTGAAACAATTAGCGAATGTGGTTTATACTTAAATACAGCAGTTGCTGATAAGCTTGGAATTACAATAGACGAAGAATATGCTTCAACAGCTGTTGAAACATTTGATACAATAGCTGAAGAATAATATGGTTTTAATTGAAAGGGGCAGTACAAAATGGGTATACTCATAGGAGTGCTTGAACAGGGCTTTATATACAGCATTATGGCTCTGGGAGTTTATATAACATATAAAATATTGGATTTTCCGGACCTTACAACTGACGGAAGCTTTCCTTCCGGTGCGGCTGTTACGGCGGTGCTTCTTACAAACGGAGTAAACCCACTTATTACACTTGTTGTTTCATTTGCGGTAGGTATGATTATAGGCGCTTTAACAGGCATTATACATGTTAAGTTCAAAGTAAGGGACTTATTAAGCGGTATTATAATGATGACTGCCCTTTACAGTATTAACCTTAGAATAGCTGGAAAAGCCAATGTTCCGCTTTTCAGCCAGCAGACAGTTTTTGATAATAGCTTTTTAAGTGCCATATTCCCTCAGGGTTTGGCAACTTATCAAACTGCTATAGTGGCTTTTATACTTGCAGTAGTAGCTAAGCTTCTTTTAGACGCTTACCTTAAAACAAAAAGCGGCTTCCTTTTAAGAGCTGTAGGTAACAACGAAACACTTGTTACAAGCCTTGCAAAAGACGTAGGCCTTGTTAAAATAGTAGGCCTTGCCATAGCCAACGGACTTATTTCATTAAGCGGCTCTATAATGTGCCAGCAGCAAAGGTTCTTTGATATTTCTATGGGTACAGGTACAGTTGTTATAGGTCTTGCCAGTGTTATAATAGGAACTAACGTATTTAAGAATATGTCTTTTATTAAAGCCACAACAGCCGTAATAGTAGGTTCTGTTGTATATAAAGGCTGTGTAGCTCTTGCTATAGCAGCAGGCTTAAGCGCTACAGATATGAAGCTTATAACGGCGGCGCTGTTCCTTATAATACTTATTGCTACAATGGACAGAAAAAAGAAGGTGAAGAAGAATGCTTGAGCTTAAAAATATTGAAAAATACTATAATGTAGGTACTATAAACGAAATGTGTCTGTTTAACGGCTTTAACTTAACTGTAGGCGATGGGGATTTTGTATCAGTTGTAGGCTCTAACGGCTCAGGTAAAACTTCTATGCTTAACATAATATGCGGAAGCATACATGTAGATGGTGGAAATGTAGTTATAAACGGCGAAGATATAACAAACAAAAAGGAATTTTTAAGATATAACGATATAGGCAGAGTTTACCAGAACCCTGCTATGGGTACTTGCCCTGATATGACTATACTTGAGAACATGGCTATAGCAGACAACAAGAAAAAAAGCTATGGTTTGAGCATGGGTATTAATAAAAGCCGCATTAACTTTTACAAGGAACAGCTTAAAAGCCTTAATCTTGGCCTTGAAGATAAGCTTCATGTTAAAGTGGGGGCACTCTCCGGCGGACAAAGACAGGCAATGGCTCTTTTAATGGCTACTATGACAGATATTAAGTTCCTTATACTTGATGAGCACACAGCAGCTCTTGACCCTAAAACTGCGGATATTATAATGGAGCTTACAGATAAAGTTGTTAAAGAAAAGCATCTTACTACACTTATGGTAACACATAACCTTAGGTATGCTGTGGAATACGGCAACCGCCTTATAATGATGCACAAAGGCGGAATAGTAATTGATAAATCCGGTGAGGACAAAAAGAAAACCGGCGTAAACGATATACTTGATGTATTTAACGAAATAAGCATTGAATGCGGAAATTAAATAACTTATAAACAAAAACTGTCTGTTTAAACAGGCGGTTTTTTATGTTTGTATAGGAATGTTTAAAGAAAAAATAAACCGCCGTATGTTTTATATGCATGCGGCGATTATTTTTAGTGTTAAATATTAATTATTTGCCATTAAGAGAAGAAGCTTTTTATTAAACCGAATATCTTTTTAAACACACTTACTATTCTTGTAAAAGGTGTGCCGGCTATGCCTGTATCCTCGTTTACATCTGGTGCTTCATCCTCGTCATCGGCTGTTATTTCTTCTGTTCTTAATATTACCTGAACACTTTCAGGAGCGCTGTTTTTATCTGATGTAAATGAAAGAGCCGGAAGTGATGAGTCTAAATTAAGCAGATTATTGTCTTCGCCTGTGTATTCGTCCCATTTGCTGTCTGCTAAGTCTTTAATTGTATCTTTGGCGTTTTTTATTACATTAGTCTGTGAAAGACCTGATATTGACTCTGCAAGAACATCTACAAGACCGTTAATTGTTGCTTCTGTACCAGCATTAAGGCTCTCACCTGATGTTTTAATCATATCTTCAAGCTTAGTTAAAAAGCTGTGAAGTGATGTAAGACTTTTGTTGGCTTTTTCAACAGTGTTTTTGCTGTCGGCTATAAGTGTATCTATATCGGCTTTGTATTTGTTGGCTGTTTCAACAGAGGCGTTAATGGCGTTAAGGGTTTCGTCGGCCTTGTCGGTTGCATCGGATATAATTTCTGTAATTTCTTTTGAGTTTTCAATTATGCTGTGGTAGTCATCACTATGAGAGTATATGTTATCTACTGTATTTTGGCAAAGTTTTGAAAGCTCTGAAATGTCTTTTACCAGCTGGTCTATATCAATACCAGAATCCTCCCCTGATAAAATGCCGCATAAATTGCCTACGTTTTTGCTTAAAGCGCTTAAATCAGATGCCAGATACTGTATAGAGTATAATGTGGCCCATATACCGCCGGCATTTACATCGCCTTCAGTTGAAAAAGCTTCCATAAGTGCGTCGGATATATACTGCACGTTGCCGTCGCTTGAAAGGTATTCAAGGCTGTTGCCTAAATTGTTTCCGGCAGATTCAATGCCTTTTAAATATGTTTCTAAATTTTCTGACTGAGATGAGAATTTATCAAGATTATCAGAAAGAGAGGTAAGAACCTCATTCCATTTATCTTTATCCTCATCGGAT
This sequence comes from uncultured Clostridia bacterium, assembly GCA_944377425.1. Classification (GTDB taxonomy): domain Bacteria; phylum Bacillota; class Clostridia; order Lachnospirales; family Anaerotignaceae; genus Neoanaerotignum_A. The sequence goes on from CALWEX010000086.1 coordinate 6,908, forward strand.
GTTGTAATAAGCTCATCTATGGCATCTAAATTTTCGTCAATAGCCTGTGCTGTGTCTTTAATATCGCTTAATGTATCTGAAAAGTTCTGCAAAGAGTCATTAAGGTTGTTTAAATTGTCATTAATGTCGTTTACAGCTTTTTGTGCGTTGTCAAAATGAGCACTGTAAGGCTCAAGGGATTTGCTCAGTTCCTCCATATCGCTTAAAGCTGTGTCGGCTTCCTCGTAAACACCGCCTTTTGACTCATTTATTGTGTTTCGTGCTTCATCAAGCTTTTTAAGGCCGTCAGATGTATTTTGAAGGCCGCTTTGCATAGCGTCTAATGTATCAAGTACAACATCAAGGCTGTCGCTTATGGCGTCAGCAGAATCCTCAATATCGTTTTTGGCGTCACGCAAGTCGGTAATTTTATCCACTTGGCTCATTGTAGCCGGCTGCATCATAAGCATAATACCGGAAAACTCAAAATCATTAGAACCTATTGAAATCTGAAAATGCTGTTCTTCTCCAGGAAGGGCAAAAAATACTATTGTTTTAAGACTGCCTACAGTTACCATTTGGCTGCCCGGTGCCTCAACGCTTAGTGTGTTGTCCATATCAACAACACATGCTGCCTCAAGCATAAAATTGTTTTTATAATAATCAACGGCGTTTTCGTTTGGTATGGCGTCTATATTTATTTCTATAAGGCCGCTTGCACCTGGAAGGTCTTCGGCTTTATATGGTACACCGTTTAATTTATAGCTTACATCAAAGTCCCATGGCAGAGGTGAAATAAGCTCAGGGTCTTTGCCTTCAAAATAAAACCTTGTAGGAGCCTGAGGAGAATTTGAAAAATCAAATGTTGTTTCTCCATCGCTTTGTTTTGGTTCTGTGTAGTCGGTCATATTAACAACTTGACTATATTTGCCGTAATCAGTAATTTGTGTGTTGCTGTTT
>CALWEX010000087.1 GCA_944377425.1 uncultured Clostridia bacterium
AGCAAGGGCAACACTTGTTAAAAGATACATGCCCTCTGGTATCATGCCTATAACAGCCGCCACTGTAGTTGAAATACTCTCACCAAAGCCATAACCTTTAATTCCAAACTGCTGAACAAAAAGTATTATGCCTATAGGTATAATGGCTATGCCCAAAAAAATGAGTATACGGTTCATAGAGCGTATCATTTGGGATTGCTCTTTGTTGTTTATTTTCTTAGCTTCCAATGTGAGTTTTGCAGCATATGAGTTAATGCCCACCCTTTCTGCCATAGCACGGCATGTGCCTGTTACTACAAAGCTTCCTGAAAGCAGTTTATCGCCTTCGCCTTTATAAACCTCATCACTTTCACCTGTTATGAGGGACTCGTTTACAGTTACATGACCGCTTTTTACAACACAGTCGGCACAAATCTGGTTTCCTGATGTAAACTCACATATATCGTTTAACACCACATCATCGGCGTTAACTCTTACACTTTTGCCGTCGCGAATAACATTTGCTTTGGCAGCATTAAGTACGCTGAGCTTGTCCAGCACTCTTTTGGAATGTATTTCCTGAACAATACCTATACATGTGTTGGCTATAATTATTGGGAGAAAAAGCAAATCGTTTAGCTTTCCCGAAATTATAACAAGCACTGTAATAACGGCAAAAACCATGTTAAAATACGTCAAACAGTTTTCCTTTATTATATCCCCTACAGTTTTAGATGACATATCACCATGGCAGTTATTAAGGCCGCTTTCGGTACGTTCTTTTACCTGTTCTTCTGTAAGGCCTTTGTCTGGGTCTGGGTTATACAAATCGTACTCTATTTTTTCCAATTTCCCGTTTTTTACCATTTCTTCAAATTTTGCTTCATCCGACATACGAATCAGTCCTTACTCTTATTACCATAAATTCAACAATACACCAAAATCATTAAAAAAATTGTACCACATTTTTACAGTCTGTTCAATTAAGTAAATGTTAACTTTTATATGTTTTACAAAAAGCATAAAGATAAGTAAAAAAGCATACTGTTTCAAAGATTTTTACAGAATTTTATAAAATAGTGTGACTATAATGTGACAACACATAAAACAAATTGTTCTATATAATTAAACAAAAAGTTATTGATTTTAGCTCTTTAAAAATATATAATACTCTCACATATAAAAAACTTCTTTCGACTCTTTCTCAGCCTAAAGAAAGAGGAAAAGCCGAGCTTTTTGCTCGGCTTTAGTTTTATTCCTTAATCAGTCCTTTAATGAAACAGTATATATATCTTTGTTCCTGTTCTGTCATATTCTGCATTTGTTCAATACAGAATTTTATATATTTGTTATCTTCCATTTATTCAACCTCTTTTATCTTCTTTGTGCAATCCTCGCAAATTAAAGTAGTAGAGATAAACTCGAAATTATAATCTTCTGGGAAGCCGTCCAAAAACTCTTGTATTCCCATGTCTTTAAACGGATAAAGCCTCTTTCCGCACTCTGGGCAATATGTATAAATATCTTCTTCCCACAACTCAACTTCTCTACCTGTCACAGCGTCTTTTATAAAAAACATTTAAAAATCTCCTTTCGTATTGTAATTCTAAGTAATGTATGCTATTATTAATTTGTTTGTTATCCCTGTTTAAGGGTCTTGCTTATGAGCTGTTTCTCTGTACAGTTCATAAGCTTTTTTTTGGACGTTTCTTAAATTTTTAACACATTCCTCTAACTGTGTGTATAGAAGATAAGAGGCGTTTGTGTGGTCTTCATTTACTTCGTTTGCACCTTCTGCCATAGATTCCCATAACATATAAGCTAAACCCTTAACACAATCAAAACTAATACAAACTTTATCGAATTCAAAACAAAAATTATATTGATTCTCCATTCCTTTTTCTCCTATCGTTTATACCCTCTAAAACGCCGTTATACGCGCCTTAAATCAATTTTTATTCTTCCGACAATAATTTATATTACCAATCCGCAAAACTCGCTTACAGTGCCGTAAAACAGCTAAAAAAGTTATATTCCTAATATCTTCAAAAGTTCGCTGCATTCCGTATTGGCTTTTTTTCGCCTTATGTTTTCCTCGGGAAAGTGTATTTCAATGCTCATTTTGATTATTCTATCGACTATACGCTCATCAAGCTTTAAGTCGCTTTGTGGCACATTACTTGTAAAAATAGTTACAAGTAAATGCGATATACGATAGTCAAGTATTTCTAAAAATATGCTGTTTACCCACTCACTTGTTTTTTCTGTGCCTATATCATCAACAATTAGAAACGGCGCTTTTTTTATACTGTCTAAAACTTCTTTTTCTGTTATTTCTGCGTCTTTCTTGTTGTATGTGTCTTTAATCATGCTCAATAGCTCTATAGTCTTGATATAACTAACTCGCATTGTGTTCGTTGCTATGACTGCATTACCTAACGAACACGCAAGCCGTGTCTTTCCGCTCCCTTTTGCTCGGCTATAAAAATATAACCCTTTTCCTTGTTCCCTAAATTGCTGAAAGTGGTTTATATACTCCCCTGCGGCATGTTTAATCTTTTTTGCCGTTTCAGCGTCTTTGTAGAGGCTTATATCAAAACTGCGCACTGTGCACTTTTCGTATTCCGCCGGAATGCCTGATGTGCCTTTTAGCTTTAATTGCTCCGCTTTGTCCTGACATTGGCAACGCCTCGCATACTCTGTGAGATTGCCTCTTTCGTCTTTCTGCCAGGTTATAACAAAGCCTTTGCCGTTGCATATAGGACACACACTGTCAGAAGTCGAATTGTTCATCATCTGGGAGTGTTTCTCCTCGCTCTTTGGCCTCTCTAATTCGTCTGTCAAATTCGCTTTCGTATTCTCCAATACTCTTTGCCCCCTCTGTTGCAAAGCTGTATGGCTCATAGTTTTCGTCAAGGTAATCAACATACCCACTATTGAAAAAAGTACTGCCGTTCTGTGGTTTTCTCCAGCCGCCATCCTGCAACAATGCCGTCTTGTAGCGTTCAATCGCTTTAACTAAGGCGGACTCTCCGATTGTGAGTAGACGCTTTTTCTGGGTTTCACTTACTTGTGCCTTGCCTTTTTTGTTTGGGTATAGTTTCCATACTCGCTCAAACAGTGCCAAAGCTTCAGCTTTGCACATAGTATTTTTATTATTTTTATTTACATTTTCATTTTCATTAACATTAACATTTTCATTAACATTATCATTTACATTTACATTATCATTAGGGGTTTTCTTGGGGTTTTTATCATTAACCCCTATGGGGTTTTTGAGTTCCCCGTCTTTTCTTGGTCTACCGCCTAATTTCCCATACTCAGCGCCTTTTTTACCATTTTCGTATCGCTGATTATTAGCGTTTATTTGCGGTTTTGCCATTATATACGGAATTTTCGCATACCCTTCGGGCGGTTTGTCAATACCTTTAAGCCCATAATCAAATATAGCTTTTACAGCTTCCCATTTTTCCTCAGCTGAGTTTAAAGCTTCTATCCCTTCAAGAAAAGAAGCATAAAAAATAAAGCTTTCACGTTCCATTTTTTAGTGCCTTTCTTTCAAAAGTTTTAAAGCTTGTTCTACAATTCTTTGAGCTAATTCGTCATAATTCATAGTGCTTTTATCTCCTTTCGTTCCTAAACCTATAAAAGGCTTTAAACTGTTTTTTCTTGTTCTTGCGCTGTTTTGTCTATAATTTCATCAAGTCCGACATTAAGAGCTACTGCTAACTTAGCCGCCATTTCTATTGATACTGTTCTTCCAGCCTTAGCATAACTTATAGTTGCTCTTGATACCCTTGCTTTTTTAGACAATTCAGTAATATTAATTCGTTCTTTTGCCATTATCATAGCCAGTTTAACCCTGTCTATTTTCATGTTTACACCTCGTTTCTATACTATATTTTATAAACTATACTATACTTTATAATTTCACCAATGTCAATACTTTTTGATATTAATTATACTTTCATTTATAAAAATATATTTTTATATAATATCGACTTATCTGTAGAATTAATGTTATTATAGTGTTATCATAATTGTAACCAGCCAACAACAATAAAAGGGTGATATGATTATGTATAATAAAAAAATATTCTCTGAAAGGATAAAAGAAATTAGAAACGCAAGAAATGAAACACAAAAAGAGTTTGCAAAATTTGTAAATAGCACAGCTGCTACAATTTCAGCGTATGAAAACGGTACAAAAAATCCGTCTTTGGAAGTTGTCGCAAATATAGCGAACAAATGTAATGTTTCAATTGATTGGTTATGTGGGTTAAGCGAAAAAAAGAAAAGCGGCAAAATTGAGACATGTTCTGATATTCTAAGTTTTTTGTATGAATTAAGCTTACATGATTATTGGTTATCTCCTTACAACATCGAGCTTGTAACGAATGATGATATAAACTCATCAATTAGTGAAATAGTTTTTCATGTCCCTTTGATAACTTCAGCCGTGCGGGAATTTGAAAAGATATATAAGCTGTATTCCGAAAAAACAATTGATGAAGATATGTATAATATTTTGATTAGCTCGCTGTTTACTCGTTATTCAATGCCGCTATCACTCGAAAATGAAGCGAAACCATAAAAAGACTAATTAACAATGCAGGAGCGTGTGCAAGCTAAGCTTCAACCGTTTAAATTGTTTAGAAACTTCAAAATGAACTTGTAAGGATTTTCGACAAGTTGACAAAAAACAACCCTGTGCGCCAACACAGGGAAGTAAAAAGCGGCTGTATTGCTACAACCTAACACCAATTTGATTATAGCATACAACCGCTTTATTTTCTATACCCAAATTTTAATATAGAAAGGAAGCGGTCTTTTTTATGAAACGATTACCAAAAGGCTTTGGCAGTGTCCAGACTCTTTCCGGAAACAGGCGAAAGCCATACGCCGCACGAATATGGGATAAAAACACAGCAAGATATATTTACATCGGCTACTATGCCACACAGCCGGAAGCTATTGCGGCTCTTACGGAATATAATAAAAACCCGTATGATATAAACCTAAATGGTGCAACTATTGCTGATATGTGGGAGATATTTAAAAAAAGGAAGTTTGATAAAATATCCAACAGCGGAATTAACGTATATAACGCCGCCTATAAGCATTTAAAGCCTATTCATAATAAATATATCAAGGACTTAAAAACATATCAATTACAGGCGATTATTGATGAAATAGACCGTTCCTGGCAGACAAAAAGCCATGTGCAAGCGCTTCTTCACCAGTTATTTGATATTGCTATTGAGCTTGACATAGTAAATAAAAACTATGCTGAATTTGTTAAAATTGGAGAAAGACCACAGTCCAATATTCACAAGGCCTTTTCCAAAACGGAAATAACCACCCTGTTTAATTCGGTTTTCTCCGAGCCATGGGCAGACACTGTTTTGATAATGATATACAGCTGCCTTAGACCTTCTGAATTGCTGTCTATACACACTGAGAACGTGTTTTTGAGTGAAGCCTATATGATTTTGGTGGTTTAAAGACAAAAGCTGGCAAAGAACGCATTATACCGCTAAATAACAAGGTATTGCCGTTTGTGCGTAAGAGGTACAATCTCAATAATGAATATCTTGTATCAGCCAACGGTAAAAAAATCATATATAACACTTATAGAATTTACTTCGCTGAAATGATGAACCGTCTTGGCATGGAACATCTGCCGCATGACGGTCGGCATACATTCGCAAGCCTGGCAGATAGTGCCGGAATGAACAAGATTGCAATTAAAAAGATTATGGGACACGCCTCTAACGATATAACCGAAAAGGTATATACGCATAAAGACGTTGCCGAGCTTTTGACTTGTGTTAATATGCTTTAATAGGCAAAAAGAGCCGTTTACACGGCTCTATATTTTTATTTATGCTATTGTAAATCGTTTTGTTGATGTTGCCTTTAAATACTGATTATAGAGGCTTTCATAAGCTATTTTAAAAGCTTTGCTGTCAAAACGGTTACTTTCCACTGTCTTATATCTGACTGTATAATCACCGCTCTTTATTTCTTCAACCTCTCTTGCTGTCATTTCGTCTTTGAGGGCTGTCTCCAGCTCTTTTATAGCCTTGTCCAGCTTTGCGGCTTGCTCCTGCAATGCTTTTAGTTTTTTAACTTTGTTATTTAATACTCTGTCAGTCATGTTTGTTATCCCCTCTCTGGTTTAGTATTAAAGTCTTACAGTCAAGCCGCCGGTGGCATTAAGTTTATCTCTATCCTTTGGAGTTGCAGTCTGTTTCTTATCCTGTCCGGCTGTTATGTGGTATTCTTGGTTTTACCCGTCTACCTTCGCTTTGTTCTGTATCAACTTTATGTACTTATTATAATATATTGTACCCGATATATCAATAGACATATTAAACAATATTGTACCCGATATATTAGTAATTATGTATATTGTACCCAATATACATTTATGCTATTATATATCTATAATGGAAGATGTGTATTTATAAAAAACAAGTCCATTTCAACAAAAGAGGTGATTACATGCCAGCTTCAAAAGCTCAACAAAAAGCAGTAAGTAAATACATGAAAAACAATTATGATGAAATTAAAATACGCACATCTAAAGGTCAAAAAGACATTATCAAAGCTCATGCAGAGGCAAACGGTGAAAGTGTCAATGGTTTTATTAATAGAGCTATTGACGAAACAATGAGCAGGGATAACGTCATTAAAGAGGCGGTGTCCGAATGATTGATATTAACACCTTGAAAGCGTTAAACAGGTTAGAGAACATAATAATAACAGAACATGCCCGTATAAGGCTTTTTGAACGTAAAATATATGTCAATGACATTGTAAACGCCATTTCTACAGGCGAAATAATAAAACAGTATGAAGATGATAAACCATTTCCCAGCTGTTTAATTCTTGGCTGTACTGTAAATAATAAATATATTCATGTGGTTGTAGGCTTAGATGATGAGTTTATTTATTTAATTACAGCTTATTATCCAGATGTTACAATATGGGAAACAGATTTAAAAACAAGAAGGAAGGTGTAATTATGAAGTGTGCCGAATGCGGTGCGAAAGCTGAAAAAGGACTAACTACGAGTGTAACCGATTTAGGTAACTGCCTTGTTATAGTTCGGAATGTTCCGTGTTACAAGTGTTCGGAGTGTAACGAGGTTAGTTATACCGCTGTAACCGTTCAAAAGCTTGAACAAATTATAGAAACTTGCAAAAAAGCTATTCAAGATATAGCTGTAATTGATTTTTCTAAAACAGCATAACTTTACATCTTTTTAGGGTGTAACCTATTAACCGCCAATATTAACGGCGGTTTTTTTAATGGCTGTATTTTCTTTTAATTGCATAGATAGCTTACTGTTTTTTTACCGTTTCATGCTTTGGCTGATATATTTATCGTCAAAGCCGTAAAACAGCAATACGGCGCCGTAAAACACTAATTTTGATATGTTTTAACATGAGTACGGTTTAGCCGTAGTCATGGGAGTCACTCAAAGTGACGCCCTTTGCGTTATAACGGCTCAATTTTTAGCCGTTAAACATTTTCAGAGACTTGCAAACCAATTTTTGACGGCACAATTTTGTGCCGTCAAATTTTTATATGACTCCTCAATTTTGAGTAGTCCACAACACGCGTGTTATCGTGTCGGTGACCGTAATCAGACTCCGCTCATCTTCATGGCGTGCGTTATCGTGTCCATAAATTAGCAAAACTGATGAGTACAATTCAATCGGAGTCACCGCGCGCGTTATCGTGTTGCTAAACTTTTTTATGTCCTTGTTTTCTTTTTTAAAAAAACGGAAAAACCAACAAAACAGCTATACACGTTTTATAAGAATAGAAGTTCTTATTTGTTCTTATTTGTTCTTTTTTGTTCGTATTTTTAACATAACCATGATACAATAAAAAGAAAACCTTGTAAGGAGTTGGCAAGTGTGACAAATGAAAGTTTAGCTTTAATGATACAGAGCGGACACCATGAGCTTATAGAAAACCTTTGGCTTCAGACTGAACCTCTAATAAAAAGAATAGTTCGTAAATGGTATAAGCTACATGAAGATGACTGCCGCAAAACAGGTACAACGCTTGACGATGTTCAGCAAGAGGCTTTTTTTGCACTCTTAGAAGCTGTATATGCCTACAAAAAAGAAACAGGCTATAAGCTCACAACATATTTAACCTACCACCTAAAAAACACTTTTAATGCTTTAGCGGGCTACCGGAGCAAAACAACATTAAATCACTGCATAAGCATTGACGCACCATTAACAACAGATGAGGAAGGGAACGCGTTGACAATCGCGGACACGTTACCAGATGAAGCAGCGACCGAGAAAATAGAAGAAACCGAAAGAGCTATATATAATAAACAGCTTAGCGCAGACCTTAACACAGCTATAGAGGGATTAAACAACACACAGCAAGAAGTTATTAAACAGATATACTATAAAGGGCTTACAATAGCAGACATAGCACGGGAAAGACAAACAACGCCGTCGAAAGTATCAGTTATTAATAATAAGGCTTTATTTACTCTATCAAAGAACAAAACCTTACAAGAGAGATACAGGCAGGACATTATAAGCGCTCATGCTTACCGTAGCAGCTTTAGCGCATGGAAGTATAGCGGCTACAGCTCAACCGAGAATACAGTTTTAAATTATTTATTAGATAATGCAAGATTTAAGCATAGTTTGTCACTTTAACACCCCAAAGCGTTAAAAGGTGGGTAGAGTTGGAAGTCCCACCCACACCCATTACGCAATAGTCCGGAGCTCGAAAAAAATAGACGGGGGATATTTTATTTTTTTAGAGTTGATTTTTTTAAATAGTGGGACAATAGTGTGACACTTTAAAGAAAAAGCCTTTAAAAATCAAATGTTTTTGACAATAAAAAGTTAAGTAAATGTTAACACTTCATGTATATAAAAAATGTCCGCATTAAAAGCGGACACAATTTTTTATATTATAAGGTATATAAGAGCCAATACAACACCTAAGCCAAAAAGCATAAGGGATATTGAAAGGTTTTCTCGCATTCCTCGTTCTTCACCGTATTTATCAACAGAAAATCGTGAAAAGTACGCATCTTTTCGGAAGTTGCGCTTACCTTCATATGAAATTTCGTCATAGTTAAAGAATAAATAAAGCACCACCTGAAGCATGTAATCATACATACTTTTAAACAGCCTTATTATAATTACACCAACTATAAGAAGCCAAAGGAAAATATTTTCTATAAGCCCACTTACAAACTCAACTACTTTTGACATTATAAAATACAATGCCTTGTAAAAGTCCTCAAAAGACGGGTTTAAAACATTTTCACACACTATTCCGGCAGCTGGTACAGTTTTTGAGCATATAAACTCAAAAGAACAATTCATAACATGGGCACAAGCTCCGCCTATTGACGGCAGAATACGCAAAAGAACTGGCCTGTATATTTCTTTTTCAATACTGAGCCACTTCGGCCACAAATCAACATAAGTCTTTTGTCCGTTTTGGCTTTTAGCCATAAGGAAAACACGTATAAATCCAAAATATACCACAGCGCCTATAGCTACAGATATAACAGCGCCTTTTAAATTAACCCACGCAAAATAATGTACCGCATGTTCCATGTTATGGCTGTTCATAAAACTCCTTGCCATATCCGCTATATTACCCATTACAGCATTAGGCAGAAGGCCGAAAACGGAAATTAAAACACCACAGCATATTAAAACAAAAGCTGATGTTTTGGTTAAATACTTATTATCAGGCTTATTATTTTCATGAGGCTTATTTGGGGCTTTTTCAATAAATACAGCTACAAAAAGCTTTGTCATATAAGCCAATGTAAGACCGCCTGATATAAGGAATATCCATTCTATAACATTAAATAAAACAGCACTTTGGCCTGATTGGTTTAAAAGCGCAATATACTCCACTATGCTCTCATGCAAAAGTGTTTTGCTTATATATCCGCCCCAAAGGGGTATACCGCCTATACCTAAAAGGCCCTGCAAAAACACAATTTTTAAAAGAAGTTTATCTCTTCCCCAGCCGCGGATTTTATTTAAGTCCAATTCATGTATATTCATATACACTGCACCGGCACACAAAAACAGAGTCATTTTAATTACAGAATGGTTTACTATATGAAGTATTGTGCCCCCGGCAGCAATAGCGTTATGCTCGCCCAAAAGGCCCTGCATACCTATGCCTACCAGTATAAAGCCTATCTGTGAAAGTGACGAGCAGGCAAGAGTACGCTTTAAATTGATTGAAAACAGTGCCAAAAAAGCACCTAAAAACATTGTAATCGTTCCTGTAATTAGTATAAAAAGCCCCCACTGCGCATCATACATAAATATTTGAGTACTTAAAACAAGAACACCAAATATACCGGTTTTTGTAAGTACACAGCTTAAAAGCGCACTGGCAGGCGCTGGAGCAACAGGGTGTGCCTCTGGAAGCCATATATGCAGCGGAAAAGCTCCGGCTTTAGCCGCAAAACCAGTAAGCACCATAAGGCCATATATATAGTACGGCTTTTTATCCTCAATATTAGCCATAAAAACAGATAGCTCATCAAAGCGCATTGTACCTGACGCACGGTACAAAAAGAACATTCCCATTAATGTTACAAGTCCGCCTATTACGGCTACTGTTAGATAAGTCATACCGGCTTTTATGGCGTTTTCCGTTTCGTCATGCATTACAAGAACCCATGATGTAAACGACATTATCTCAAAAAATATCAGCGTTGTAAAAAAATCAGCTGAAAGGAATACTCCCATTGTAGCGCCTAATGTAGAGAGCATAAAAAAGTAGTATCTGTTGCGGTTGCGATAATGGGCAAAGTACTCATTTGAAAACAGTGTTGACATAAGCCAAACAAAAGCCGCCAGCACCATAAGTACACTTCTTAAACCGCCGCTTTCAAAATTTATGCCTAAAGCAAATACACCTTTTATGTCCAACTCAGCTGGGCCGAAAGATGCCGCCAGCACAGCTAAAAACTCAACTGCCGTAACAGCGCAGGCAAAACGGTTTCTTGCATTTTTATTTTTTCTGCCTATGGCATAGCTTACAAAGGCCGAAAGCATAGGAAAAAAAGCTATAAATGCCAAAAGCATGCTGTTTTCTTTCAAAATAAACCACCTTACCTTTTAAATCTTAGAGGCTATTGAGTTAAACATATACAAAAGCGGTGTAGGGAAAAATCCCAGTATTACCGATGTTATAGTTAACGAAATAATAGTAACTGTCATAAGCGGTCCTGGGTCTTTTACATTGCTGTCATCCCTTTCGGCTATTGCCTCAGGTTTAGGGAAGTATGCCGCTATAAGTATTGTAAATATGTAAAGAGCTGTAAGCAGTGCCGAAATTATAAGTACATAAATGCCGGCATAGGCCAAAGGATTATGCGCCCTTACAGCCGAAACGGCTATATTCCATTTGCTGTGGAATCCAGCAAACGGCGGCACACCTACAAGGCCAAAACCACAAATTGTAAAGCACCCGAATATAATAGGCATTTTCATGCCTATGCCCTCTATTTCTTTTACATACTGCCTTCCAGTCTGCACCAATATAGCACCGGTACAGAAAAAGAGTGTAATTTTAATAACAGCGTGATATACCATGTGCAAAAGACCGCTGGAAAGGCCTTCCTGAGTCATAAGTGAAACGCTGAAAAGTATGTATGAAAGATTGCTTATTGTAGAATAGGCAAGACGCCGCTTTATATGGCTTGTTTTAAGTGCCATTGTAGAGCCTATAAGTATTGTTATAAGGGCCGTTGCCATAACTACATACTGGGCCCAAGTACCTTTTAGCAGATAAGTACCGTATGAAAAATACGTAAGCCGTATTATAGCAAAAGCTCCTGCCTTTACTACGGCAACAGCATGAAGCAATGCCGTAACAGGCGTTGGCGCAACTGACGCCGTAGGCAGCCACATAAAAAGCGGAAATACTGCCGCCTTAACACCAAAACCGAAAAACGTAAGCACATATACAAGGCGAAGTATGTTTTCATTACCTCTTACAGCAAGGTAATTAAGTGTACCGCCCATATAAAAATCAGTGCTTTCACCATAGCATATAATAATTACAAGACCTATAAAAGCAAGCGCCGCACCGCTCATCATAAATATTATATACATCTTGCCGGCATGAAAGGCCTTTGCATCCATTTCGTGTATAACAAGAGGCAGAGTTGCCAATGTTAAAAACTCATAAAACAGATACATAGTAAACATATTAGCCGCAAAAGCAATACCCATTGTAACGCCAAAAGACATTACAAAGAATGTAAAAAACCTTTGCTCGTCTTTTTCGTGGCTCATATATTCAAAAGCGTATAAAGTTGTAGCCGGCCATAAAAGCGCAACCATAGTGCCGAACACCTTTGAAAGACCGTCTATTTTAAAAGCTATTTTTATGTGGTCGGAAAACTGAATTATGTTTATATAAGTATGCTGATAATTCAGTATAGAAAAAATAGACAGTATTGTATTTATAACAACTATAGTTATTGTAAAATACCGCATTTTTGTTCTGTTTTCAAAGGGCTTAGCAAGTATAAAAAAACAGCTTATAAACGGAAATATAACCGGTAGCAAAGTCAAATACGAATTCATAATCAGTCCCCCGCAGCAAAAGCACTGCCACCATTAATTAAAATATATCTTGGGTAATACTTGAAAAAACATCTATAAGACCAGAAGGCATTATACCTACAGCCAAAACACCTGCGGCTAAAACCATTAAAGGCACAAGCATTAAATAATTAGGCTCTTTTTTCTCAAGCTTTGAATAATCAAAATCTTTCCCTGGGAAAAAACCATCAGCAACAATTGTTAAAAGATAACCTGCTGTAAGCAAAGCCGAAATTATAAGCACAGTTACACCTATAATCGGTATAATGCCATACGCCGAGGACTCCAGAGCACCTGTTGCCAAAAACCATTTGCTTATAAATCCACCTGTAGGAGGTATACCCACAAGTGAAAGACTGGCTATTGTAAAGCAAATCATAACTACAGGCATTTGCTTGCCTATACCTTTAAGCTCGTTAACATAGGTATGACCTGTTTTATATATAACAGCTCCGGCTGAGAGGAAAAGCGCATTTTTAGCTATGGCATGGGCCACAACCTGCAAAAGCGCACCACATAAAGCCTGAGGTGTCATAAGAAATACACCAAAGAGCACATAAGACACTTGGCTTATAGACGAATATGCAAGGCGCTTTTTAAGCATTTTTTCTCTATAGGCCAGCATTGAGCCCATAAATATAGTACCTATGGCAAGAACTAAAATTACATTCTGCACCCATGTACCTCTTACAAAATCAACACCAAAAAGATAATACGTAGTTCTTATTATGGCAAGAACACCGCATTTTGTAATAATACCAGAAAGCACTGCACTGGCAGGCGCTGGTGCTACTGGATGCGCCGTAGGAAGCCAAGCGTGAAGCGGATACATACCAGCTTTACAGCCAAAGCCTATCATCATGCCTAAATACACTATTCTTAAAAAGTTTTCGTGCCCTGCTATAACAGCCGGGTCTAAAACACCACCAGCAGTAAAGCTTGTTGTACTGCCATAAATACACAGGAAAAAGAAGCCTATAAGACCAAGGCCTGCACCAAATATGGAATAACCAAGATATTTAAGTCCAGCAGCTATGGCATCGTGGGTTTCGGTATGCAGTACAAGCGGCACTGTTGAAAGAGTCATAAACTCATAGAACAAATACATAGTCATAAAGTTTGACGAAAATGAAATACCCATAAGTACGCCTAAAGACGCCATATAAAACATAAAAAATCGTTCCACATGCTTTTCATGCTTCATATATTCCATTGAAAAAATAGCAGCTAAAAACCAAATAACCGATATAAGGCAGGAATAAAGCCTGCTTAATCCGTCATTAGAAAAAGAGATACTTAAAAGACTGCTTATGCGCCAAACCTCTATCTCTTTAAATTGGCCAAAAGCCAGCATAAAAACAACAATAATTTCAACTGCCAGCAGCAAAGGCACAATTAACTCTTTCTGACGCTGTTTTTTCAAAAATGGCATAAAAAATGCGCAGATTATAGGGAAAAACACAGGGAAAAGCAATAAATAATTACCCATCAGATAAATCCTCCAAATTTATAAACATACACACAGCGCATCAGCGCATAAGGGCAACCCCAACCTCAAAAATATCAAATATGCTCTCATAGCATGTGCCTACAAAAAAGTTAACCGCTATAAAAAGCACCACCGCCGTTATAAATACCGGACGAATATCAGGCTCTATTCTGTAATTTGCGTCTTTTTCGTTAAGCGGACGCCATATATCCACAACAGGCGGTATAAAATACATGGCATTTAATACCATGCTGATGGCAAGCATTATAAGAGATACAGCCATTTTAAGCGGCGAGTAAAACGATGCCAAAGCCAAATACAGTTTTGAGGCAAAGCCCGCAAAAAGCGGTATGCCTATAATAGAAAGTGCCCCTATTGTAAAACCAACAGCAGAAACCGGCGCTTTATGCCCTATACCTCTTAAACAATGGTCTGCTTCACCAGCAAGAGAAATATCCTTCATTCGGCCAGTACATACAAAAAGCATAGATTTTGTAACTGCATGAGCCACTATATGCAGCATTGCTGCCGTTGCGCCTATACTTGTGCCAAGACCTAAGCCCATGTATATATAACCTATCTGAGCAACTGATGAGTAGGCCAACATACGGCGTATACGCCTTTCTTTAAGAGCCATTACAGAGCCGAATATCATTCCGCATACACCTAAAAAGAATATTAAATTAGTTATTTTTATTTCTCTCAGGTACTCTATTGTAAAAACACAATAGTAAACTTTAATTAAAAAAATTATATAGCTTTTAAGCACTAAACCTGAAAGTATTCCACTTGAAGACGGCGTTGCCGCATCATAAGCTCCCGGCAGCATAGTATGAAACGGGAAAAGAGCGCTTTTTACAGCTATACCCAGTGTAAATATTCCGGCTGTTATTGTCATAGGAAACATATATTCCCCAGTATTTGCAAGCTGCATTATACCTGATTTAAGCTGAGGGAACAAAAGCTGACCTGTTAAGGTGTAGAGAAGTGCTATTGAAAAAAGTATAAGACCTGAGCCCAGTATACTCATTATAAGGTAACGTATTGTAGCCAGTATTCCGCTTCCGGAATCCTTACTCATTATAATGGCACAGGAACAAATAGTGTTAATCTCTATAAAAACATAGCCGGTAAATATATCATTTGTATAAATAAGGGCCAGCATTGAGCCAAAAAGCAGGTTAAGCATTACAAAATACAAATTCTGCTTATTTTCGGCCACATCTTTTTCTATCATGTACTGGCCGCCCAAAACCGTAAGGAACATAACAACTGAAAATACTACAGCCAGCACAGCTTCCATAGGCCCGGCCTTAAGCTCGTTACCCCAAGGGGACGGAAAGTGACCCATAAGGAATGTAAATCTTTCCTGATTAAACTCTACATGAAATAACAGCAAAAGCGAAAGTATACCTATTAAAACTGTAACCGACTTATGTAAAAGACAGCTTTTTCTGCCGCTGTTTATTAGCGGAGTTATTATTCCGGCAAACATCGCCAGAAATATACTTATAAAAGGTATATTATGGGCTATGTTATGAGTCAGAATCATAAGTGTTGGCCTCCCCGCTTCTTAATTTTCTAAGCACTTCGTCAAAGCTTAAAGTGCCATATTTTTTATAAAGCCTTTGTATAAGCGCCAGAGAAAAAGCCGTAACGCTTACCGAAACAACTATGCCCGTAAGCACAAGGCCGCTGGGTATTGGGTTTATAAACTCTTCAAACTGCGCCGCTTTGCCCACTTCAGCAATAGGCGCTGAGCGTCCAATTACATAGCCATATGATACAAGATAAAGATATATGGCAGTATCCATAATATTAAGGCCTATAAACTTTTTAATTAAGTTATCCTGAAGCAGCATATTCATAAAACCTATACCAAAAAGTATTACTGCCGCCGCCTCAAAATGATTTGTTGTAAGCAGTTTTATCACTTTAAATATCCCCTTTTGTAAAGTACGAGTAAAAACCATACATTGTGCAGGCAACTACAATACCTACACAAATATTAAGCGGCAGTATAAGGCCTCCGCTTAATATATTTCCCGGCGTGCCTTTTGGTATAACACTTTCAATGTGGTTACCGCCGGTAAAAAAGGAATAGCCTTTTGAAAAGAAATATATTAATAGGCAGCTTACTGTTACTACTGTAAATGATTTATAATTCAGTATGCGCCTTACATTTTCATCGCCGTAAGATGCCGAATACAATATAAGTCCAGCGCCTATTATAGTTCCGCCTGCAAAGCCGCCGCCTGGGGATATATGTCCGTTAAGTATTACATATATTCCATAAAGCACAACTATTGGAAAAACCTGTCTTGCGACAAATTTCAATATATCGCCTCTGTCGCTTTTAAATGAGTCATAGTCAATATCCTTTTTGTCGCAGTCGGTTTTACGCAAAAGCATAGCAACACAAATTACAGCTGTAAAAAGCACTACCGTTTCGCCAAATGTGTCAAATGCCCTATAGTCAAGTATCATAGCCGAAACAATGTTTAAAGCACCTGTTTCTTCCACTCCCTGCTCTATATATCTTTGTGAAACTTCGTTATTTGCCGGGTTAAGTGGGCTTCCGTGCTCAGGAAGCTTATAAACGGTATAAAGCAGTATGCCTATATACACTACCGTAACAAAAATCGAAAGACCTATATATATTTTTTTACTGTATGAATTAATTTTTTCTATTGTTTCCTCAATAGTTTTGCGGCGTTTTTTCCTTTTGCCTGTTATTTTGCTCCGCATTTCTTTTTCCCATACGGAATCAAGGGAATCTTCGCCGTTTACCCATCTGAAGAACTTTTCCCACTTGCCTATTTTATTAGGGTCGCTTTTATAGTCCATATTACTTTTCCCTCGTTCCTTTATTTATGGAATCAACTTTTTTAAGAGTTAAAAAAAACAGTATACTTGTAACGCCAGCACCAACTGCCGCCTCCGTTATTGCCAAATCAGGCGCCTCAAGAAAAAGCCATATAACAGCCATTACAGTACTGTATGCCATAAATATAATTACAGTAACCAAAAGCCGTTTAGATACTGTAGCGCCTATAGCGCATAAAATAAGGAATATTAAAAGCACGTATTCAAGTATTCTCATCTAATATTCCTGCCTTTCCTTCTTGGTTTATCAGCTGTTAAAAGCTCCATTTTAGCTATTAAGTGCGTTGCAACAGGGCTGGTCATCCATATAAATATTACTATTAACGCAAGCTTTACTATTTGATAAATGTTATCACTAAGGAGAATAACCCCTAATACTGTAAGAAAAATTCCCATTGTATCGCCTAATGAAGCTGCGTGCATTCTGTCTAAAACATTATTAAACCTAAAAAGTCCTAAAACACATACTGAAAAAACAAAAGCGCCGGATAAAAGACATAAAGACGCTAAAACGGCACGTACTATCATTTTTCATCCTCCCTGCTATTTGTTTTTTTATTTTTTTCTTTCTTGTTATGCTCAACTGTTACCACATGGCTTAGTATAACCACTGACAAAAAATTCAAAAGGGCATAAACAAGGGCAATATCGACAAAAAACCCTTCATCCACATATATGGAAATAATGCATATAGCCGCAGTTGACACAGTACCAATTACATTTACAGCCACTATTCTATCGGTAAAGCGTGGCCCCTTTATTGAGCGCAGGAGCGAAAAAATAAGCAGAACGGACAGTACCGCAAAATACACTATAAATACCGTCCTTAAAAAAAACGGCTGTAAATTCATTCCACATTATCCTCCATTTTTCTTATATATTTAAGTACCTGAAGATTGTTTAAGTCTTTGCCAAACTCTGGCACAAGGGCATGAACCATATACTGCCCATCTTCAAGCTTTATAGTATAGGTACCGGGTGTAAGTGTAATGGAATTAGCTAAAATGCATTTTGTTGAAAACTTTTTAAGACCCGGATTAAATGTTACAATCTTTGAATCTGGTTTTTTATTAGGCGAAAGTATAATTTTAATAACACTTATATTTGATAAAACAATGTGGAAAAATAAAACAACAAAAAACTTAATAAAAAGAGGGATTTTTTTAATTGAAACAATATCGTTTTTAATGTTGTATCCAAGAAAACGACACAAAAAAAAGTATAATGCACAGCAAACAATAAGGCCAACAACAGCCGTTTCTACTGTAAATCTGCCATTAAATATGATCCAAAGAATATAAAGAACAAAAATCATACGCAGTCCCCCGTATTTGGCCTGCCATTTGACAACCCCTGAAATTAAAAAACCATAAAACCAAAAAATGTCATTAAAAATGCTTTAATAGTATTATAATCTAATACAGCCGTTTTTTCATATATTTATTATTAGATATTTTATTAAAAAAATTATAATTTTTAGTATATTTTATACAAAAATACTCAAAAACCGTTCTACTATTTAATTTTCGAGTGCAAAATTTATGTTTTGCATTTGATTTATTATAATTTTATGGACATTTTGGCAATATTATAATAACAAAAAACGGTATCCGCCCAGTATTTAAAATACTGAACGAAAATACCGTTTTTTAACTAACAATAAATTTATTGTTCACTAGAAGCTATTTCTTCCGGCTCCACAAGCTGAATATATTTACTCTGTACATATCCTGTTTGTCCGTTATAATCCACGGCATACCATGAATTTAACTTTTTAGTAATTGTAATAATATCACCATCGTTAAAATATCCTATTGCGGTATAGAATGTACCGTTTAAACTGCGCACCGGAAGTGACTCTATGCCGTAAACAACACCCATATATGTTTGAGTATTAGGTTTTGTAACTGAGCCAGCCATTTCAGTTGATAAATAATATTCATTTACCCAGCCGTAAGTAGTTTTAAACCAAACCTCATTATCACCGTTTATTGATACAGCTGTTATTTTTTCCTTGCCTTGGCTTGGGTTAATATGGCTAACTATTTTAGAGCCAGTATATGGCATTTCGTACACTGGTGTTTTACTGTAAACAACATATAACTCATCATATGTTGGTATTAAAGATTTACCTCTATACACTCCGCATGTGCAATATCCATCTCTGTTATAGCTGTGTATATGGTTAAGAGCCTCATAATTGTTGCTGTGGTAAATAGTAAATGAACCGCCTTTAAACCTTCCATCCATAAAACTATCTTTATCATTTTTGTCATAGGCATAGTATCCTTCAAACACCACATCTCCATTAGGTGCTGAGTAAGCCTCATAAACATTCATTCCGTCTTTATCAGCGCTTTTTATTATTACACTGTATACATCAGAGCCTTTTGTAAATTCTACAAGGTCACCATATTTCAATGTTGTATAGACATTTGTTATGCTTGAAATAGGATATCTGCTGGAAATAGAATTTACATTATATTCATGTCCGAATAATTCCTTAAACATAAAACGGGCAAAGGCATTATTACCTTCTTCATACACCGTTATTTCCCATATTTTATAAAAATTTTCGCCGCTTAATTCAAGCTCAGATTTTTCTTTTGCTGCAAAAGCATTGTTAAAATTTGGTGTTACAGAAAAAACAACCGCCATAACTGAAACAATGCTTACAGCTTTTTTTATAAACTTTTTCATGTTCGAGCCTCCCTGCTATATTTTAATAAATTACAATTTTATCCGTATTTATATACAGATTACAATATTTTTAATGGCCATGTCAACAAATTACGACATTTGTAATATACATTAAATATTATATGCTTTAAAACACAAAAAAATAAAAAAACGGCCCTTTATCCCTTAAAATTGGACAAGAGCCGAATAAATTTATCCTAATTCTTTTGTTCTTTCATAAGCACTTTTTACGGCGTCCATAGCGGCATTTCTAAAACCATTTTTCTCAAGAGCATGAACCCCTGCAATAGTACTTCCCTTTGGTGAACATACAGCATCTTTCAGCTCTCCCGGATGCTTTCCGCTTTTAAGCACCATCTCAGCCGAGCCTATTAGTGTTTGGCAGGCAAAGTTTATTGCCTTGTTTCTTGGCAGACCGCACTCCACAGCACCATCGCTTAAAGCTTCTATAAACATATATACAAATGCCGGGCCGCAGCCTGAAAGTGCACTGGCGGCATCAATAAGACTTTCGTCTATAAAATCTACCGTACCAGCAAAAGCCATAGCTTTTTTAAAATCTTCAACTTCTTCTGGCATAACTTTACTGTCACAACAGCATAAAATCATACCTTTTCCTATTGAAACAGGTGTGTTAGGCATAATTCGTATAACAGGATAATCTCCGCCGGCAAGGCTTTTTATTTTTTCTATGCTCATTCCGGCTGCCATTGAAACAAGCACAAAGCCTGTTTTTCTTTGAGCAAGTATGTCTTTTATTCCGCTAAGCATATCAGCCATCATTTGCGGCTTAACGCCTAAAAATATAAATCTGCTTTCTTTTGCGGCTTCAGCGTTTGTACCGTAAGCACAGCCTAATGAAAGAGCCAGACTTTTTGCCTTTTCTTCTGTACGGTTTGTAAGTATTATTTTTTCATTATCTATGCTTTTAGAAGCGGCTTGGGCTAATGCGCCGCCCATATTGCCGGTTCCTATAAAGCCTAATTGATATTTCATTTAATAACGCTCCTTTCAGCGTGTATGACCATTACCTTTTATTACATATTTATATGTGTTAAGCTCCTCAAGGCCCATAGGTCCTCTTGCGTGAAGTTTTTGTGTGGAAATTCCCATTTCGCAGCCCAAACCAAATTCTCCTCCGTCTGTAAAGCGTGTTGATGCATTTACATATACAGCAGCAGAGTCAACTGACTTAGTAAATAAATCCGCTGTGTTCTCGTTTTCAGTAATTATAGCGTCGGAATGGCCTGTTGAATGAAGTGAAATATGCTTTATAGCTTCTTGAGGTGTATCCACAATCTTTATGGCAAGTATATAATCAAGAAATTCCGTATCAAAATCTTTTTCCCCAGCACTAACACCTTCTATAATTTTTGCGGCTCTTTCATCAAGGCGCAATTCTACAGGTGTAAGGTTATTAGCTATTCTATCATCTACAAGGCGCTTTTTAAGAAGCGGAAGGAATTTTTCGGCTATTTGGGAATTTACAACACAAACTTCCTCGGCGTTGCATACAGAAGGTCTGCTTGTTTTGGCATTTTCTATAATATTAAGTGCCTTATCAATATCAGCGTCTTTATCTACATAAACATGACAAATTCCTGTTCCAGTTTGAATACAGTTTACTGTTGCGTTTTCAACACATGCCCTTATAAGGTTAGCCCCGCCTCTTGGTATAAGTAAGTCTACATAGCCAACAGCTGTCATTAACTCATTGGCACTTTTATGTGTTGTATCTTGTATAAGCTGAACAACATCAGGAGAAATGCCTGCTTTTTCAACTCCTTCACGCATAGCATCTGTTATAGCCTGAGCCGAAAGAAAAGCCTCTTTGCCTACTCTTAAAATACAAGCGTTTCCGCTTTTTAAGCACAAAGCGGCAGCATCTGATGTAACATTTGGGCGGCTTTCGTAAATAATGGCTATTACACCCATAGGCACAGATATTTTTTGTATTAAAAGCCCATCATTACGTGTAACGCTTTTTATAACCCTTCCTACAGGGTCATCAAGCTGGGCTACTTCTCTAATGCCTTTTGCCATATCACTTATTCTTTTTTCGTTAAGCATAAGTCTGTCAAGCATTACAGGTGAAATACTGCCTTTAGCCTTTTCCATATCTTTGGCGTTTGCTTTAAGTATTTTTTCAGTATTATTAATAAGAGCTTCTGCCATAAGCAAAAGTGCCTTGTTTTTTTCTTCTGTTGAAGCCATTAATAAGTCAGGTGCTGATTTTTTTGCGTTTTTAAGTATATCAAGTGTTGTAATCATTTTTTACCTCCCGCTATAAACTTAGTTCCAACTTTCTTGCCATCTACAATATCATAAAGTATCTCTGGGTTAAGGCCATTTGCTATAATCATATCACACCCAGCTTCCATAGCTATCTGTGCCGCATGTATTTTGGTTATCATTCCGCCAGTACCAAAGCTGGAGCCAGCGCCGCCTGCAAGAGCTATTATTTCCGGTGTAATTTCTTTAACCTCGCTTATGAGTTTGGCATTTTTATC
Source organism: uncultured Clostridia bacterium (assembly GCA_944377425.1). GTDB lineage: Bacteria > Bacillota > Clostridia > Lachnospirales > Anaerotignaceae > Neoanaerotignum_A. Next base: position 22,212 of record CALWEX010000087.1, read on the forward strand.
TTTATGCGGGTCGGCTGTAAAAAGCCCATCTATATCCGAAAGAAGTATTACAAGGTCAGCATGAATATTAGCCGAAACAAAAGCCGCCAGAGAGTCGTTTTCTCCTATATAAAATTCCTCGGTAGCAACAGAGTCGTTCTCGTTTATAATAGGTATAGTGTTAAGCTCCAAGAGCCTTGAAAGTGTATTATATAAATTCTTTCTGTGAACCTCATCATCTATATCGGCCTTTGTTACAAGAACCTGAGCCACACAGTGGTTATAGTCTGAGAAAAGCTTATCATAAGTATACATCAGCTCGCACTGTCCAATAGCCGCTACCGCCTGTTTTGTGGCTATATCATCCGGACGTTTTGAAAGACCTACTTTGCCTATGCCCATGCCCATAGCGCCTGATGTAACAAGTATCATTTCGTTTCCTGCGTTTTTAATATCGCTCATTACCTTACAAAGGAGCTCCACCCGGCGGATATTTAAGTTTCCAGTTTTGTGTGTAAGTGTTGATGTACCTACCTTTACTACTATTCTCATAATTATATACCTTCTCTCGATTTTAATAATACTCTATTGCCATTATTGCCATTTTAATTAATCATAACAGAATTTCAATCAGTATACCACAGAATTAATTAGACTAAAATACAGAATTAATTATAGTATAAATTCTATACTAATTTTAAAAATCAATCTATTTTTTCTTTATTTATCTATATTATTTATTAGACTAAATTATATAATAAAATCAGTAATAAAATTAATTCATAAAAAATTATTTTCAATTTTAAATTTTACAATTACGACCGCAGGCTTAGCCGGTGGTCATGTCTTACTTAAGCACACAAAAAAACAAGAACCCGTTGGCAGTCCGGGTTCTTGTTTTTTTTGGTTAAAAGGGGTTTTTAAAACATTAGGGGTTTTATTTGTAAAGACCTATTATGGCCGATTTACGCTGCATTATCGTTTTCAGGTATAGAATAAATAGTACATCCTGAATGGCTCACAACATAAGCCGCAACAGAGCCTATAAAATTCTTAATACCTCTTTTAGATGATTTTGTCATTACAATGGTGTCAATATTGTTTTCTTTTGCAAAAAATACAATCTCCTCACCGGCTTTTCGGCCTATGAGTACTTTTTTTGTAAGTTTAAAGTCTTTTAAAATATTTCCTATATTATCAAAAATAGGCATTGTCTCGTTAATTACTCTTTGAGCGTCTGTCTGCGTCATAGCAAAAGCGTAATAATCCTCTCTGACTGTAACAGCTATAACTTCCACATCATTAGGGTTAAAGTTTTCAGCTATAAATTGTGCCGCATCAATACTGCGCATTGTTCCGTCAATAGGCAATAATACTTTTTTCATAACACACGCCTCCCAAATAACAACAATGGCAAAAACATTTACATACAATATACATCATTTGTATTTAATTCATCCGATGTCTTAATTATATTCAGCGTTATAATTTATGTCAATAGATAAATAAATTTTTATTTATTTTTTTAAAAAATATCTGAAATACGGAATTTTGTTCCTAATACCGAACTATTTTTCATTTTAAATAAAAATAACCGCATTTGAATTAATCAAAAACGGTTATTTAATACAATAATCAATTATAATTTTGTTGTCCACTTGGAGCAATCCATAACTTTAGTAGCAAGGCCTTCGTAAAATTCAACCTCATGGCAAACCATTAAAATACTGCCTTTATATGCCAATAATGCTCTTTTAAGCTCATCTTTTGCGTCTTTATCAAGGTGGTTTGTAGGCTCATCAAGTACAAGAAGGTTGGTTTGGTTATTTATAAGTTTGCAGAGCCTTACTTTTGCCTGTTCTCCGCCGCTTAATACCTTAACACGGCTTTCAATATGCTTTGTGGTTAATCCGCATTTTGCCAGTGCACTTCTTACCTCATACTGAGTATAAGACGGAAATTCCTTCCATATTTCTTCTATGCATGTTGTTTGTATATCATTAGGCATTTCCTGTTCAAAATAACCTGTATACAAATAATCTCCCAGCTCTACGCTTCCACTTAAAGGCTTTATAATACCCAAAACACTTTTTAAAAGCGTACTTTTTCCTATTCCGTTAGCTCCTGTAAGGACTATTTTTTCTCCTCTTTCCATTTCAATATTAAGAGGTTTTGAAAGAGGCTCGTCGTAGCCTATAACAAGGTCTTTTGTCTGGAATATATATCTGCCTGAGGCGCGGGCTTCTTTAAAATTAAATTCCGGCTTTGGCTTTTCGTGAGATAATTCTATAAGCTCCATTTTATCCAGCTTTTTCTGACGGCTCATAGCCATATTTCTTGTGGCAACTCTGGCTTTGTTTCGGCTTACAAAGTCTTTTAAATTGGCAATTTCTTTCTGCTGTTTTTCATATGCCGCTTGAAGCTGGGCTTTTTTCATTTCATAAACTTCCATAAACTTGTCATAATCGCCTACATATCTGTTAAGCTGCTGATTATCCATGTGGTAAATAATATTTACAACACTGTTTAAAAATGGAATATCATGGGAAATAAGCACAAAAGCGTTTTCGTATTCCTGCAAGTATCTTTTAAGCCAAAGTATGTGCTCTTTATCAAGGTAGTTTGTAGGCTCGTCCAGAAGCAGTATATCAGGCTTTTCAAGAAGGAGCTTGCCCAAAAGCACTTTTGTTCTCTGTCCGCCTGAAAGGTCGTTTACATCTCTGTCAAGGCCTAAGTCAGTAAGGCCTAAAGCTCTTGCAACTTCCTCTACCTTTGAATCAATATTGTAAAAGTCATGGGAAGAGAGAAGCTCTTGTATAACGCCCATTTCTTCCATATACTCCTCAAGCTCGCTTTCGGAAGCGTCTGCCATTTTATCACAAAGGCTGTTCATCTGCTCCTCCATTTCAAAAAGGAATGAAAAAGCTGAAGAAAGCACATCACGTATAGTCATACCCTTTTCAAGAACAGTATGCTGGTCAAGGTAGCCGGCTCTTACATTTTTTGCCCATTCCACCTTGCCCTCATCAGGCATAAGTTTGCCTGTTATAATATTCATAAATGTGGATTTTCCCTCACCGTTGGCACCTATAAGGCCTATATGCTCACCTTTTAAAAGGCGGAATGACACGTTATTAAATATCGCCCTATCACCAAAACCGTGGGATAAATTTTCTACGTTTAGTATGCTCATTATATCTCTCCTGTTTACTAAATACCCTTTTAACAGCTATCGGATATGTTATCATAACAAAAAAGCAATTACAACAGAAATTAAAAGCTTCTAAGTGTTTTAATTATTTTTTCCAGTGTTTGAGCGGTATATATAAGCTCATCTTTTGTATTTCTGCTAGAAATTGTAAACCTTACAGCACCACGAATTACATCGTCTTTTAAACCCATAGCCTTTAAAACGTGTGAAAGAGAGTTACTTTTTGATGCACAGGCACTTTGGGAAGAAACACAAATACCCTTTGACGAAAGTGCCGAAACAATACTTTTTCCAGACAATCCCAAAAATGAAATGTTGCTTGTGCCAGGAAGCCGATTCTCTTTTGACCCATTTAAAACACAATCCTGCACGGAATTTAAAACCATGTCTTCAAAAAAGTCACGAAGATTTTTTGTTTTAGTATATTCTTCTTCCAAATTAATGGCAGCCAAAGAGCATGCCTTACCCAATGCTACAATATACGGCACATTTTCTGTTCCGGCTCTTAAGCCTTTTTCCTGACTTCCTCCATGTATAAGGCTCGAAATTTCAATACCATTTTTCTTATACAAAAAACCTATGCCTTTTGGAGCACCAAATTTATGACCGGAAACTGAGAGCATGTCACATTGTATATTTTTTACATCAATTTTTATATGGCCTGCCGCCTGTACAGCGTCGGTATGGAAATAAGCACCTTTATTGTGTGCCATAGCGGCAATTTCTTTAACAGGCTGCAAGGCTCCTGTTTCGTTATTGGCCAGCATAACGCTTACTATAGCTGTGTTATCACCAATTATTTTTTCGGCTTTTTCCAAATCAACTATTCCGCTTTTATCAACAGGTATATATTCCACATCAAAGCCATATTTTTTTAAAAACTCCACAGTGTTTAAAACAGCATGGTGCTCTATAGGTGTTGTTACTATTTTATTTCTTTTTCCTCTGAAAAAATCAGCCGCTCCTTTAATAGCCCAGTTGTCGGCTTCACTTCCACCTGATGTAAAGTAAATTTCGTCTTTCTCAGCCCCTATTAAATCTGCCGCCTGCTTTCTAGCCAAATCTATGGCGTTTCTTGCTTTTTGTGCAAAATCGTAAGCAGATGACGGGTTAGCGTACTGCAACACAAAATACTCCTGCATACTGTCAAATACTTCTTGCAGTACAGGTGTTGTTGCGGCATTATCTAGGTAAATGCTGTTCATAATATCACCTTTTATAGTTTTTACATTATAATATGCCACACAAACAAAACAGTTACACGAATATGGGAATTTTAAGTATTTTTTTGTATTCTTTTTTAATGGGTAATATTATTCTGTTGAAAAAACTACATTAAAATGTTAAAATTTATTATGTTGGTTCTTATACAGGAATTTTTAATAATACGTTTACATAATTATTTTTGAAAGGATTTTAAACTTGAGAAAGAACTATATATTTATTCCCGTTTTGTTTTTATTTTCACTGCTTTTTTCTGTTCCGGCTTTAGCAGCTTCAGTAGTTATTTCACCTATCGACAGCAGACCTATCAGCAATTCTTATTTAGAAAAACTTGTTAAGCTTAACAACGATACCCTTATTACTGTACCTCAGGAATATCTTGATGTTTTTACAACGGATACTCAAAAGTTTGCCGACAGTGCTTTGGTTAGGCAGTCTGTACGGGAAAATGTTAAAAATACTGCTTCAAAAGATACAACAGTAATTATAAACGCGTCTTCCTATTTTACAGGCGGACTTATAGGCAGCCGCTGTGCCAGAGAGTACCAAAATACCGACGAAGCCCTTAAAGAGCTTTTAAGCCTTTTAACAGATTACCCACAGCCTAAATATTACGTCAACATTGCCATGCCCCGCAACCTGCCGGAAAACCGCGGACAGGAAATTTGGCCAGATGACGAGAAAATAAAGGGTCTTGGTTCTTTTTATTTGGAGCACAACCCTAACTGTGAGGATTATGAAAAAATAAGCCAGACATATTCTTTAGTTACACCAACGCAGTTTTTAATGGAATATGGCTATGTATACAATAAAAAAATCGAAAGCCGTTCCGCATCCCTTACACCTTGGGAAAAGGACTTTCTTGATTACTGCGACAAAAACTATGTAAACAGTACTACTTATGGCCAGTATATTAAAAACTATATTACGCCTTTTGAGGAAACAGCCAAAATATGCGACAGCCTTATGAGATGGCAAAGAGCCGGCAAAATAGACGAAATAATAATAGGCAACGATGACCTTCAGCTTCCGGATTCAATAAGCTACTTTTACTCTCAGGGTGCTTCATGGGTACCACTTGAAAACTCTACACCTATAAAATACAGCTTTTCAAGAACATATATGAATATAGGCATAAACAGTGTTAAAGAAAAAATGAAACGCTCTTATGGCGAGGAAGAAACACAAAGAGCCCTTGAAGGCAAAGGCGAAAGTATTAACTTTATATTCGGTATGGATGAAATACCACACCTTATATACGCCAGAAGCGTATCACAAAAAAACGGTTACTGCGCTGATATGGATATTATAAATTATAACAGCAATGTTGTTGCTGCCGATTATGATGTTCTTGCCAGCAGCGCTTTAGCACAGAACGCCCTTAACTTTGTTTCAGCTAACCTTGATTCAAAGGGAAATAAGTGCGACATTTTTGTATACGACTATTCGTCAGGCTCAGAAAGCGACAAAGAGCCTTTTATAACAAAGCTTAATAATTCTATTGAAAGCGGAAACAATGCTTCACTTGTGGAGCTTTACACATATCAAACCATTAGTTCCGCAAACAATTATATATTTAAAGAGCTTTTGGATAACTCAGCAAACAAAAACAAAGATTTAGGCATTACGGACTTAACTTCGTTTTCTGCATGGAATACCAATGCCAACGCTCTTGGCTTAGGCATTGCCCACAGCGAAGTTTTTATGCTTGCCTCACAAAATAGCAATAATGTTAAGTCTTTTGCCCAAAATCAGGCAAACATACTTTTACAGCATGTATTTGATGACGGAATTTATTACGGACAGCTTAGGGAACAGTTTACAAAAGAGGGCTATGTGCCATCAAAAGAAGATATGGAGCAAAGCCAATATCTATTATCTGCTTTAGATACTGAAAAAGTTTTAAACGCCTTTAAAGGCATGTATGTTACATCAAACGGCAAATGCGCCGTTATTACAGAAGCAGAGCTTGAAAAAGCGGCTTTTCCGTGGCAGAGGCTTTTTGACTGCCATATAGAAACAAAATGCTCCGCCGCCGAAGTAAAGCTTAATTAAAAAACATTATACGAAACGGAAGTGAAAAACTTGAGAATAGGCTTAGACATAGGCTCAACTACTATTAAAAGTGTAGTTATAGACAAGCTTGGCAAAATCGTCTATTCGTCTTATGAAAGACATTTTTCGCAGATTACTGCAAAAACTGTTGAAATGCTTACAGATATAAAAAACAAATTTGAAAATGAGGTTTTTTCCCTTGTTATTTCCGGTTCTGCCGGAATGGGTATGGCCGAAAGCTGTGATATTGAGTTCGTTCAAGAAGTTTACGCTGAAAAAGTAGCCGCTGAAAAGAACTTGCCTGACAGTGATGTTATTATAGAGCTTGGCGGTGAAGATGCAAAAATCATATTTTTAGGTCAAGCTATGGAAGCCCGCATGAATGGAACATGTGCCGGCGGAACAGGCGCCTTTATAGACCAAATGGCTACTCTTTTAAATGTTAAAACAGAAGAAATGAACGATTTGGCCGCACAATACGAAAAAACATACACCATAGCATCCCGCTGCGGTGTTTTTGCCAAAAGCGACATTCAGCCGCTATTAAACCAAGGTGCCAAAAAAAGCGATATAGCCATAAGCATATTTTATGCCGTTGTAAACCAGACTATAGGCGGTCTTGCTCAAGGCAGGCCTGTTGAGGGAAATGTGGTTTATTTAGGCGGACCTCTTACATTTATGCCGGTTTTAAGGGAATGTTTTGACAAAACAATAGGCACAAAAGGCATTTGTCCTGAAAACTCACTTTATTATGTAGCTTTAGGCGCCGCATACTGCGCTAAAAAAGAAATTGACTTAAATAGCGTAATTGAAAAACTTTCAAAATACGTATCTATATCCGAATGGGCCAAACTTCCTCCACTTTTTGAAAATGAGGAAGAATATTCTGCCTTTAAAGCCCGTCACGCTAAAGCCGATGTTAAATACGGCGATTTAAAGTCATACGACAAAAACACATATATAGGCATAGACGCCGGAAGTACAACAATTAAAACTGTTGTTATGGGTGAAGACGGAGAAATACTGCACAGTGTTTATATGTCAAACAGCGGAAATCCTGTGCCTATAATACTTCAGTTTTTGAAGTCACTTTATGAAATTAAGCCTGACATTAAAATAAAAAGCGCTTGTGTTACAGGCTATGGCGAGGATATAATTAAAAACGCGTTCCATATTGACCACGGTCTTGTTGAAACAGTTGCCCACTTTACAGCGGCAAAATATTTTATGCCTGATGTTGAATTTATAATCGACATAGGCGGACAGGACATGAAATGCTTTAAAATTAAAAACGGCGTTATAGATAATATATATTTAAACGAAGCCTGCTCATCGGGCTGCGGCTCATTCCTCCAAACATTTGCAAATACACTTGGTTATGATGTTGAGGAATTTTCTCAGATGGGCCTTTATGCTAAAAATGCTGTTGACTTAGGCTCCAGATGTACTGTTTTTATGAACTCATCTGTTAAGCAGGCACAAAAGGACGGCGCCACAACTGGAGATATATCTGCCGGACTTTCAACAAGTATAGTTAAAAACGCTATTTATAAAGTTATAAGGCCTTCAAGCAAAGACGAATTGGGCAAAAAAATAGTCGTTCAGGGCGGTACATTCCTTAACGACGCTGTTTTGCGCGCATTTGAAAAAGAAATGGACGTTAACGTAATTCGCCCAGTTATAGCAGGCCTTATGGGAGCTTACGGCTGCGCACTTTATGCCAAAAAATACGCTGGCGAAAAAAGCTCTATACTTACTGCACAAGACCTTAAAAATTTCAGCCACAGTGTAAAATCGGTAAACTGCGGACTTTGCTCCAACAACTGCCGTCTTACTGTTAACACATTTGGTGATGGCAGCAAGTATATAGGCGGCAACCGCTGTGAAAGACCAGTTACCAAAAACGCATCTGTAGGAGATTTAAACATATACAGTTTTAAACAGAACGCTTTGCGCTCCCTTAGACCTGTTAAAGGAAAACGCGGCAAAATAGGCATACCTTTGGGCTTAAATATGTATGAAATGGCCTTTTTCTGGCATAAATTTTTTACAGAATTAGGCTTTGAAGTTGTGCTTTCACCTCTTTCCGACAGGAGCATATTTATTAAAGGCCAAGCTACAATTCCAAGCGATACGGTATGCTTCCCGGCAAAGCTTCTTCATGGTCATGTAGCGTATTTAATGGAGCAAGAAGGCATAAACTACATATTCTACCCATGTATGAGCTTTAATTTTGACGAGCACTTAGGCGACAACAATTATAACTGCCCTGTAGTTGCTTATTATCCAGAAATTATAGCCGCTAATATGAAAATGAAAGACGGTGTTACACTTATAAATGATTATGTAGGCGTACACCGCAAAAAAGATTTTCCTAAAAAGCTGCACGAAATACTTTCTAAATATTTTAAAGACATAAACATTAAAGAAATTAAATCCGCCACAGACGCCGCATTTAATGCACGTGAAAAATATATGTCATCTATGCGCTCTGAGGCAAAAAGAATAGTAAAAAAAGCTCGAAAACAAGGCAAACGCATTATTGTTCTTGCCGGAAGGCCATACCATGTAGACCCTGAAATTAACCATGGTATAGATACCCTTTTGGAATCTTTAGGAATGGCTGTTATAAGTGAGGACGCTTTAAGCGGTCTTGTAGAAAAATTCCATGTAAACATACTTAACCAATGGACATATCACGCGCGCCTTTATGCTGCTGCCAAATTTATATCCGATAAGCCGGACATGGAAATGGTTCAGCTTGTAAGCTTTGGCTGCGGACTTGACGCCATTACAACCGACGAGGTGCGCTCTATAATAGAAAAAGCTGGCAAAATATATACTCAGATTAAAATTGACGAGATAACAAACCTTGGCACTGTAAAAGTGCGCCTTAGAAGCCTTTTGGCGGCTTTAAAACAACAGGAGGGGAATGTATAAATGTCTGAATTAAAAAGAGACAAAAACGGAAGAATACTTTTTACAAAAGAAATGAAAAAAGAGTATACCATACTTGTTCCGGATATGCTCCCTATTCATTTTAATATTATGAAAAACGTGTTTACACACGCAGGATATAAAATAGAATTGCTTGATAACGATGGTCCTAAAGTAAAACAGCTTGGGCTTAAATATATGCATAATGATATATGCTACCCTGCATTGCTTGTGGCCGGTCAGTTTTTAGACGCTCTTGAAAGCGGAAAATACGACGTAAACAAAACAGCCCTTATGATAATGCAAACCGGCGGCGGCTGCCGTGCCTCAAACTACATTCATCTTTTAAGAAAGGCACTTACCAAAGCCGGATACGACAATGTGCCTATAATATCATTTAACCTTTCAGGCCTTGAGAAAAACAGCGGCTTTAAACTTACACTGCCTATAGTACGCCGCCTTTTAGCCGGTGTTATATATGGCGACCTTATAATGCTTTTAAGCAATCAGACAAGACCTTACGAGGTTAAAAAAGGCGACAGCGACAGGCTTATTAAAAAATGGACACATGAGCTTTCAAACCAGTTTATAGCGTCAAAAGGCTACAGCTTTTCACAAATGAAAAGCAACTTTGAAAAAGTAATACAAAGCTTTTCAGCTATACCTCTTAAAAAAGAAATTAAAACTAAAGTAGGCGTTGTAGGCGAGATATACGTTAAATACGCACGTTTTGCCAATAACAGCCTTGAAAAATTCTTAGCTGATGAGGACTGCGAAGTAATGGTTCCAGGACTTTTAGGCTTTTTAATGTTTAAAGTAGACGCCAGAGTACAGGACTTTCTTATTTACGGCGGAAGCAGACTTAAATACACAGCGGCTAAAACTCTTTTAGGCTATCTTGAAAAAATAGAACGTGCCTTTATGGAAGCAGTAGATAAATCACGCTTTACACAGCTTTCATCATATAACGACACAAAACCGCTGGTAAACGGCCTTATAGGCCTTGGCAACCGTATGGGTGAAGGCTGGTTCCTTCCTGCTGAAATGATAGAGCTTGTAAAGCATGGCTACGACAATATTGTCTGCACACAGCCTTTCGGCTGCCTGCCTACCCACATTTGCGGCAAAGGAATGGTACACAAAATAAAATCTATGTATCCTGCGGCCAATATTGTGCCTGTTGACTATGACACAGGCGCCACAAAAGTTAATCAGGAAAACCGCATAAAGCTTATGCTTTCTGTTGCAAGAGAAAAACTACCGGTTTAAAACATATTTATAAAGAAGGCTGATATTAATGGTCTATTTACTTGGTGAGGAACTAATACCTACAACTGAAGAAGAAGCTTTAAACAGCAATAAAGGCGCTGTATATATAATAAATGAGGATAAATGCGCAGAGCTGCTTCAAAAGCTTGGCATATCTTATGAACGTGACTATAAATTAGATGATGTATACTTTTGCAAAGCTGAGGCTCAGCAGGACTGTATATTCGGTACACTGCTTATACCTAAACTGCGTGACCTTTTAGGCAGCCGCTACAGGCTTTTAATGTTTATTACACTTAACAATATAGTTATTGTAGACGACGATGGCTTTGCAATGCGTATACTTACGCGCATTTTAAGGCGTAAAATACATCAAGGCGAGTCAAAAGCCAAGTTTATTTATAACTTTATAACGGAATTTATGACAAAAGACTCAGAGCTTTTGGAAAAATTCGAGCACCGTTTAATGAATATGGAAGAAGAAGCGGCACACGACACCGATAACGACTTTCAAATAGACCTTCTTCACACCAGAAAACAACTTCTTACACTAAGAGGATACTACGACCAGATGTCAGAATTCGGCAAAATACTGGAAGAAGACGAAAACCATTTTTTCACTAAAAACCAGACCAAATATTTTGGTACACTCTCTGACCGTGCGGAACGCTTAAAAGGCAAGGCAGTACACCTTATAGACTACGCCCAGCAGGTAAAAGACGTATACCAAAGTGGTGTTTCAGCAAGGCAGAACGAAAACATGCAGTTCCTTACAATGGTTTCCACAATTTTCTTCCCTCTTACACTTATTACTGGCTGGTACGGAATGAACTTTCACGACATGCCAGAGCTTAAAAATGGATACCCGGCAATTATAATACTAAGTATCGCCGTTGTTGTTGTGTGTATACTTATATTCAAAAAGAAAAAACTGCTTTAACGCAGTAGAATAAGTTGGAAATAGTTAGAAAAAAACACGGCAAAACCGTGTTTTTTTGTTATAAAAAATAATTTAATATCACTAAATTTTTAATCAGCTGCACAATAATTGAATGTTTACACAGTCAATGATATAATTTAAGTAAGTAAATTAATTACAAGCAGTATATTCATAATACCAAAAAAGAGGTGTACAAATGCAGTCAGTCAACATATTTAAAACAAATAAAATACTTTTATTGCCTGCTGTGGTTATATTATTAGGCATTTTATTCCATTCATCTGTGCTTTTTTATATAAACATTACAATTCCGCCAGATGTTCTTAGCAGTACTGATTTAATAAACACCAGATTAGCTTTAAGAGCAACGGCAGAGAAAGTTTTCAGCCTTTCTTCGGTTTTATCTATGCTGCTTAGCGTTATACTGCTGTATCTTTACATTAAAAAAGGCAGTCACATTCCGTATAAAAAATTGCTTTACGGCTTTATATCATCAACTATTTTGGCTTTTTTATTTAGTATACCTTTCTCACTTTTAGACAAAGAATTTTCAGCTGACTATATGCTGCCTTTAATAAGCTCATGGCCAGCAATAACTGTATTATTCCTTATACTTATGCTTCTTAACTGGGGCAAAAAAGCAAATAAGCATTAGTTACCACTGTATACAATAAAATATACAAATAATACTAACAGCTATATTTTCTTTAATCCAGCGCAGGAGTTAAATAAAAATATATCGACAAATTTTACCATAATTTAACACATTATTAACACATTCTGCCTTGATAGACAGCAGTATATTTTTCTATTATATTACTATAAACATTCTATGTTTAAAACACGGTTTAACAGTTAATATTATATTTAATATTTAAAATAAAAATGACGTTAGAAAAAAGTTAGAAAGAGAGATGACCTTAACTGAAATACGGCATAATAGATATCGGTTCTAACTCAATCTGCCTTGTGGCATACGAGATTGGCTCAGGCCGGTTTAAAACACTTTTTAAAGAAAAAACAATGGCAGGTCTTGCCGGATATGTAAAAAACGGCATAATGACAAAAGACGGCATAGACAAAGCCTGCTCATGCCTTTTGGAGTTTAAGCATATATTAGAAAGCCTTGATATTACGGAATATTCAGTTTTTGCAACTGCATCATTAAGGAATATATCAAATACAGAAGAATCTGTTTCTGAAATAAAAAAAGGTACTGGCTTTGATATAGAAGTTATTTCTGGATATGACGAAGCTGTATTCAGCTGTAAAGGTGCCATGAATGATACTGAAATGGAAAACGGTGTATTTATAGATACCGGCGGCGGCAGTACCGAAATAGTTTCCCTTGATAAAAACGAAATAACCGACGCCATAAGCATACCTCTTGGCTCACTTAAGCTGTATTCCGATTTTGTAACTAAAATACTGCCTAAAAAATCTGAAGCTTCAGCAATGCGGAATTATATAAAAAAATCTATTAAAGACAACGGCATTAAAAGCGTAACAAGCGATGATGCCATTTACTGCGTAGGCGGTACAGCAAGAGCTATTTTAAAAATTTCAAACTCCGTTTTTGGTGCCGAAAAGAAAAACCGCATTATAACTTCAAGCCAAATGGAAAAACTTATAGATTTGCTCTGCTCGGACAAAAAAACAGCAACATCTATTATACTAAAGCATTGTCCTGACCGTATTCATACTATAATACCGGGAACACTTATATTAAACGGTGTTATGCAGAAAATGGGATGTAAAAAAATAGTAGTAAGCTGTTTTGGTGTAAGGGAGGGATATTTATGTCAGAGAATACTAAAAAAAGCATGAACGATTTTTCTTTCACACAAAACAGAGAGTTAAGCTGGCTTAAATTCAACAACCGCGTTCTTGAGGAGGCAATGGACGAAAGTGTGCCTGTTATAGAGCGTTTAAAATTTATATCAATATTTACAAGCAATTTAGACGAATTTTTTATGGTGCGTGTGGGCAGTCTTTTTGACTTAGCCCAAATCACGCCTGATGATAAAGACAATAAAACAGGTGACTCACCTATAGACCAGCTTAGAAAAATATTTGCTACAGTACCTGCCCTTATTGCAAAGCGCGACAATACTTATAAAGATGTATGCCATATTTTAGACGAATTTGGCATAAGTGATGTTACTGATGATGAGTTAACGGAGGATGAAAGCAAGATTGTAAATAATTATTTTGAGCAGCTTATAAATCCTGTGCTTTCACCACAGATTATAGACCCACATCATCCGTTCCCGCACTTAAAGAACAAAACTCTTTACATAGCTGCAACGCTTCAGGGCAAAAAGGACAAAGTATCCTTGGGCATAATACCTGTGCCTGAATCAGTGCCGCCTTTTATAACGCTTTCTGAAAGACCACTAAGGTTCATAAGGATTGAAAACATTATACTTAACCGCTGTCAGCAGGTATTTGGTATTTATAATGTTTCAAAAAGCGCTGTTATTTCTGTTACGCGAAATGCGGATATTAGCTTTGATGAGGAAAAATTTGATGATTCCGATGATGACTATCTTAAAATAATGAGCCATCTGCTTAAAAAACGTGGTCGTCTTGCCCCTGTACGCCTTGAAATTCAGGGAGAAAAAGCAAATGGCATTGAAAAGCTTTCGGAAATGCTGCAAAAAAGGCTTGATATAGACAAAAGCCAGGTGTTTTTTACTACATCACCTATTAACATGAAATATGTTTTCAGTTTAGAGAAAAAAATCCCTGACTCATTTTTAGGTGACATAAAGTATACACCATATTCTCCAAGGTATCCTGAAGATTTAAACCCAAACGAGAGCATTATAAAACAAATTGAGCAAAAAGACAGGCTTTTGTTCTATCCTTTTGACCAAATGGAACCGTTTTTAAAGCTTCTTAGGGAATCGGCTAAAGATGAAAACGTAATTTCAATTAAAATAACAATATATCGCCTTGCTTCAGCATCAAAAATAGCTCATGAGCTCTGTACAGCCGCAGAAAATGGCAAAGATGTAACCGTTCTTGTAGAGCTTAGGGCGCGTTTTGATGAGGCCAACAACATAGCTTGGGCTGAGAGACTGGAACAGAGCGGCTGCCGAGTTATATATGGCATAGATAACTTTAAATGCCATTCCAAAATATGCCTTATTACAAGACGTGTTAAAAACAACATGAAGTATATAACACAAATAGGCACAGGAAATTATAACGAGAAAACTGCTCTTATGTATACAGACCTTTGTCTTATGACTGCTGACGATGAGATAGGCCATGACGCAACTGTATTTTTCCAAAACATGCTTATAGCAAACCTTAACGGCAGCTATTCAAAGCTTTTGGTTGCGCCTATATCCCTTAAGCCTAACCTTATGCGCCTTATAGACGAAGAAATAGCCAAAGGCGACAAAGGCCGAATTATAATTAAGGCAAATTCCCTTACTGAAAGAGATATAATAGACAAGTTTTCCGAGGCCTCAAAAGCCGGGGTTAAAATACAGCTTATACTGCGCGGTATATGCTGCCTTAGACCTGGTATAGAAGAAAAAACAGAAAACATAACTGTTACAAGTATTGTAGGCAGATATTTGGAACATTCAAGGATTTACTGCTTTGGAACAGGCGAAAACACAAAAATATTTATTTCTTCAGCGGATTTAATGACAAGAAATATATCAAGGCGTGTGGAGATAGCCTGCCCTATTTATGATACTGACGTAAAAAATCAAATTTTAAAAATACTCTACATTATACTTAAAGATAATGTTAAAGCAAGGGTTCTTTTAAGCGATGGCAATTATATAAAAAAATACAACCAAAGCGGAGATAAAATAGACTCACAGCTGTATTTTATGGAAAACAGCCTGCATAAACCTTTAAATACCACTGTAAAAGAGCCACCTAAAACAATAGAGCGCAAAAGCCTTTTGCAAAGAATATTTGGTAAGAACAAATAAATGATAAAAAAACCGTCGAAACACACATTTTCGGCGGTTTTTAGTATTTTTACGATATTTATTTAAAAAAGTGTAACATAAAGAGCTTTTATGAATAATATGTACTATAAAAATCAAAAAAAGGATGTAATTAAATGTATTATTCAAACAGCTCAAACTATTCAAACGAAAGCGAACGCAGATGTGACTGCCGACAGAACGGCAATTCAAACTGCTGCTCCATCAACAATTCATCATGCCGCCGCAATTCTTCTAACTGTTCTAACTGTTCTAACTGCTCCAATTGCTGTAATTGCTCTAACTGTTCTAACTGCTGCTGTCATAACAAAGACTGCTGCACAAACCCAAGTGTTACCGTTGGAAGCACCACAACAGGGGCGCCTGGTACCGTTGCTTCTGTTACAAATTCCGGTACAGACTGCAACGCGGTTTTAAATTTTACCATACCTGCCGGACAAAACGGCGCTAACGGCACACCTGCCACAGTTACTGTTGGCTCTACTACTACTGGCGCGCCTGGCACTGCCGCTACTGTTACCAATTCCGGTACAGCGCAGAATGCAGTTTTAAACTTCACTATTCCTGCTGGCGCTAACGGCACTAATGGAACTAACGGTACTCCGGCTACTGTTACTGTTGGCACTACTACTACTGGCGCACCTGGTACTAATGCTTCTGTTACTAACTCCGGTACTCCTCAAAATGCTGTTTTAAACTTTACAATTCCTGCTGGTGAAAACGGCAAAGATGGTGCTGACGGTACAGACGGTACTCCAGCTACTGTTACTGTTGGCACTACTACTACCGGCGCGCCTGGTACTGACGCTTCTGTTACTAACTCAGGCACTACTCAAAACGCTATTTTTGACTTTACTATTCCTGCCGGTGAAAACGGTAAAGACGGAACACCTGCTACAGTTACTGTTGGCACTACTACTACCGGCGCACCTGGTACAAACGCTTCTGTTACTAACTCCGGCACAACACAGAATGCTGTTTTTAACTTCACTATTCCTGCTGGCAAAAACGGTACAGATGGTACTGATGGCGCAGACGGAACTCCGGCTACTGTATCTATAGGAACTACAACTACCGGAACACCTGGTACAAAAGCTTTTGTTACAAATACAGGCACTAACCAGGACGCTGTTTTTAACTTTACTATTCCTGCTGGTAAAGACGGTAAAGATGGCAAAGACGGTACAAACGGCCTTGCAGCTTACGGCGGATTATACCATTCTAAAAGCCAAACAGCAAAACCAGCATCATCTGGAACTTATCAGCAGTTACAGCTTGACTCTATAATGCCGCTTTCAAACATAACAACAGGTTTAAACAACATGATGGTTAACAGCGGCGGAAACTACGAAATATCATACAGTATTGGTATTGCATCTAAAGGCACAAGCGACACTAAAACAACTTCGACAAATATGACTTTTACAACGGCAATACGCAAAAACGGTGTTGCCATACCGCAGACAGTATGTACTGCTAGCGTTTCACCAAGCCAGAGCAAACAGAATTACTACAACACATCATATGTAACACTGGCAAGCAACGATGTACTTGACTTAGTTTTCAAAGTAGACGATAATACAAACGCAGGCAACCTTACAATATACCCAAATGCAGACTGTTCACTTACTATTAAAAGACTTAGCTGATATACACCAAAGACCGGGGGGTTCCCGGTCTTTATTTATACTGTGCCCCATTTATTAAATTGTGAATATTATAAAATAAAAAAGGAAGTGTTACTATGGACTGCAATAAGCGTGACTGCTGCAACACATGTATAAGAATTGGAAACACTGTTACAGGCCAGCCTGGTACGGCGGCTTCTGTAACTAACTCCGGTTCATGCTGTTGTCCTGTTCTTAATTTTACAATACCTGAAGGCGAGCGTGGGCAAGACGGCGCTTCTGCAACAATTACTATAGGCACTACCACCACCGGCTCTCCCGGTTCTCCGGCTTCTGTTACTAACTCTGGCACTGCACAAAACGCCATTTTAAACTTTACCATTCCTGCCGGACAAAACGGCAAAGATGGAATTAATGGCAAAGATGGTACTTCCGCTACCGTTACTGTTGGCACTACCACTACCGGCTATCCCGGTTCTCCTGCTTCTGTTACTAACTCCGGTACTGCTCAAAATGCTATTTTAAACTTCACCATTCCTGCCGGACAAAACGGCAAAGATGGAATTAATGGCAAAGATGGTACTTCCGCTACTGTTTCTGTCGGCACTACCACTACCGGCTCTCCCGGTTCTCCGGCTTCTGTTACTAACTCTGGCACTGCTCAAAATGCTATTTTAAACTTCACCATTCCTGCCGGACAAAACGGCAAAGACGGAATTAATGGTACTGATGGCAAGGATGGTACTTCCGCTACTGTTTCTGTTGGCACTACCACTACCGGCTCTCCCGGTTCTCCGGCTTCTGTTACTAACTCTGGTACTGCTCAGAATTCTATTTTAAACTTTACTATTCCTGCCGGGCAAAACGGCAAAACGCCTGTTGTAACTGTAGGGCCTACAACCACTCTTAACGCCGGCCAGCCAGCTACGGCTACAGCAATACCAACATCCGACGGTATACAGATTGATTTTGGCATTCCTCAAGGTAAGCCAGGAAATAATGCTAATCAGTCATTTGCTTCGTTTTTTAATTACGGAACTTTATTTAATAATGGCTCTCAGCTGCCTTTTTATCCAGTAGTTACAGACATTACAGGACAGATTGTACAGGTAAGTCAGGAACAAATATCTCTTGAAGCAGGGTACTATCTTGTATCATACCATGTTTCGGCTATACTATCTGATGCCGGATACATGCAGATTACACCTTTTTACAGTTCAACATCACATCTTGAATTAGGAATTTATTTTTTAACACCGGAAGGACGCTCAACTGCCAACGGTTCAAATACAATTATTATATATATACCTGAAAAAACAAACTTTACACTGACTTACAACAGCAATGTATCAAGCCGAGATGGTGCTGCTACACTTTCAATTTTAAAACTGCAAAGATAAACAAAAACGAACACGGCTTTTTCCGTGTTCGTTTTATTTATTGTACTACAGCTGCAAAACCTGAAAGTCTTTGGTTGGGAGAACGCAACTGTTACAGGGGTCAATTAAAATAATCTATTGCAAACTGTGCCATAAATCCAGCAGCATAGTCCATACAGTCTTCATCTAATTGAAGTTTTGAGCTATGCAGAGGATAAGACTCAAACTTTTCATCGTTTTGTGCGCCTATTAATACATAAAGCAAAGGACATATAGCATTATATTTTGAAAAATCCTCATTAAGTCCACTTATAGGATAATGGCACAAAGCAGATTTACCAAAAAGCTTTTCTGCCGTTTTAGCACCTTCCGCAGCCAATTTTGAATCATTAATAACTGCTCCGCAGCCTGAAGGCACAACAGACACTTCAGCCTCTGCCCTAAAAGCTTTTGCCGTACACTGCGCTATTCTTTCAACGGCTTCTATTACATGTTCTATTGCCTCATCAGAGTAATACCTGCATGTGCCTTCCAAAACGGCCTCGCCTGAAATTACATTTCTTGCCGTTCCGGAATTAAGAGTGCCTATAGACAATACCGCCATATTATCAAGGCTTAACTCACGGCTTATTATTGTTTGAAGGTTCATAACTATAGCTGAAGCTGCAACTGTGGCATCTACAGCTGTAGATGGGCTTCCGCCATGGCCGGATTTTCCTTTTACTTTAATATCTACTCCTGCCGAAGCCGCCATTCTTGGCCCCGGCTCAACTGAAATTTTGCCTACAGGCATATCGCTTTTAACATGTATTCCTACTATAGCGGAACAATCATTAAGCTCTCCGCTTTCAACCATTTTTTCAGCACCACTTGGGAGAAATTCCTCCGATGGCTGGAATATAAACTTAACCGTTCCTTTAATTTTGTCCTTATGAATATTAAGTATTTTAACAGCTTGCATAAGAGATGCAGTATGCGCATCATGTCCACAGGCATGCATTACACCATGGTTTACAGATGAAAACTCAAGGCCTGTTTCCTCCTCAACAGGCAGTGCGTCCATATCAGCTCTAAGGCCCAGTACTTTGCCGTTATCCTCACCTTTTATTATGGCTATAACACCTGTTTCGGCAGGGCGTATATAGTCAATACCTAATTTTTCCAGCTCTTTAATTATTAATTCAGTTGTAGCAAATTCTTTTCCGCTTAACTCAGGGTTCTTGTGCAGTTGTCTTCTTAAAGCTATGGTTTCTTCTTTAAAAACAGCCGTTTCTTTTAAAATATCCATTTTTTCACTACTCCTATACTTAGAACGCTTAGAAAGGGGCAAAACCTACTTACTGATAAAACACAACGTATACACATACTGCCAACGATACGTTAATATATTTCATATATTTGAATATAAATAAATTATATTTTATTTATATTCAGGTGTCAAATACACATTAATTAAACCAGTTAAGCATCATAAAATTTTAATAAGCACAAAAAATGCCGGATGGTTTCCCATCCGGCATTTTAATTATTTAAAACTTTAATTTAGCTTATGCAATTTTTAGCCTTCAATAGCTATATAACCTTTGTTTTCTATTGCATTTTTCATTTTATCAGCAGGGAACTCTATATGGAGTATACCAGCATCAAATTTAGCTTTAATGTCGTTTTCCTGAACATTATTGCCTACATAAAAGCTTCTCTGGCAGCTGCCTGAGTATCTTTCACGTCTGATATAGTTACCGTTGTTGTCCTTTTCATCTTTATCAATAGCTCTTTGAGCACCTACTGTAAGATAACCGTTTTCAAGTTTAAGTGAAACATCTTCTTTCTTGCATCCTGGAAGGTCCATATCAAGAATATAGTTTCCGTCTTTTTCTTTAATATCTGTTTTCATCATGTTACGCTCTCTCTTGCCCATAAGCGGATTGTGGTTTGTGAAAAAGCTGTTTTCAAAAGGTGTCATAAAATCATCAAATAAATCTTCTCCAAAAAGTCTTGGCATCATCATAAGTCATACCTCCTAATAGCGCTTAAGCGCTTTACATAATCTATTTAATCTATTATTTAAGGAATTGGCTTTTGTTATTCCTTTAAGCCTCTTTCTTTTTACAAGACATATAATAGCACCGTTCGTTAGCCATGTCAAGCATTGAGTGCTAATTTTACATAATATTTACATTTTGTTCAAATTTACACAACATTTAAAATAAAATAAGCTATTTAATAACAATATATAGTATTAAATAGCTTATTAAATCAATATATAGTAGTTAGTTTCATTTTGTTTATCTCAAAATTAAAATTTACATAACATAATTAACCCTCGTATAATTCAAACCTGTATTCTTGTTTTACATCCGGATATTTATTAAAATCAACTTTTGAGGCAAACATTTCAAGTGGTCGTATATAAAACTTATAAGGCGGATAAAGCGCTTGATAAGTTACCATAACTTCTCCAGTTTCACTGTGTTCACCTATGCTGTGAACATAGTAAAGCCTGCCTTTAAAATGCCTGTATGGCCGCAAAGGCTCTATTTTTCTTTCCATACCGCAAACCTCCTTAAGGATTAATTATAGTTACAAGTACAACCATAATTATAATGCTTATAACTATTGAAACAGAACCGGCAAATGCAGCTGCTTCGGTATTTGAGCCAAGTTTTTGAGTAAAAGCTGGAACAAGAGCGGAAGTAGGCGAAAAAACTACAATAGTAAGCACATGTTTTATCATTGTATCAAAAGGCAGTACAAAATATATTAAAAGTGCCAAGACAGCGCTAATTAAATATTTAATAAAAAGCATACGCCCTATTTCGCCATAATATTTTTTGTCTATATTAAAATCAAGACTTAAGCCCAGCATAAGCATTGCCATAAAACCATTGGCCGAAGCTGTTGTTGAAATAAAATTACCCAAAGGCTCAGGAATTTTAATATTAAATACTGCAAGAAGTATGGCAATTAAATATGTATCAAAAGGCACAGAGCAGAACATTTTTTTAATAAAATCGGCAAAGCCAAACTTTTCTTCTCCGCTTCCTAAGCATACGCTTGTAACAGCATAGCTTCCGCCGCAAGTCATAAGAGCATTTCCGGTATCAAACATACATGTTGCAACAACACCCTGAGAGCCTAAAAATCCCTGAATAAACGGCATACAAAAAGAGCCTATGTTATACCCTGGGCAGTTCATCATATATAAAACCTTAACATCACGTTCTTTGCCTAATGAAAACACAAAGCCTACAAAAAGCATAAAGAAATTAATCAAAAGCCCCATAAGCATAAGAACAAAAAGAGAATTATTTTTTTGAAATGATACAAAACTTGATATTATAGCTGCTGGCAAAGTTATATTAAGAGCTATGAATGTAACCGCATCCCTAAAACCTTCTTTAAATTTACCGCGTTTTTTAAGCATATATCCCAAAACTATAATAACCAAAAACGATAATGCCTTGCATAAAACACTTACCAAATTACCCGCCTCCAAAATAAAAATAAAACACACGTTAATTTATTATATATAAAAATACAAATAATAGCAAAAAAATATATTAAAAACATTATGTTACGCAAAAACAAATGTACTCAATATAAATTCACATAAGATGTAAAAAAGAACATCTATGTTATAAATTTAACAATTAAAAATTAGGTTTCTGTATACAGTATTTTGTCTAGAATAAAATTTATTACAATTATATTTTGGCTATACCTGTAAAAGAGTACAAAATTTAACTATTAAATCACTAATCAATTAAATCTTTATACTACAATTTTACATTTTACATTTTTTCAATTTTGTACTAATTAACTATTATTGTGATATTTTATTCAAACATATTGCAATAAAACCGTGTTTGTAGTATGCTACAAGCATGGTTTTACATTACTTATTTTAGGGGGTAAAAATTATGAAAAAGAGAATTTTAGCACTTCTTGCAGTAACAGCTTTAACAGTTTCTGCTTTTGCCGGCTGCGGTTCATCAGGCTCAACTTCATCTGCTTCAGCTTCCGGTTCTGGTTCTGCTTCTGCTTCTGGCTCTGCTTCAGCTTCTGGTGAAACAGCTTCTACAGGCGATGCAGAATACCACATCCGTGTAGGACACGTTCTTGCTAATACTCATCCTTATGAAATGGGTCTTAAGAAAATGTCCGAGCTTGCTGCTGAAAAATCAAACGGCAAAATTGCTATCGACGTTTTCGCTAACTCACAGTTAGGTAATGAAAGAGATATGGTTGAGGCTCTTCAGCTTGGTTCACAGGAAATGGTTCTCGTTTCAACAGCTGTATTATCAAGCTTTACAGACCAGTTCCTTGTTTTCGACCTTCCATTCCTTTTTGACACAACAGAACAGGCAAGAGCTGTATGTGACAGCGAGCTTGGTCTTGAAATACTTCACAGTGTTGATGACCAGGGTATCAAAGGCCTTGCATGGTTTGAAAACGGTTTCAGAAACGTTACAAACAACGTTCTTCCTATAGAAAAACCAGAAGACCTTAAAGGTATTAAAATCAGAACAATGGAGAGCCCTATACATATGGCTTCATTCTCTGTAATGGGCGCTGACCCTACACCTATGGCAATGGGCGAGCTTTTCACAGCTTTACAGCAGGGAACACTTGATGCTCAGGAAAACCCACTTGCTATAATCGATACAAACAAGTTCTATGAAATACAGAAATACCTTTCAATGACAGGCCACTTCTATGCTCCTGCTCCATTATTTGTTGCTACAGACTACTTCAACTCAATGGATGAAGAAAGCCAAGTTGCTCTTCAGGAGGCAGCTAACGAGGCAGCAGCTTATGAAAGACAGTGCCTTGATGATATGAACGCAGAGCTTCAGCAGACACTTGCTGATGAAGGCATGGTTGTAAATGAAGTTGATAAGGCTCCATTTAAAGAGGCTGTTCAGCCTGTTTATGACGAGTACACAGGTACAGGTGCAGGACAGGTTAACCCTGATATACTTGCTCAGGTTCAGGAAATGATAAGCACTATGGAATAATTAGCCCATAATTATTGATTAATAAAAATATGTATACTTAAACAGCGTCTGTTTTAAATATTACAGGCGCTGTTTTTTTTGCAGTAAAATATTTGTTTTTGCTTATTAACCATATTTTTATTGCTTTTTTTATTGATTGGCTAATATAACTATGATATAATGATACAGATTGGTATAAAGGCGCTATGCGGCCATTTATGGCGCAGCCCTTTGGATTAAACCGCCTACTGTTAAAACGTAGTTGTTTTTAAAAATAATGCCTAAACAGCGATTGTTTTGCAGCTGATGTGGTATAATAAATATTATCATTTTTTCGGATATGGAGGAAAGCGATATGAGTTCAACTGTAGTTACTATTCTTGCCTTATGTATGGCTGTTATAGGCGTTCTCTTATGTATTATAGTTCTTCTTCAGAGCGGACGTGCAGCTGGTCTTGGCGCTATAAGCGGTTCAGCTTCTAACCCGGACTCTTACTGGAGCAAAAACAGAGGCAGCTCTATGGAAGGCGCTCTTGAAAGATATACAAAAATTTTAGGCGCTGTTTTTATCGTTTTAGGTATTTTAATTAACTTTATTGTTTAATATTATGCCTTATGCCCGCGGAATTTATTTTCCGCGGTTTTTTTATTTTTATTTATATTATTTAAGCACAAAAAACACGGAAAGCTTATTAGCAAAACGCCTTCCGTGTTTTTATATTTATATTATTACATTAAAAACATTTATTGCTCTGTTTCTTCCTCATTAACTTCCTGAGGGATGTCTTCGACTTTTTCGGCAGATTGCTCATTTTCTTCCTCTAACTGGTCAGCGGCTATTTTAGCGGCTCCAGCTACTTTTACACCGTCGCTTAAATTAATAAGCTTAACGCCTTGGCTTGCTCTGCCTACAGTTGAAATATCCTCAGCTCTAAGCCTTATAATAACGCCCTCGGATGTAATAAGCATTATTTCCTCACCGTCGGCAACCATAAGAGTACTTGTTATTTTGCCTGTTTTATCGGTTATATTATGGATTTTAACACCCATACCGCCGCGTTTTTGCAGGTTAAACTCATCTATATTGGTACGCTTTCCATAGCCATTTTCTGTTACGTTAAGCACCTGCATAGTGTCATCACAAAGACCGGCTGAAACAACATAGTCGTTTTCTCTAAGCTTAATTGCCCTTACACCAGTAGCTGTTCTACCCATAGGGCGGGCATCGTCCTCATTAAACTTAATACCCATACCGTCATGAGTTGCAACAAATATATCACGTTTTCCGTCTGTTACCATTACGGATATAAGCTGGTCATCATCTCTAAGGTTAATAGCGTTAAGTCCGCCTTTTCTGATATTTGAATAACTCATCATATCAGTCTTTTTAATAACGCCCTGTTTTGTTATCATTACAAGATACTGGTCAGGCTTAAACTCGTTTATAGGTATAACAGCATTTATTTGCTCACCTGGCATTATTTCAAGAAGGTTGACAATAGCTATGCCCCTTGCTGTTCTGCCGGCTTCTGGTATTTCATAAGCTTTAAGCTTATAAACCCTTCCCATATTAGTAAAGAACAGCAGTGTATCATGGGATGAGCCTACAAAAAGGTCTTTTATAAAGTCCTCCTCACGGGTCTGCATACCTATTATGCCTTTTCCTCCTCTGTTCTGGCTCTTATATGTGTCGAGAGCAGTTCTCTTAACATAGTTTTTATGGGTAAGTGTTATAACGCTTACTTCTTCCTCTATTAAGTCCTCAATATCAATATCGCCTGGATTATTTATAATCTTTGTGCGGCGTTCATCGGCATATTTGGATTTAACAGCTAAAATTTCGTCTTTAATAACACCAAAAAGTTTATTTTCATCAGCTAATATTGCTTTAAAGTAAGCTATTTTCTCTAAAAGCGCCTTATGTTCTTCTTCTATCTTTTCTCTTTCAAGGCCCTGCAAACGTCTTAACTGCATCTCAAGTATTGCCTGGGCCTGTACTTCTGAAAGACCAAAGCGCTCCATAAGTCTTTCTTTGGCGTTGTCGTAGCTCTCCCTGATTGTCTTTATTACCTCATCAATATTGTCAATGGCAATCATAAGACCTTCAAGTATATGAGCCCTCTTTTCTGCCTTATCAAGGTCAAACTTAGTGCGGCGAGTTACAACTTCTTCCTGATGTTTAAGGTAAAGGGAAAGCATATCTTTAAGATTAAGTATTTCCGGCTTACCATCTACAAGAGCAAGCATTATAACGCCAAAGCTTTCCTGAAGCTGTGTAAATTTATAAAGCTGGTTTAAAACCACATTAGCGTTAAAGTCTTTTTTAATATCTATTGTTATTTTAATATCATCGCCGGCAGATTCATCAAGTATATCGCTTATGCCCTCTATTTTTTTATCTTTTACAAGGTCAGCTATTTTTTCTACAAGACGGGCTTTATTTACCTGATATGGTATTTCTGTAACAACTATTCTTTCTCTGCCGTTTGGAAGGCTTTCTATCTCTGTCTCACTGCGGATAATTATTTTGCCACGGCCTGTGCGGTAAGCCGCTTTTATGCCGCTTTTACCCAGTATATTGGCGCCTGTAGGAAAATCAGGGCCTTTTATTACTTCCATAAGCTCTTCAACGTCTGTATCGCGGCCGGCTATTTTGTTGTCTATTATTTTAACAACACCGTCTATAGCTTCGCCTAAGTTATGCGGCGGAATATTTGTTGCCATACCAACAGCAATACCTGAAGAACCATTTACAAGCAAGTTAGGTATTCTTGACGGAAGAACAACAGGTTCTTTTTCGTTGCCGTCGTAGTTAGGCACAAAATCAACAGTATCTTTATCAATATCGGCAAGCATTTCTGCTGTTATACGGCTCATTCTTGCCTCTGTATAACGGCTTGCAGCAGCGCCGTCGCCGTCTATAGAGCCAAAGTTACCGTGGCCGTCAACAAGCATATAGCGCATTGAAAAATTCTGCGCCATACGCACCATTGCCTCGTATATAGAGCTGTCACCATGAGGGTGATACTTACCCATTGTATCGCCCACAATACGAGCTGACTTTCTGTAGCCTTTTGACGGGTCAAGGTTCATTTCATTCATTGAATATAAAATACGTCTTTGAACCGGCTTAAGGCCGTCGCGCACATCAGGCAACGCTCTTGATATAATTACACTCATGGCATACTCGATATAATACTTTTTCATTTCTTTGTTTATATCGACAGTGACCATTTTGTCTATTTGGTTTTCACTCATTTTAAACTTCCTTTCACACAAAATAAGGGATTATACGCTTAATACAATATTAAAAATCAAGGTTTTCAACATACTTGGCGTTTTCGTTTATAAATTCCCTTCTCGGTTCTACCTCATCGCCCATAAGCATACTGAATATTTCATCAGCTTCTACGGCGTCGTTAAGCTCTACTTTTTTAAGTATTCTGTGCTTAACGTCCATAGTGGTATCCCTTAACTGGTCAAAGTCCATTTCTCCAAGACCTTTATAACGCTGAATATCTTTAATTCCTGTTCTGCCTATCTGATTATAAAGCTCCTCAAGCTGTTCATCGTTATATACATAATAATGCTCTTTATTCTTTTCTACCCTGTAAAGAGGCGGCTGAGCGATATAAACCTTGCCGTTTTCTATAAGCGGCCTCATATAGCGGTACAAGAATGTAAGAAGAAGTGTTCTAATATGAGCGCCGTCAACATCGGCATCAGTCATAATAACTATTTTGTGGTAACGCAGTTTTTCTATATCAAAATCCTCGGAAATGCCTGTGCCAAAAGCCGTAATCATAGAGCGAATTGTATCGCTTCCCAATATTCTGTCAAGGCGCGCCTTTTCTACATTAAGTATTTTACCTCTTAACGGAAGAACGGCCTGTGTTTTAGGGTCACGGGCTTTTTTGGCACTGCCGCCGGCAGAATCTCCCTCTACAATATAAATTTCGCAGTTTTCAGGATTACGGTCTGAGCAGTCAGTAAGCTTGCCCGGAAGCCTTGTAGAATCAAGACCTGTTTTTCTTCTTACAAGCTCTCTTGCCTTTTTAGCCGCATCTCTTGCTCTTGAAGCCATAAGAGCCTTTTCAAATATAATTTTACCCACAGACGGATTTTCCTCAAGGAAATAGGTAAGTTTTTCGGAAAATACAGAAATAACAGCGCTTTTAGCCTCGCTGTTGCCAAGCTTTGTTTTTGTCTGACCCTCAAACTGAGGCTCACCTATTTTAATACTTACAACAGCTGTAATTCCCTCTCTTACGTCATCACCGGAAAGGTTTTTATCGTTTTCCTTAAGTATGCCGCTTTTTCTGCCGTAATCGTTTATTATTTTTGTAAGGGTAGTTTTAAAGCCCTCTAAATGAGTACCGCCGTCGGTGGTGTTAATGTTATTAACAAATGTGTGTATGCTTTCGTTAAAGCCGTCGTTATGCTGGAAAGCAACCTCAACATAAATATCGTCTTTTGTGCCTTCGGCATAAAAAACCTCGTTATAAATAGGCGTTTTGCTCTTATTAAGGTACTGAACAAACTCCTTAATACCGCCTTCGTAATGGAAGGATTTTTTCTGCTCTTTGCCTTCCCTTTTATCCTCAATATTAATTTTAAGACCTTTAGTTAAAAATGCTGTTTCCCTAAGCCTTGTAGCAAGGGTGTCAAAATCAAAGTCAGTTTCTTCAAATATTTCAGCATCCGGCTTAAAGCGTACTATAGTACCTCTGTGAGTTGTTTCGCCGCCATCTATAAGCGGTGTAACGGTTTCGCCCCTGTGATATTCCTGTTTTTCTATTCTTCCGTCACGATGTATTTCAACCCTGAGCCACTCACTTAAAGCATTAACTACAGAAGCGCCTACACCATGAAGACCGCCGGAAACTTTATATCCGCCGCCGCCGAACTTGCCTCCGGCATGAAGCACAGTAAATACTACCTCAACAGCCGGTTTGCCTTCTTCTGGATGTATACCTGTAGGTATTCCTCGGCCGTTATCTTTTACTGTAGCTGTGCCGTCTTTTTCTATTGTAACGTCAATTTCAGTACAAAATCCTGCCAAAGCCTCATCAACGGAGTTATCTACTATCTCGTAAACAAGATGATGCAGTCCGCGGGCACTGGTTGAGCCTATATACATTCCAGGCCTTTTACGTACTGCCTCAAGTCCTTTAAGGACTTGGATTTGATTTTCATTATAATCCTGAGCCATTTTTTTCTCCCCAATGCTAAAAAGTGTTATAAAACAGTCCTATCCGCCATTAAGCGGAACACGCTAACAATTACCTGAGCGATGCAAAAAAATAACAGGCGCTTTTGGTACAGTGTTTTAGTTGTAAAAACATCTGTATACGCCTAAAAATAAAATCGTTAAACAAAAAACACCGCTTTATCACAAAAGGCAATTTTTATACTAGTATTATTATACCATTAAAACATACTTTTAACAATGAATATAAGGCAAATACTGATTACTTTTTTTGAGATATATATAAGAAGGAAATTTAAAGATAGCGTTAAATTAATACTACATTTCGCTTGAATAAGTAGTAATATTTTATTTTTAGAATTGTTACGTTTTGTGTTATTTTATTGTCATTGATATTAGGATTAAATCGAACTAAAATTCATCACGAGATATAAATAATATTTATTTATTTTTAATTTTGTAAAAGTATATGCTTTTATATAAATTGACACTGTTTTTGTTTACTGCTATAATCAACTAAATTATATAAAGTATTTAATTTTATTGCAGATATAATTTTAATAGGCAGAAATACACATTGACATTTATCAATATGAATTATATAATACTTTCAGCAGGAGGTAAACAGCTTTGAGTGAAAACGAAAAAACAGCTAAAATTTTTAAGGCTTTAGGCGACCCAAACAGGATTGCTATTTTAAAAATGCTCCAAAGCGGAGAAAAATGCGCCTGCAAGCTACTTGAAGAACTTAACATAGGCCAAAGCACTCTTTCCCACCACATGAAAATATTGTGTGATGCTGAAATTGTAAAAGGCAGGAAAGAAGGAAAATGGACGCATTATTCATTTAACGATGAAGGCATTGGAAAAGCCAAAGACATATTAAACGATATTACTTTATACAAAGAGTAAATAAGCCGCAGAACAAAGCGGCTTTAAAAAAGGAGTATATATCGATATATTGCGATATATAAATATAAAACGAAATAATATATTATAAAGAGGTGATTTAATTGAGTAATTTGCAAAACTTTTGGCTGTTTTTTCAAAACCAGATACTTTCAATGAAATGGCTTAACACAGCAGTTGGAAATGCTCTTGAAAAAGCCGGAATACAGCCCGAAAGCTCTTTAGGCTCCATATTGCAGTTTTTTATATACGACACAGTTAAAATAACAATACTTCTTTGTGTACTTATATTTATTGTGTCATATATCCAAAGCTATTTCCCACCTGAAAGAAGCAGAAAAATATTAGGTCGTTTTAAAGGCCTTGGAGCAAATATAATGTCTGCCCTTTTAGGCACTGTAACGCCTTTTTGCTCCTGCTCATCAATACCACTTTTTATAGGTTTTACAAGTGCAGGACTTCCTTTAGGAGTTACATTTTCGTTTTTAATATCTTCACCAATGGTTGACTTAGGCTCTCTTATATTGCTTTCCAGTATATTTGGAGCAAAAGCAGCTGTTGTATATGTTGTATTTGGCCTTATAATAGCAGTAGCAGGCGGAACACTTATAGAGAAGCTTAAAATGGAAAAATACGTTGAGCCTTACATTAAATCCGCAACATCAGTAGATATTGAAAGCCCGAACATTACAAAAAAAGACCGTTTAAAATACGCTTTTGAGCAAGTTATAACCACATTCAAAAAGGTATTTCCGTATATTATTGTTGGTGTTGCCATAGGCGCATTTATACACAACAAAGTGCCGCAGTCATGGGTTGAAGGCGTACTGGGAAAAAGCGGGCCATTTGGTGTTATACTTTCCACAATAGTTGGTATACCTATGTATGCTGACATATTCGGCACCATTCCAGTTGCAGAAGCTCTTTATTACAAAGGCGCTCAGCTTGGGGCTGTGCTTTCGTTTATGATGGCAGTTACAACACTGTCACTTCCGTCACTTATAATGCTTAAAAAGGCTGTTAAACCTAAACTTTTGGCTCTTTTTATAGGCATTTGTGTATTTGGAATTATATTTGTAGGCTGTATATTTAATGTTTTGCAGCCGTTTATAATGTAAAATTGAAAGGAGAAAACAAAATGTCATTATTTGGTTTTGGAAAGAAAAAAGAAGTTGAAGCTTTAAATAACGAAAAAATCAACACAGAAATAACAAATGTATGTATTCTTGGCTCAGGATGTGCAAAATGCAACGAGCTTGAAAAAAACACAGCTGAGGCTTTAAACTCCCTTGGAATTAAAGCAAATATTGAGCACGAAACAGACTTTACCAAAATCGCTTCCTATGGCGTAATGACAACACCTGCCCTTGTAATAAACAACAAAGTTGTATCCAGCGGCAAAGTTTTAAAAACCAAAGAAGTAGCCGACATTATTAAAAAGCTTAATTAAAGGAGATACAAACATGGAAAACACAGCAAATGACTTTTGCGCCTGCCCTAAAAAAAGCTGTCCCAACAACGGAAACTGCCGTTCCTGCGTTGAAAAGCACAAAAATACAGACAGCCTGCCTTATTGTCTTTTTCCAAACAACAACGGGGACAAAAGCCTTAAAAACTTTTATTTAAAACTTAAAGAAAGATTTGAGAAAGACTAAAAAAAGTATCCCTTTTATGGGATACTTTTTTATATTTTTACTTTTTAATTTATCTCTTTTCGTACCAGCCTAATTCCCCTGGCTGAAGATTTATAGTTATCTGTTTTGTTTCTGTATATTCTTCAAGTCCGTCAAAGCTCAGCTCACGGCCTACACCGCTTTTTTTGTATCCGCCCCATGGAGCTTCAACATAAGCCGGATTATAGCAATTAATCCACATTATGCCGGCTCTTATTTCTTTTACAACTCTTAATGCTCTTGCACCGTCTTTTGTAAATACTGCCCCTGCAAGGCCAAATTCTGTATCGTTAGCCATTTCAACAGCCTCTTCTTCTGTTTTAAATGTCTGTATAGTTACAACAGGGCCAAATATCTCGTTTTTAACTGCTGTATTGTCAGGTGAAACATTATCAAGTATTGTAGGGCGCACAAAATAGCCTTTATCACAGCCATTTTCTGTATACCTGTATCCGCCGCATACAACCGCTGCGCCTTCTTTTTTAGCCTGCTCAATAAAGCCCAAAACCTTATTCATGTGGCTTTCGGAAATAAGGGGACCCATATCAGGGTTATTAATACCGTTACCAAGAGTCATTTTGTCGGCTCTTTCTTTAAGGCGTTTTACAAACTCATCTTTAATGCTTTCCTCAATTATAATTCTTGAACCAGCCGAGCAGACTTCACCTTGGTTAAAGAAAACTCCCATCATTGCCCACTCAACGGCACCGTCTAAATCCGTATCTGCAAATATTACATTAGGTGATTTTCCGCCCAGTTCCA
This sequence comes from uncultured Clostridia bacterium, assembly GCA_944377425.1. Lineage (GTDB taxonomy): Bacteria > Bacillota > Clostridia > Lachnospirales > Anaerotignaceae > Neoanaerotignum_A. The sequence continues at coordinate 54,361 of CALWEX010000087.1, forward strand.
AGCCTATTTTCTTAACATTTCTAGCTGAGGCACGGTATATGCTCTGGCCTACTTCTGTACTGCCTGTAAATGAAACCATGTCAACGTCTTCACTTTCGGCAATTTCGTTTCCTACTGTGCTTCCGCCGCCCATTACAAGGTTAACAGTTCCGTCTGGGAAACCGGCTTTGGCAAGTATCTCGAAAAACTTAACTGTTGAAAGAGGTGTTTCGGAGCTTGGCTTAAATACTATTGTATTTCCTGCTGCAAGAGCCGGGGCTATTTTCTGAACACCCATTAAAAGTGGATAGTTCCAAGGGGTAATAAGGCCGCATACTCCAACAGGCTCTTTAATAGTGTATGAATGCATAGGCCCAAAACCATCGTTTACCTCATAAGAAGCACCAGACGGCATTCTTATAGCTCCCGCATAATATCTTATGTAGCTTACGGCATCGTCTACATCGCCTAAAGCCTCTCTTAAAGGCTTTCCATTATCGGATGTTTCTATTTTAGCAAATTCCTCACGGCGTTTTTCCAGCTCATCGGCTATTTTAAGGAGCATTTCACTTCTTTTAACAGATGAAAACCTTCTCCAGCCGTTTTTGTTGTTATAAAACTCACGTTTTGCTGCTTTAATTGCCGCTTTTGCGTCATCACGTCCGCCTTTTGCAGACTTAGCAATTATTTCGCCAGTAGCGGGATTTATTACATCAAAATACTCACCGCCTGAGGCTTCTATCCATTTGCCGTCAATGTAATTAAGTACCTTTTCCATTTGAATACCTCCCTTTTGCCGTGTTAAAAACTAAACACAACACCCACTATACCGCTTATGGCTATAGCCACAATAGGATGAAACTTGGTTTTCTTTGTGAATATAAGCATTACTATAAAAAGAGCCACAGCTTTTAAGCTGATTGACATTAAATTAAACTCAGATATTTCTGTTCCAAATATAGCCAAAACTATAACCGAAAGGCCTGCCGCCGCTATAAGACCTGTTGCCACAGGGCGCAGGAGATAAAATATATGTTTAACTATTGCGCTTTCTTTAAATCTATCTATTACATTGTATATAATTATAATTATTATAATGGCAGGGGAAACAAGGCCGAGGGTTGCAACAATACATCCTATTATTCCGCTGTTTTGAAAACCAACATAAGTTGCCATATTTACACCCATGGCTCCAGGTGTTGACTCAGAAATGGCTATCATATCCCCAATCATTGCGTTTGTAAGCCATATGTATTTATCAGCTAAATCGTATAAAAAAGGAAGCGTTGCAAGTCCGCCGCCTACGGCAAAAAGACCTACTTTAAAAAATTCCAGATAAAGCAAAAGAAGCATTGGCATTATTTATTCCCCTCCTTCTGCTCTGTTTTTTTACTGCTTTCTATATTTTCTATTTTTCCTGAAAAAAGAATACCTAAAACGCCTGCCGCCACAACAAGGGCTATGGAAGATATATTTGTAAAAGCCGCAAGAGCACATGTTATTACAACAACAGCGCCTGTTATCTTACCTTTAACAGCACCCTTCCAAAGCTTAAGTACTGCATTAAGCACAAGCACACCTACACATACCCTTATACCGGAAAAAGCATGCTGAACAACAGCAAGAGATGCAAAGTTTTTAAGAAATGCCGCTATTATGGCTATTATTACAATAGAAGGGAATATAAGGCCTAAAGTTGCCACAATTCCGCCTAAAATGCCTTTTGTTTTATACCCTATAAAAGTTGCTGTATTTACGGCTATAATGCCCGGCGTACACTGGCCTATAGCATAATAGTCCAAAAGCTCTTCATCGGTAGCCCACTTTTTATCCTCAACTAATGTTTTTTGCAGTATAGGAAGCATAGCATATCCGCCGCCAAAAGTAACCGCCCCCATTTTGGCAAATGTAATAAATAAGTCAACAAGGACTTTCAAAACCTATCATCTCCTTAAAACATTTTATGTCTATTCTACCACGATGTAAAAAAATTAAAAGAGTTTTTTAATTTGCGTTTATTTAAGGGCAGCAGATGAATACGTCATTATCTGGTCCACAAAAACAACTATTTCCTCTGCCGAAACCATAGGCCTTGTTTCCAGCCACTTTTTAACCATGCCAATTATGCCCAATGTTATAAAGCTTAAATAAAACTCGTTTTGTTTGCTGTCTTTTACATTATGCCTGCGTTTTATAATATCTGAACAGTTGTCATATATAAGATTTTGAAACTTTTCGATAAAATCTACTGATGCCTTATTGTTAATAAGACATCGGCATATATCCGCATTTTCCATAATATACTCAGCTATAGGCTTAAGGGCAGGTATAACACTATCAGAAGCATTTGTTTTTTCTATGTTCTGGTCAATCATGTTTTGTATATTTTTAAGTATCTCGTCTTCAATTTTATTCAAAATATCGTAAGTATCTGTATAATGCAGATAAAATGTGCCTCTGTTTAAGTCTGCTCTTTCTGTAATATCTTTTACAGTAATATCTTTAAAATCCTTTTCATCCATAAGCTGAGCCAACGCTTGTTTAAGCAGTTTTTTTGTACGCCGTATGCGTCTGTCTTCCTTAATGTTTTCCATAAACACACCCCCGCCGCAAATAGTAATAATCAACAAAATGTTTATTATCATTAATTATTATTAGTAATGTTGATTATTAAACTTAAAAAATAAATCTGATTATTGTATCTATCAACACTATGAATTATAATACAAATAAGTTCAAAAATCAATTTAATGTTGAATAACGGAGATAGCGATGAGAAAAATAAATTTTGACAGCTTAATCAATTTCATAGTTACAAAATGCGGTTTAATCGAAAAAATATTTCTTGCGGCAGTTTTTATAAGCATTATATGTTATCCCTTTGTGGGTATAAACTATGATTTAAGTACATATTTGCCGGATTTTGCACCTACAAAACAGGCTCTTGATGTTATGGAAGAAGAATTCGGCTATCCGGGGCTTGCCAGAATAATGGTTAAAGATGTAACCGTTCAGGACGCTAAAAAGATAAGGGAAGAAATAGCCGATGTAGACGGCGTTTCATTGGTAATAGGCCCAGACAGCGTTACTCAGGCATATATGTCTGAATCCTTTATTGAGTCTTCTCTTGACACATTTAACAACCTAATGGGTAAAGGCAATTCATTTTATAAGAACAATAATGCTGTTATGGATGTAGTTTTTGAAGAAGGCAGTTACGACCAGAAAACTCGTGCCGCTGTTGATGAAATTTACGAAATATGCGGCGAAAACGCCTGCTATTCCGGCAGCGCCATAGCCAACAAAGAGCGTCAGGAATCAGTTGTTAAAGAACTTACAGTAGCTATTATACTAGCTCTTATAGTTACATTTGCCATACTGGCATTTACTACGGAATCTTGGTTTGAGCCTGTTCTTTTCATATTTGTAATGGGTATAGCAATTATAATAAATATGGGCTCCAACATAATATTTGGGGAAATATCATTTTTTACTTTCTCCATATCGGCCATACTACAGCTGGCAGTTTCAATGGATTATTCCATATTCCTTCTGCATACATTTAAGTTTTACACTGCTACAGGTATGGAAAAAAAGCCGGCTATGGAAGCCGCTTTAAGAGAAGCATTCTCGTCTATATCTTCCAGCGGCGCCACTACCATAGTAGGATTTATAGTTATGGCTTTAATGCGTTTTCATATAGGAAGCGACATGGGCCTTGTGCTTTCAAAAGGTGTTATATGCTCACTTTTAACAGTTATATTCCTTATGCCGTCACTTATAATTCGTTTTACACCGTTAATTGAAAAATTTAATCACAAGTCCTTTGTACCATCTTTTGATAAGTTCGGCAAAGCACTTTATAAAATACACAGGCCTGTTCTTATACTCTGTGCCCTTTTGGTTATACCTTGCTATACAGCCCAGTCTATGAACAAATTTAAGTTTGGTGACGAGGCACAAGGCGCAGGCCCTGGCACAAAAGTATACGACGACGCAAGAGAAATTGACCGAGAGTTTGGAAAATCCAATACAATACTTGCAATAGTGCCTACAGGCTCTGTTGTTCAGGAAAGAAATCTTACAGATGCATTAGACGATTTGGGCTTTGTAAACTATGCCCTTTCACTTTCGGGCACACTGCCTAAAGGCATACCGCAGGATTTTCTGCCTGATAAACTTACGGAGCAGTTTAAAACAGATGACTACTCAAGAATTATAATTTCAATGAAAAACAGCGAGGAAAGCGACTATTCTTTTGCATGCAGCAACACAATATCAGAAACTGTAAAACGGTATTATCCTGAAAACTCATACGTAATAGGCCTTACACCTACAGCCATGGACATACGTGACATACTTACAGTTGACTACGACCGTGTATCACTGTTTTCAATAATAGGCGTTGCATTAGTTGTAATGATTACGTTTAAAACAATATTTGTACCTATACTTATATTGGTGCCTATTGAGCTGGCAACATTTATAAACATGGCTATACCATATATAGCCGGTGAAAACGTAATTTATATAGGCTATATTATAGTAAGCTGTGTGCAGTTAGGTGCTACGGTTGACTATTCAATATTAATGACAAACAACTATCTTTTAATGCGTAAGCAGTACCCGGACAAAAAAGAAGCCGCTGTTAAAGCTATTTCAAAAAGTGCCTTATCAATACTTACATCAGCCTCAATACTTACGGTTGTAGGCTATATAATTTATTTTACAAGCTCTATCCGCTCTATATCGCAGGTAGGCCACATGGTAGGACGAGGAGCTCTTTTAAGTATGGCTCTTGTGCTTATACTTCTTCCGGCACTTTTGTCTTTCTTCGATAAAATAATAATTAGACAGATAAAACGCAAAGAGGAGAAAAAACAGCGTAAATTAATGAGCAAAAACAGCAAAAACCAAAATATAAATGCACCGCAGGCATAAAAGGAGATAGATAAAATGAGGCATAAAATAAAAACAGCCGCTTGTATGGCACTTTTGCTTTCATCTGTTATTTTAATAGAAGCATCAGCTGCACAGCCGCAGGTTACATATGACGAAACACTTTATGTAAATCTTGACAGTTACGGCAAAGCCATAAAAAGCAGTATAGTTAAAAGCTATGGTTTAAACAGCAACACACAAATTACTGATTACGGCAAATATAGTCAAGTTGTTAATATGACCGACTACACAGAACCAAAACAAAGCGATGGAGAAACAACATTTGATTTTTCAAATTCTCCTCAGGCTCCT
>CALWEX010000088.1 GCA_944377425.1 uncultured Clostridia bacterium
GTTGTTGATATAGCTATACCAAACAGCGACATAACCCACAGCGCTGTAGTTATAAAAAAAATAAAACCAGTGCCTAAAACTTACCCAAGAAAAGCCGGTACAGCAGGCAAAAAACCAATAATTTAAAGCAATAATAAAAAGCACGATAAATACGTGCTTTTTGTTTTGCAGAAAATAATTAATCATAGAAAGAATTTCTAATGAAATCGTGAGAAACATTGTATATTACTAAAAATTTTGATATAATCCGATAAACCAGTATTGAGTAAATATGTTTTGGAGATGATGACGTGGCAGTTTGCTATAATAAACTTTGGAAATTGCTTATAGATAAAGATATGAATAAAACTGAGTTAAAAGAAGCTTCTGGAGTAAGTTTTAATGTTTTGGCTCGTATGGGCAAAAATGAAACTATTTCATTTGAAAGTTTAGAAAAAATATGTGATGCTCTTAATTGTGATATAGGTGATATTATTTCATTTGTTAATACAGATAAAGAAAAAAAAATAAAGACTTTTAAGTCAATAGAGTTATTTGCAGGAGCAGGAGGGTTAGCATTAGGCATTGAAAAAGCTGGTTTTGATACAATTGGCTTAATAGAAATTGATAAGGCAGCATCGGACACTTTGAAATGTAATCGTCCCGAATGGAAAGTTATTAATGATGATATTGCTAATATGTCTTGTTTAAATTTAGAGGATTATTTTGGAATTAAAAAAGGTGAGCTGGATTTATTATCTGGAGGTGCACCTTGTCAATCCTTTTCGTATGCAGGAAAAAGATTGGGTCTGGAAGATGCCAGAGGAACATTATTTTATCATTATGCAAAATTTTTGGAACAGCTTCAGCCAAAAATGTTTTTATTTGAAAATGTAAGAGGGTTACTTACTCACGATAAAGGGCGTACATATAAAACTATTACAGATATTTTTGAAAATACAGGGTATATAATTCAAAAACGTGTAATGAATGCATGGGATTATGGTGTAGCACAAAAAAGAGAACGCCTTATTACTATCGGTATTAGAAATGATTTATCAAATAAAATACATTTTGATTTTCCGGCTCCTCATAAATATAAACCGATATTACGTGATATTCTTATGGATTGTCCTAAAAGCGAAGGGGCACAATATTCTGAATATAAGAGGAAAATATTTGAACTTGTACCACCTGGTGGATACTGGCGTGATATTCCAGAGAATATTGCTAAAGAATATATGAAAAGTTGTTGGTATATGGAAGGTGGGAGAACTGGAATTTTAAGGCGTTTAAGCTTAGATGAACCTTCTTTAACTGTGTTAACTTCTCCTTCCCAAAAGCAAACAGATAGATGTCATCCACTTGAATCTCGTCCGTTTACTGTTAGAGAAAATGCAAGGTGTCAAAGTTTTCCTGATGATTGGCAATTTTGTGGTAGTATTGGCCAGCAGTATAAACAAGTTGGAAATGCTGTACCAGTCAATTTAGCATATGAAATTGCAACAAAAATTCGAGAAGCATTGGAGAGTTTATGATGTGGAATTTAAGTTTTATAAAAGAAGAAGATTTTATAAATCATATAAAAGCAACTATTGAAAAATATGGGGAAAAGCTTGAATCGTATGATTTAAAGCGTTTTAATAAAAATATAATTGATCCAATTAAGTTAATTTTTGATAAGACTGTGTATCAATCTTCTTGGGAAGAAATTGTTAGCAATGAAATTTTTCGACAAAGAGATAAATCTAATAACAATGATATAGGTTATTTTCACCAACGTATATTTCAATATATTAAAAATTGCTATGTTCCACCTAATGGTGAAGAAGGTGGATGGGATGTAATTTATAAAAATCCAAATGGAATTGAAATTCCCAATGCAGGTACTGTACATACTGTGTATGTTGAGATGAAAAATAAACATAATACAATGAATTCTGCTTCAGCCGGAAAAACATTTATAAAAATGCAAAATCAGTTGTTAAATGATGATGATTGTGCTTGTTTTTTAGTAGAGGCGATTGCGCAGCATTCTCAAAATATAAAATGGGAAACTACAGTTGATAAGAAAAAAGTAGGACATAAACTTATTCGTAGAGTAAGCCTTGATCAATTCTATGCTTTAGTAACAGGACAAGAAGATGCATTTTATCAGGTGTGTATGATTTTACCGTCTGTTATTGAAAAGGCTGTAAAAGGATTTGAAGGAACTATAGTACCTAACGATACTGTTATTGACGAGTTAAGAGAACTTGCTTGTAAGCAAGATATAAAATCTGAAAATTTATCTATTGCCATGGCTGTGTATATGCTTGGTTTTGGTAATTATATTGGATTTTCAAAGTAAATTTTACTTAAAGAATGAGTTGAACAATATTTGTTACTTTTTTATTTTTAATATTAATTTTAGCATAGAAAATACCCTACATGTTATTCAATGTACCATATGTCTAACATGTAGGGTATTTTTAACATCCGGCTGTTAATTTTTTACTGCGCTAATGCGTTCATTTTTTCAGCTAAATCATTTAAGTTATTTGTTTCTTCGGCTAAAACACTATCAAGATATGTATACTGTCTTTCAAGAGCTTCCTCAAGTACAGAAATTATTTCTGTATAGTTTACATTTTCTTTTCCGTAGTTTTCGCCTAAAAAGCTTATTACATCGTAAAGGTTTTCAGGTGGATTTATTATAAGGCTGTTGCCCCATGTTCCAACTGAATTGTCTGTTATTCTGCTTAACTGGAAG
>CALWEX010000089.1 GCA_944377425.1 uncultured Clostridia bacterium
GCTGCCGTTCAGCGAAAAACGATGTGTCCAACTGGTTGAAAAAGATAAAATTATGCTGTGAAACAGATGTGCTGTCAAGAGATTTATTAGTAAGTCTAATTGATCACATTGACGTTTCTGAATGCTATGAAGAAAATGGGGAAAAATCCTTCGACATATCTATTACCTACACTTTTGGTCAGCAAAACGCGGAGGAAAAACCTTATGCGCTTATGGCATAAAAAAAGACAAACAGGAAATTCACCCACTCCAAAAGTAATTTCCAGTCTGTCTTTCCAGCACATAAACACCAAAAAGGGTATTTATGAATGAACGGAGAAAGAGGGATTTGAACCCTCGCGCCGCTCACGCGACCTACACCCTTAGCAGGGGCGCCTCTTCAGCCTCTTGAGTATTTCTCCAAACGCTTACTGCAAGAGTCATTATACCACAGTAAACGAGGCTTGTCAAACATTTTATTCATTATCCATAATAAAAATTTTATATCTGTCGTGAATGAGCCATTTTTCAGGTGCTGGCTTTGTTTTTTTGGGAGAAACCATAATAGGAATTGCCTTTGTTATGTTTTCTATAACGGTTTCTTTATATGCTCCGCCGTCTTCGCCGTCAAGTGTCCAATGAACTTCCGACTGAGATTTAAACACGGCTTTGCTTGTTTTAAAAGTAGTGAAAACTTTTGACGAAAAATCGCTTGTAAGTATTCCTGTTACTATCATTTGTATTTCAATAGGGTTTTGAGGGTATTTAACAAGTATTACTTCAAAAAGGCCATCATCAAGCTTTACTTTTTCTTTTCCAAGGCTTGTTAAGCCGCCTACGGAAAGGGTATTTGAAATCATTCCGTAAATATATTCGCCGGTTATTGATGTTTCGTCATGTTCTATAGTCATACAGTATTTTTGAAGTGATGTAACACGTTTAATTCCTTCAAGTATATATGCTGTGTGGCCAAGGAGATTTTTTAAGTCCTGAGGTGTATCATAAGAAACGTCTGTAAATGCTCCAAAGGCCGCTATATATATAAAGTAGTCATTATTAAACTTACCTATGTCGCATTTAAAAAGCCTGCCATCTACTAAATTACTGGCCGCTGTAATCATATTTTTAGGAAGCTTAAGGCTTTGGGCAAAATCATTTGTAGAGCCTGCCGGAATGTATCCAATTACAGGACGCTTTTTAATGTCGGTTTCCATATAGCCTTTAATACATTCGCTTAAAGTGCCGTCACCTCCGCTTATTAGCAAGTATTGATACTTTTTGGCGGAATTTTTAACTGTTTCATATCCGTCAAGCTTTCTTTGAGTGGTATGAACAGTTACTTCAAGACCGTTTTTTACAAGCATGTCCAATATATCAAGTATTTTGTTTTTAATAAGACCTTTACCTGCTTTAGGATTAAGTACAAACAAAACTTTTTTCGCCATTAGAAAACCCCCGTTTCCTGTTTAATCCCCATTTTCGTTGATGATTATAATATCGCTTTTTATTAAAGACAATAGAATAGGTCAAAATATAAGTAAAATTTAATCTAAAACCTTCCAGTTGATTTAAGATTGATAGTATGCTAATAATTCTAAATAATAGAAAAGTATCTTCATTATATAAAATGTGCATATATTTAAAAATTTTGATTTAATTTAATTGTATATTGTTACAAATATAAATAAATGTGAAAACTATATAGCAAAGGTAGTTTTTTCAGTTTTAAGACAAAATATCAAAAATCTTTTTTTAAAAAATAGGTTGACTCTCTTTTGGTAGAATAGATTATAATTAAGTCATGGTTGAAATGCTTACAGCCTGTTTTTTATATGGCCCATAAAGCCTTATTAAAGGCTATTAATATTCAACTTTAATTAAAGACGGCGTACGGCTGCCGTCTGACTTAATTATTTTCTAATGAGGAGGAATAAAGATGGTTGGAGAGAAAGTAGTACTTCATGCTATGATGAAGGGCAGCGACGGTCATTATGTAGGCGGTTTGGTAAACGGTGCAAGAATAGTTCATTACTGGGGCGATGTTGGAACAGAACTTATGGTTCGTGTAGACGGTGACATCAGCCTTTTCCTTGGCTACGATGAAATCAACTTTACAGCTCCTGTATATGTAGGCGATTTCATGGAATATCATGGCTGGATTGAAAAAGTAGGCAACACATCATATACATGTAAATTCGAAGCTTGGAAAGTTGCTACAATGTGCGACAGAACAGACATGGATATGACAGGTGTAGAGCACACAGCTGCTACAGCTTGTGTACCTCCTATACTTTGCGGTACAGGTACAGGTTCTCTTTACATAGCTAAGAAAGACCAGAGAGGCGAAACAGACCCTGCTTTCGTTCATGAGCATACTGTTAAAAAAGCTTGATTTTTCTAAAACCTGATTTTTTATAAATAATACGATTATTAACCTGTTTTTAAGGAGGAATAAAAAATGGTTGGATCAAAAGTAGTACATCACGTAATGATGAGAGGCGCTGACGGACATTATGTAGGCGGCCTTGTAAATGGCGCAAGAATTGTTGATATGTGGGGCGACGTAGGAACAGAGCTTATGGTTTATGTTGACGGCGACATCAGCCTTTTCCTTGGCTACAAAAACATCAAATTCACAGCTCCTGTATATGTAGGCGACTTTATGGAATATCATGGCTGGATTGAAAAAGTTGGAAACCAGTCCTATACATGCCACTTTGAGGCTTGGAAGGTTGCCACAATGCTTGACAGAACAGACGCCGACATGACAGGTATCGCTCACACAGCAGCTACAGCTTGTGTACCTCCTGTACTTTGCGGCGAGGCTACAGGCTCCCTTTACATTGCTAAGAAAGACCAGAGAGGACCTCAGAGAGAGGACTTTAAGGATGCTGTTCACCCAGCGAAATAATTTTATGAACATAAATGCCGGCGGATTTCCGCCGGTTTTTTGTTGTTTTTAACAAGTTAAATAATAAAGCTAAGGCAAAATAAAAGGGACAACGCTTAAGCATAAACTAAAGTGTTATCCCTTTTTCTTATTTAAATTGCTGTTTAAAAATTGTATGTATCTTTCGGCGTCTTTCACAAGCTCTTCCGGAAAGTCCTCCGGCAGCCTTATATACAGCCTTCTTTCGGTTTTATAAATTGGCCTTGGTTCGTCAACTATTCCCAAAAGATAGTCAAGGGAAACGTTAAAAAACTTGGCCAGTTTTACTTTTATATCGTCAGGAGGTTCGTTTATATCTCTTTCATAGGCGGATATTGCGTTTTTGCTTAATCCTAACTTTTTGCCAAGTTCCTCCTGATTAATTCCGATATTCTTTCTTAAATCGCTTAAACGGTTGCCAATAATAGTCATCACCCCAACCCTCGATGTTAATAATAACAATAATTTTAATATGAATTTTAGAAAAAATATTGCGAATGCAGTATTTAGTGATATAATTAATAAAAATACATAAATCATGTACTTATGTAAAAAATAAAACCCCTAAAAATAGGAGTTCTTATAATTTAAAGTTTTTGTTATATATCTTTAAAAAATCAAGTATGAACAATCGGTGTTTTTCGGGCATGGCAGTAACGATATTGTTAATTTTGTCAACTGTTGGTGAGGTTGGTTTTTGTGACAAACGGCCATAAACAAGATAGTCTATCGGCACATTTAGAGCGTCAGCTATTGAGGCAATAGTTTCGATACTTGGAATGGAAGTTGCTCTTTCGATATTTGAAAGATATTTTTCATTTAAATTTGCCTTTTCCTCAAGTTGATTTTGAGTTAATTTTTGTTCTTGCCTCAATGTGCGTATTCTTTTGCCAAGCAAAACATAATTTATTATCACTATACCACCTGCCTTAGAAGGTATTTTAACCAAAAGGCAGATTGATATAAACTTTTGAGGGACTATTAAGGCCAAAAATACGACTTATAATCGGAAAATGTTTTTTAGGAGGGTTTAAAATGGGTAAAATAAATAAAGAAAATGATTTTAAGGACATTTTGAGAATGTTAAGAAAACAGAAAAAATTAACTCAGGAACAGCTTGCTTCTGTGCTTGGTTATTGTTATACTGCTGTATCAAATTACGAAAGTGGTAGAAATGAACCGTCAATAGCAGACCTTATAAAACTTTCGGAATTTTTCAGAGTTCCTGTTGACTATCTTATAGGCCATGACTACTATTACAGTATTGAGACGGCAATGGAATGCGAGAGAATTAGAGCTCTTAAGGAAATAAATGACAGTTTGCGCGATATATTAAATAAGGTAGATGAAGTGGTTAAAACTGGAATTTAATTTTTATTTGCAGTTCTTATGTAATCTATCAATTTTTGTACTGTCGCTAACTGTTCTAATGTCAATCCAGAAATTTCGATAGTTTCTCTGTTATCCAAATCAAAAAGATAATCTGTGCTTACATGAAAAATTTTTGCTATTTCTGTTGTTGTTTCAATTCCGGGCAAAAAAATATTATTCTCCCAATTATAAACGGTTTGAACCGATACATTAAGTTTTTCAGCTATTTCATTTTGTGTATACTTATAAGATGTCCTCAATTTTTTGAATCTGTCATTAAATATATGAATCACCTCTTTTATGTCTAAATAATACTATTAATGTACTGTTTAGTACATCAAAAATTACAATAAATTTTTATTGTAATTTTTATAATAGAGCTTAATTTTCACTTTACTAGCCTTAATTTTAACCGGTTTGAAGGGAATTTTGGTTCTGCTTTTTAAAGGCTGTTAAGACCGGCTTTTAAAAGTGCGCCGCCTTTTAAATTTACCTTTAAAAATATATTGAAAGATACCTTTAAAAAGTTATATACTAAAATAGCGGCGGGCTGTCCGCTGTGATATTAAGGGCCTCAGAGGTGGTCTGAAAATGATGAAGGTGATTTTTAAAATAGGCGGCGAGGTTTTGGAAGCCGCGGTTATTGTTGTGGTGCTATATTTTTTGTTTTTTCCAATGAAAATAGACGGTGTTTCAATGGAAAACAGCCTTATGGACGGCGACAGAATAATAATATGCCGAGCCGCCGCGGAGGTTGGCTTTTACGGCAGGGACAGCATTGTTATAATAGATTATGACAGTAACGGGGACAGTTTTGATATAGTTAAGCGTGTGGCCGCCGTTGAGGGGGACACAATAAAGTACAGCGGAGGGGAGCTTTACATAAACGGAGTTAAAGCGGAAGGATATAAGTGCCAAAACGACGACGGCGAGTTTGTTGTTGGCGAGGGACAAGTTTTTGTTCTTGGGGACAATCCCAGCCACAGCACAGACAGCCGCAGCTTTGGGCCTGTTAACAAAAACAGCGTTAAGGCTGTGGCTCTTTTAAGGTTTTATCCCTTTAACAGCGTAGGGCTTCTTTTATGAAAGGAAACAATATCTTTATGGGAAAAGGATTTTTTATATCGGTTGAAGGTACAGACGGTTCGGGAAAGTCTACTCAACTGGAGCTTATTAGGGAGTATTTTAAGGAAAGAAAAATTGACGCTTTGTTTTTAAGAGAGCCGGGAGGAACGGCCATAAGCGAAAAAATACGCAATATTATACTTGACAAGGAAAACGACCGAATGGCGGCGGAAACAGAGGCCCTTTTATACGCCGCCAGCAGGGCGCAGCTTGTTAAAGAGGTTATATCTCCGGCTATTGAGGCGGGAAAGAACGTTGT
>CALWEX010000090.1 GCA_944377425.1 uncultured Clostridia bacterium
TTTTAGCGTCTTTAATAGAAAGGTTAAGTCTGCCCTGCTGGTCAATTTCCAAAAGTTTAACTGTAACCTCATCGCCTATATTAAGAACGTCTTCTACTTTATTAACACGTTCTTTTGAAATTTTAGAAATATGAACAAGGCCTTCTTTTCCTGGAGCAATTTCAACAAAAGCGCCAAAATTCATTATTCTTGTAACCTTACCTTCATAAATCATACCTGGTTCAGGGTCCATTGTAATGGCCTTAATCATATCTACAGCTTTCTGCATCATAGCTGTATCATCGCCTTTAATAAACACTCTTCCATCGTCTTCAGTGTCTATTGTGCAGCCTGTAATTTCAATAATCTTCTTAATAGTCTTGCCTCTTGGGCCAATAAGCTCTGCAATTTTGTCAACATCAATAGTAAGGTTAACAATCTTAGGAGCATATTTAGAAAGTTCTGCCCTTGGCTCAGCTATACATTTAAGCATAACTTCATCAATAATGTAGTCACGTGCACGTTTTGTCTGCTCAAGAGCCTGCTCTATCATCTTAAATGTAAGGCCTTTAATCTTCATATCCATCTGGATAGCTGTAATGCCTTCATGTGTTCCGGCAACTTTAAAGTCCATATCGCCAAAGAAGTCCTCAAGACCCTGAATGTCTGTTATCATAACAAAGTCATCATCAGTATCACCTGTTACAAGACCTACAGAAATACCTGCTACAGGGCGTTTAATTGGAACACCAGCTGCCATAAGAGAAAGTGTAGAACCGCAAATACTTGCCTGGCTTGTAGAACCATTTGAACTCATAATATCTGAAACAAGCCTTATAGCATATGGGAATTCTTCCTCATCAGGTATAACAGGAAGAAGTGCTCTTTCTGCAAGGGCTCCATGACCTATCTCACGTCTACCAGGTCCTCTTGATGTTTTAGCTTCACCTGTTGTAAAGCCTGGCATGTTATAGTGGTGTATATATCTTTTTGAAACTTCTGATGTGTCAAGACCATCAAGCTTCTGAATTTCAGCCATTGCGCCTAATGTAGTAACTGTAAGGCACTGAGTCTGTCCTCTTGAGAAAAGTGCAGAGCCATGTGTTCTTGGGAGAAGGTCTATCTCTGCGTGAAGTGGACGTATTTCTTCAAGACCTCTGCCGTCTGGACGTCTGTGGTCACGAAGTATCATATGGCGAACAGTCATTTTTTCAAACTTATAAATTGCATCATTTACAGTCTGTTCTACTTTTTCCTCGTCACCAAGTATTTCGCCTATCTTTTCTGAAAGGCTTGAAAGAACTTCTTCTGTTATTTCATTTATTTTAATATCTCTTTCTTGTTTCTTTTCAGCAACAACAGCGTTCTCCATTCTTGGGGTTGTAATATACTCGCTTATAAGGTTATAAACATCCTCATTTACGTTATATTCCTCATACTGCTGTTTTTCAAGGCCCTCTGCCTCTACTATAGTATCAATAAATTCAACTATCTTAACATTTTCATCATGAGCAAGACGAATAGCTTTCATCATAACATCGTTAGGAACCTCACTCGCTCCTGCCTCAATCATCATTACTTTGTCTTTTTTAGAAACAACAGTAAGTGAAAGCTTGCTTACATCTCTCTGAGCAGAGTCTGGGTTAACTATAAGCTCGCCATCTACAAGACCTATATTCACAGAGCCTACAGGGTCTGTAAAAGGTATATCAGAAATTGAAAGAGCTATTGAAGCACCCCATAAAGCAGCAATTTCTGGCTGGCAGTCTTGGTCAACACTCAAAACTGTGGCAACAACTGCTACATCGTTTCTGTAGTCCTTAGGGAAAAGCGGACGAATAGGTCTATCTATGCATCTTGCAGCAAGAATAGCTTTTTCGCTTGGGCGACCTTCTCTTTTAATAAATCCGCCTGGTATTTTACCTACTGAATAAAGTCTTTCTTCATAATCAATACTGAGAGGGAAAAAGTCAATACCATCTCTTGGCTTGTCAGAAGCTGTAGCTGTAACAAGCACTACAGTATCGCCATAGTGCACAAGCGCCGCACCGTTAGCCTGCTCGGCAACACGTCCTATATCAACACTGAGTGTACGGCCTGCTACTTCTGTTTTGTAAGTTCTATACATTCCAAAATCTCCTTTTTAATCTGCACCATGGATGTTCAGCTTTAAAAACAAATAAATCCACTTTGTTTGCAAAGCTAAATATCCATAGTGCTTTACTAAAATTAAATACAATAATTTATACAACAATAGAGAGGAGCTATCTCCTCTCTATTATAGTTTAAATAATTACTTTCTAAGACCAAGTTCGTTAATAAGGCTACGATATTTTTCGATATCCTTATTTTTAAGGTAGTTAAGAAGACCTCTTCTCTGACCTACCATTTTAAGAAGACCTCTTCTTGAGTGATGGTCTTTCTTGTGTGATTTAAGGTGCTCTGTAAGAAGGTCAATTCTTGCTGAAAGAAGAGCAATCTGAACCTCTGGAGAACCTGTGTCATTAGGTGTTCTGCCGTATTTCTCAATAATTTCTGCTTTGTTAATCATTTTTGTTTCCTCCTAAAAATACATTTAATATTACTCCGTCAGCCAAGTATGGGATGGAGAACCCACATGCTGGGTCGCGGAATTACGACTTTTACATTCTATCACAAATAAAAACATATTGCAATACAAATGTTATAGTAACTTAATATCTGTCTGCCCACTTTTTAAACTCATTAGAAGAAAAGTATTCCTTTGTAATTGATTTATCTTTTTCAAGCCTTTTAGAAAGCTCCTCAATACCGGAAAACTTTTTTTCTCCTCTTAAGTATTCAAAAAAGTATGTTTTTATATTCTTACCATATATATCACCGCTGAAACCAAATATGTTTGTTTCAACAGTGCGTTCACAGCCATTAACAGTAGGATTTGTGCCAACATTTGTCATGCTGATATATGTTTTATTATCCACAACAGTTTTTGTAGCATAAACTCCGTCGCTTGGAAGCATTTTTTTAATATCAGGCCTTATATTAGCTGTAGGGAAATTCATTTTACGGCCTATTCTGCGGCCTTGGCGTACAAGGCCATAAACAAAATACGGCTCTGATAAAAGCTCGTTGGCAAGCTTTATATCATGGTTTGCCAAAG
This sequence comes from uncultured Clostridia bacterium, assembly GCA_944377425.1. Lineage (GTDB taxonomy): Bacteria > Bacillota > Clostridia > Lachnospirales > Anaerotignaceae > Neoanaerotignum_A. The sequence goes on from CALWEX010000090.1 coordinate 3,119, forward strand.
CTTCTCTTATTCTTGTAGAGCTTACTCTTTTGCCATAAAGCTCTACAGCTGGAACCTTTATAACCTTAGCACCATATCTTTCGCCTACTTTTTTAAGAAGCTCATAATCACCTTTTGCTCCTCTGCCAAAATGATAATCATATCCTACAACAAGAACACGGCATTTCATTTTCTCAAATATAATTTCAGATGCGAATTTTTCAGGGTCAGTTGACGCAAATTCATTTGTAAATGGATACTCGACATATAAATTAATTCCAAGCTTTTCAAGCATCTGCATCTTTTCTTCAGGACTTAAAATAAGAGCCAAATTTTTTCTGTTGCCAAACAAAAACATAGGATGCGGCGAAAAAGAAAAAACCACTGACTTAACATTTAGCTTTTCAGCATACTGCTTTGTAATGCCTATTAATGCCCTGTGGCCTAAATGAATGCCGTCAAAATTACCAAGGGTAATTACCGTAGGCGTATTTTGTGTAATTTCCTGATTAATAATATGTTCCATTTTTTCGCACCTTTACAAAAGAATAGTAATGGGTTTGATTAAAATACAACGTTTTTCCTCATCAAACTCAGTTCTATAAATACCATTTAAGTTCAAAGTACTGTCAAAAGCTGTAACTGTTTCACCCGGATTTATAAAATCACTTTTTTTATCAAAATAATAACTGTATATTTTTGCTCCGTTATGCATAAGTTTATCCGCTTTTGGATTAACGTAAACACGTTTGTAGCTCTCAAGAGCATTTTCCATAGTAATAATGGCCTGTGATAAATCTCCGTTTTTACTAAGCTCCTCAAGTTTGCTTAATTTTATGCTGTTTTGGATATTAAATTTTCCACTGCGAGTTCTTGTTAAAGAGGACATATATGCACCACAGCCAAGTTTTTCACCTATGTCAGATGAAAGAGCCCTTATATATGTTCCCTTAGAACAGTCAACGGAAATTCTTATTTTATCAGGCGGTAAAAATTCAATAATCTTTATTTCGTTTATATCAACTTTTCGCGGCTTTCGCTCTACTTCTTGCCCTTTTCTTGCTAATTCATAAAGCTTTTTACCGTTTATTTTTATAGCTGAATACATAGGCGGAATCTGCATATAGCTTCCCTTAAATGAAAGAACTGCTTCAGTAATTTTATTTTCATCAAACACAAATTCCGTTCTGCTAATAATTTCGCCTGATGCATCCTGAGTTGTTGTCTGTGCGCCTAAAGTAACTTCGGCTTCATAAGTTTTGCCAGAATTCATTATATAATCGGCAAGCTTTGTAGCTTTTCCAACACAAATAGGAAGCACACCTTCAGCATCTGGGTCTAAAGTACCGGTATGACCAACTTTTTTTTGATTTATAGTCCGTCGCACAATGGCAACAACATCATGGGATGTATACCCTTTTTCTTTAAAAATATTTAAAATACCGTCCATTTATTTCTCCGGTTACTGGCATTATACCAGTGATTTTTCAATTTCACAAATTATATTATTTAATACTGTTTCAACACTTTCACTTTCTATTGTGCAGCCAGCTGCTTTTGCGTGGCCACCGCCGCCAAACTTAACAGCAACAAGCGAAACATCAACTTTATCCTCACTACGCATGCTTACTTTAAATACACCTTTTGTTTTTTCGTAAACAAATACAGCAGTTTCACAGCCTGATATGCCTTTTAAATAGTTAACTATTTCAGAAAGCCCATCACTTGTTGTTCCACACTGAGTAGTTTCATCCTCTAAAAGATAGGAATAAACCACATTACCGTTAATACAGTTTTTCATATTGCATAGAGCCTTTCCCATAGCTTTGGCTTCTGAATACTTTCTTGTATTAAATATAGTATTATAAATTTTATTAAAGTTAAAGTTATATTTAATAAGCTCAGAAGCAAATAAAAGGGTTTGCGGCCCAGTTGATGTATGTCTAAATCCGCCTGTATCGAATACTATGCCGGAATATATGCAGGCCGCTATATCTTCCGGTTTTGAAAATTTACTGAATAAATCTCGTATCATTAAATATATTATCTCGCTTGTCGACGAGCTTTCAGAATCTACATAATTATATATCCCAAAATAAGTATTACTTTTATGATGGTCAATATTTATTCTTACAGGCGTGTTATTGTAAGCTTCAGCAAAATCACCAAGGCGCTGTATGTCTCCACAGTCTACTGCAACATAAATATCAGGCTTAAAATCTGTTATACTGTGTTCAACAACTCCATTTACAGGTATAACATCAAAAGTATCCGAATATTCTTCAATAAATACTTTAGCTTTTCCACCTGTTTCATTTATAGCCATAGCTAAGGCACACGAAGCCCCTATAGCATCGCCGTCAGGGCTTGTATGAGCCGAAATAGCTATATTTTTGCCTGAAAAAATTATATTGCGTATATCTTTAATATCATTATTCATCATCAGAATCACTGCTTCCGCTTGAAACTTCTTTAATAAGTTTATCCATTCTTATTGCATACTCCACAGAATCATCAAGCTTAAATATAAGCTCAGGTGTATTTCTTAAATTAACTCTTTCAGCAAGAAGATGGCGTATAAAGCCGGAAGCATTTTTAAGTCCAGCCATAACACTCTGCTTATCTTCGTCGTTTCCAAGCACTGAAATAAAAGCTTTGCAGTATTTAAGGTCGGCTGTTGTCTCAACTCTTAAAACACTTGTCATGCTTTTAATTCTTGGGTCTTTCACCTCTGTGCGTATTATGTTTGCAAGCTCACGAGCAAGCTCGTCATTTATTCTGATCATTCTTGTGTTTGGTTTTCTCATAATATCACCTTTATCTTGGAACTTCCTCCATTATAAACGCTTCAAGGTTATCGCCAACTTTAACATCATTAAACTTTTTAACAACTATACCACATTCATAACCTGTGTTAACTTCTTTAACATCATCCTTAAAGCGTTTAAGGCTTTCCATTTCTCCTTCGTAAATAACGATACCGTCACGAATTACTCTTATTTTTGAATTTCTTATAAATTTACCATCAAGAACATAGCTACCGCAGATAGTGCCTACACCGGAAGCTTTATAAATCTGTCTTACTTCCGCATGGCCTGTTACTTTTTCTACATAAACAGGGTCAAGCATACCCTTCATGGCTGCACTAATATCCTCAATAGCGTTATAAATTACTCTATATAAACGAATGTCAACTTTTTCATTATCGGCAAATACCTTTGCAGCAGGCTCTGGACGAACATTAAAGCCTATTATAATAGCATTTGATGCACTGGCAAGCATTATATCCGACTCAGTTATTGTTCCAACACCGCCGTGAATTATACGTACACGCACTTCTTCATTAGAAAGCTTTTCAAGACTCTGCTTAACAGCTTCTACTGAGCCCTGAACATCAGCCTTAACAACTATATTAAGTTCTTTAACATTACCTGACTGTATCTGGCTGAACAGGTCATCAAGTGAAACCTTATTAGGTGTGTTTTTAATAAGCTCTGTTTTGTTCTTAGCAACAACGCTTTCAGCCACCTGGCGTGCCTGTTTCTCGTTTTCAGCAGCATAGAAACTGTCACCAGCTGAAGGCACTTCAGAAAGACCAAGAATTTCTACAGGTGTTGAAGGACCAGCTTTTTTAACTCTGCGGCCTTTATCATCCATCATTGCTCTTATTCTGCCGTAAGCGCAGCCGGCAACAATAGGGTCACCTACATTAAGTGTACCATCCTGAACAAGCACAGTAGCAACAGGTCCACGGCCTTTATCAAGCTGGGCTTCTATAATTGTACCTCTTGCTCTCTTATCTGGGTTTGCTTTAAGCTCTTTCATTTCAGCAACAAGTGTAATCATCTCAAGAAGAGTATCAATACCTGTTTTCTTAACAGCTGAAACAGGAACACAAATTGTTTCTCCGCCCCAGTCTTCTGCCATTAAACCGTATTCAACAAGCTCCTGTTTAACTCTGTCTGGATTAGCGCCTTGCTTATCTATTTTATTTATAGCAACTATAATTTCTACACCAGCAGCTTTTGCATGGTTAATAGCTTCTACAGTCTGTGGCATAACACCATCGTCTGCAGCTACTACAAGAACAGCTATATCTGTAACCTGAGCACCACGCATACGCATAGCTGTAAATGCTTCATGTCCTGGTGTATCAAGGAAAGTAATAGGTTTTCCGTTAATTTGAACTGTATAAGCACCTATATGCTGTGTAATACCGCCAGCCTCACCGCTTGTAACATTGCTGTGACGGATAGAATCAAGAAGTGATGTTTTGCCGTGGTCTACATGGCCCATAACAACAACAACAGGCGGTCTTTCTTTAAGTTTTGTTTCGTCTTCTTCTTCCTCAGAAAATACCTGCTCAAATATATCTTTTTCTTCTTCAAGCTCAAGAATAACATTGTATTTTTCAGCTATTTCCGAAGCTGAGTCAAAGTCAAGTGTAGAGTTTGGAGTCATAACCTTACCTTCAAGGAAAAGCGCTTTTACAAGCTCAGAAACTTTTTTGCCTAAAGTTTCTGCTAACTCACCCAAAGTAAGCTCTGCTGGAATTTTCTTTATTTTAAGTTCATCATCGGCTTCTTCTTTTACAGGCACAGGCTTAACCTCCGGAGCTTTCTGTTTAGGCTGATTGTTTTTATTATTTTTATTCTTCTGGTTGTTTTGATTATTCTGATTGTTTTTGTTGTTTTTTGAACCAGACTGATTAAATTGTTTTTGACCGTTATTCTGATTATTTCTTTGCTCTTTAGCTCCATTAAATCCTTGCTGTTTGCCGTTTGATTTATCAGAGTTTTTATTTTTATTATCGTTCCTGTTATCGTTCTTGTGGTTATTAAACTTTTGATTATCGTTGTTTTTATGGCTCGAAACATGTTTTTCGTTTGAGTCATCTTTTTTATTTTCTGAAATTTTTACAGTTTCTGATTTCTGCTGTACTTCCTTTGATTTTTGGTTAACAGTATTATCAGATGTATTCTTTGTTTTAGGTTCTTCGGCTTTATCTGCTGAAAAAGCGTTTCTAAGCTTATCCGCCAATTCTGCATCAACACCGCTTAAATTTGTTACTGTTACCCCAAATTCCTTTGCCTTTTCAATAATGGTTTTACTACCAACGTTTAACTCCTTTGAAAGTTCATATATTCTAACTTTTGACAAAGGCTCCACCTCCTATACACACATACATCAGACACGCTTTTCGTACAAATTTTTCAGCTGCCGCGCAAACCCCTCATCGATTATAGCAACAGTTGAGCGTAAGTCTTTGCCTATTGCCCTGCCGATATTTTCCTTTGTTTCCGTACAAATAATATCTACATTTTTAAGCAATGCTGCATTTTTAAACTTCTTTTTTGTATTGTCAGACGCATCTTCTGATATAATTAATAATTTTACTTTAACGCCTTTTAATGCTTTTTCACATGGAAGCTCACCTGAAACAAGTTTGCCTGCTCTTTGGCACAGCCCCAAAAGCGATAAAAATTTATTGTTCTCCACCGGCATTTAAAAGCTCCTCTCTAAGCTTTTCGTATACCTCAGCCGGAACAGGTGTTTTAAAGCTTCTTTCAAGGCCTTTTGATTTTTTAGCCTTTTCAAGGCACTCAAGATTAGGGCATATATATGCTCCTCTGCCCGGTTTTTTGCCTGTAAAATCAACACTAAACTCACCGTTTTCACTTCGTACAACTCTTACAAGAGTACGTTTGTCTTTCATTTCTTGGCAGCCAGTGCATTTTCTAAGAGGAATTGATTTTTGTTTCATGCTATTTCCTCCTTTAATTAATTATTCTTCTTCAGGCATATTTGTTGTTTCATTAAGCTCTGTTTCTTCATTTATATTTTCGGCATTTTCATCTGCTTCAGGTAACTCTATATCATCATCAAGAAAGCCTGTTTCAGCTGCCTGTGTTTCACTCTTAATATCTATTCTCCAACCTGTTAATTTAGCAGAAAGTCTTGCATTCTGGCCTTCTCTGCCTATAGCAAGTGAAAGCTGATGGTCAGGAACTACTATTTTAGCACTCTGGTCAGCCTCATTTACTTTAACAGCAACAACTTTTGAAGGACTTAAAGCCGAGGCAATAAATACCTGTGGGTCTTCGTTCCATTCAATAATATCTATCTTTTCGCCATTAAGCTCGCTTACAATTACATTTACCCTGCAACCGTTTTGGCCAACACATGCGCCAACAGCATCCACATTAGGGTCTTTAGAATAAACAGCAATTTTTGTTCTTGAGCCTGCTTCACGGGCTATGCTCTTAATCTCAACTGTACCATCGTGAACCTCAGGAACTTCCTGTTCAAAAAGCCTTTTAACAAGCTCAGGATGTGTTCTAGAAACATAAATCTGAGGTCCCTTAGTTGTCTGTTTTACCTCAAGAACGTATACTTTTATTCTGTCAGAGAAATTATATTCCTCACCAGCTATCTGCTCATTAGGAAGAAGTATAGCGTCTATTTTTCCAAGCTGAACAATAACGTTTTTCTTCTCATGCCTTTGAACAATACCAGTTACAATATCTTTTTCCTTTGTTATATATTGATTGTAAAGTATTTCTCTTTCAGCTTCTCTGAATTTCTGAACAACAACCTGCTTTGCTGTCTGAGCTGATATTCTTCCGAAATTTCTTGGTGTAATAACTTCGTTATAAGTATCGCCTATGTGGTAGTTAGGACCAAGTATCTTTGCTTCAGCATAAGAAAGCTGTGTAGCTGGGTCTTCTACAGTTTCAACTATTTCTTTCTGCGCATAAACGGCAACTTCGCCTGTTTCACGATTAATTTCTACTTTAATGTTCTGTGATGAGCCAAAGTTCTTTTTGCAAGCAGATACCAGCGACGCTTCTATGGCGTCGAATATAACTTCTTTATCAATGCCTTTTTCTTTTTCGATAGTGTTAAGAGCTTCAATAAATTCAGCCTTATCAACTTTATCCATTTTAAAACCCCCTTAAAATATCACTGCAAGCCGCACGGAAGCAACGCTTTTTCTATCAAATGCCAATTCCTGCCCGTTATCATCGGTTATTACTATATTATTGTCAATAAGCCCTTTAAGAGTGCCTTGGAACTCTTTTGAGCCGTTAAACGGTTTATAAAGCTTAATATCAACTATTTCGCCTGAATATTTTTCAAAATCACAATCTTTTTTAAGCGGTCTGTCAATTCCAGGTGAGCTTACCTCGAATATATAAGCCTGCTCAATAGGGTCTTCCTTATCAAGTATTTTTTCAGCCATTTTGCTGAAAACTTCGCAGTCATCTATAGTAATACCGCCTTCTTTGTCAAGATATACCCTAAGATAATAATTTTGACCTTCTTTTACAAACTCAACATCCGCAATTTCAAAATTCATTTCTTCAGCCGTTTTAGAAAGCATAAGCTCTACTTTTTTAGCTGTGTTAATTGTGTTTGCCATTAAACTCACCCCTTTTCAAATATAAGTAAACAAAAGAGTGGGCAAATACACCCACTCTTGCTTAAACCGCTATTCCATCTACTGCATTATACCACTTACGGTAAAATGTTGCAACAAAAACTTTTATCTGTAAATAATCTCGTTTCTCTTTGGTCCATTAGAAACTATAGTAATAGGATAACCTAATTCTTTTTCTATAAACTCAATGTAATTTCTTGCATTTTCTGGAAGGTCCTCGTACTTTGTAATACCACGAATATCACTCTTCCAACCAGGAAGAACCTTGTAAACAGGTTTTGCCTTTTCAAGAAGTGGTGTTACAGGGAATTCCTTTGTAACCTCTCCGTCTATTTCGTAACCTACGCAAACAGGTATTTCATCAAGATAACTTAAAACATCAACTACTGTAAAAGCAATATCTGTTGTACCCTGAAGCATACAGCCGTATCTTGCTGCAACACAGTCGAACCAGCCCATTCTTCTTGGACGGCCAGTAGTAGCGCCAAACTCTCCAGCATCTCCACCTCTTACTCTGAGTTCTTGAGCTTCATCTCCGAATATCTCGCTTACAAAAGCTCCGCCGCCTACAGCACTTGAGTATGCCTTAACAACTGTATAAACTTTCTCAATCTTATGAGGAGGTATTCCGGCGCCTATAGCACCAAAACCAGCTAATGTAGAAGAAGATGTAGTCATTGGGTAAATACCGTGGTCAGGGTCTTTAAGAGCACCAAGCTGACCTTCAAGAAGTATTTCCTTACCTTCTTTAATAGCCTTATTAAGGTATTCAGCTGTATTTGTTATGTAAGGCGCAACAAATTCTTTATAACCCATAACCTCATCAAATATTTTCTGAGGGTCAAGAAGCTCATGGTGATAAAGATGCTCTAAAAGCACATTTTTAATTTCGCATGCAGCTTTAATTCTTTCCATAAGGATATCTTCATGGAAAAGGTCGCAAATCTGAATGCCCATTTTAGCGTATTTATCGGAATAAAAAGGAGCAATTCCGCTTTTTGTTGAACCAAATTGTTTATCACTTAATCTTGCTTCCTCAAGTGTATCAAAAAGTATATGATATGGCATAAGAAGCTGAACTCTGTCTGAAATAAGAATTTTAGGCTCTTTAATACCGCTTTCCTTAAGGTAGTTAAGCTCTTTTATAAAATATGGAACATTGAAGGCAACACCGTTTCCGATTATATTAACAGTATTCTCATTAAAAACACCTGAAGGCATTTGGTGAAGAGCGTGTTTTCCATAATCGTTTATAATTGTATGACCTGCATTGCTGCCGCCCTGAAAACGAATAACTATATCAGCATTTTCAGCCAGCATATCTGTAATTTTGCCCTTACCTTCATCGCCCCAGCAGGAACCGACTATTGCTTTAATCATTGAGTATCACTCCTGTAAAATCAATTAAATTTATTTGTGCATTAACAATAACACTTCATATTACTTTATAATTATATTCTATTTTCTACTATAAGTAAAATAAATACTTTTTATACTTGATATAATTTGTTATTATATATTATATTTTAAGATATAGCATTTTAAATATAAATTTTGACAAATTTACCAACGATGTATAAGAAAAAGTATATTAAGAACATTCTCTTTTGATTATCAACATATAAAAAACCGCAGATTATTAAAACTGCGGTTTTTTTATCTTAAATTAAACTCTTATTTCTTCTGCATCATTGCTTAAAAGGTCTTTATTAGCCTCAAGAGCAGGCTTTACAAAGTTTTCTATAAATTCCTCTGTTTGCTGTGGAGCACGGCCTACAAAGTTCTTTGCATCCATTATTGAGTTAAGCTCGTCTATTGTAAGACCAAATGATGGGTCAGCGGCTATTCTTTCAAGTAAATCGTTAGGCTTTCCTTCTGCCTTAACAACTTTTCCGGCATCCATAGAATGAACACGTATCTTTTCGTGAAGCTCCTGTCTGTTGCCGCCTTTTTTAACGGCATCCATCATTATGTTTTCAGTAGCCATAAATGGAAGCTCATTATTAAGGTGCTGCTCAATTACTTTAGGATATACAACAAGGCCATCTACAACATTTCTGTAAAGGCTAAGTATAGCGTCTGTTGCTAAAAATGCTTCAGGTACACTTATTCTCTTGTTTGCTGAATCGTCAAGTGTTCTTTCAAACCACTGTGTTGAAGCAGTTACAGCAGGGTTTACAGCAGCAGAAATTACATATCTTGCAAGAGAACCTATTCTTTCGCTTCTCATAGGGTTTCTCTTATAAGCCATAGCCGATGAACCTATCTGGCTCTTTTCAAATGGCTCCTCTACTTCTTTAAGATGCTGTAAAAGTCTTATGTCATTACTGAACTTATATGCACTCTGAGCAATTTGAGAAAGAAGGCTTAATATCTGGTAATCAAGCTTTCTTGGATATGTCTGTCCTGAAACAGCAAAACAGCTCTTAAAGCCCATTTTTTCGGCAATCATTCCGTCAATCTTTTTAACTTTTTCATGGTCACCATCAAAAAGCTCTAAAAAGCTTGCCTGTGTTCCTGTAGTTCCCTTTGAACCAAGGAGTTTAGCTTTTGAAAGCTGGTGGTCTATATCTTCTAAATCCATTATAAGGTCTTGAAGCCATAAAGATGCTCTTTTGCCTACAGTTGTTGTCTGTGCCGGCTGAAAATGAGTGAAGCCAAGAGTAGGCATATCTTTATACTCCATAGCGAATTTAGAAAGCTCGTTAATTACGTTAACAAGCTCTTTTTTAATAAGCTTTAAGGCTTCTGTCATAATTATTATGTCAGTATTATCGCCAACATAACAGCTTGTAGCTCCTAAATGAATAATAGGCATTGCTGATTTTGCCTGCATACCAAAAGCGTATACATGGCTCATAACATCATGACGAACAATTTTTTCTCTTTCTTCAGCTACTTCGTAATTAATATCATCCTGATATTTTTTCATTTCAGCTATCTGCTCGTCTGTTATATTAAGTCCCAGCTCTTTTTCAGTTTCAGCAAGAGCAATCCATAATTTACGCCATGTCTTAAATTTAAAATCCGGTGAAAAAAGATAGCTCATCTCTTTACTGGAGTATCGTGAATTAAGCGGGCTTTCGTACTTTGATCTCATTATAATCCTCCTGTTTGGCATTAAAAAACTTCTCAATATCATGTCATTAATTAACGCCAATTTACAAAATTTAAGCGGGCATAAAAATCAGAATATACTAAAATCTGCCAAATACCCGCTGTTAAACTATAACACAGCAAATTCTGCTAACTTATTTTGTTATTCTTCTCCAAACTTCCTGATAAGCTTCTTCTACATTTCCAAGGTCACGACGGAAACGGTCTTTATCAAGTTTTTCGTTTGTTTCTGCATCCCAAAGTCTGCATGTATCAGGTGAAATTTCATCAGCAAGAATTACTCTTCCGTCATAACGGCCAAACTCAATTTTAAAGTCTATAAGCTTAATGCCTACATTAAGGAAGAATTTCTTAAGAAGCTCATTAACTTTAAGAGCCTGCTCTGAAATAGAATCAATTTCTTCTTTTGTAGCAATGCCAATAGCAAGTGCCTGAAGCTCGTTAATCATAGGGTCACCAAGCTCATCGTTTTTATAAGAAAACTCAAGTATAGGATTATTAAGCGGAGTACCTTCTGCAACACCGAATTTTTTGGAAAAACTTCCGGCAGCTACATTTCTGATTATAACTTCAAGAGGAACTATTGAAACACGTTTAACAAGAGTTTCTCTGTCGCTTAATTCTTTAACAAAATGAGTCTCAATGCCATTATCAGCAAGATACTGCAATACAATATTTGTCATTTTATTATTTATAACGCCTTTGCCCATAATCTGGCCTTTTTTAAGTCCATTAAAAGCTGTAGCATCATCTTTGTAATCTACAATAAGAAGTTTCTCATCATCAGTTTTAAATACTTTTTTAGCTTTGCCCTCATAAAGCATTTCAAGTTTTTCCATAAAATAAACCTCCCGCAAAAATCATTTGTCTAACTGATACTAACACCTAAAAACAGGCTATTAAAATTAATGCCTGTTTTTCAATAATCTTATTTTAAAAGCTGTTCAAGTTTTTGGCTGGCTTTTTCAAGTGGTTTTAAATCAGCCTTATAAACCATGCCTTTATCACAGTAAAGAGCAGTTTCCGGATTAATAGGCATTTGACCTATAACATCTATTCCATATCCGTCAGCTACTATATCTATTTTGCTTTCGCCGTAAAGATAAATTTTTCTGCCGCAATCTGGACAAGCAACATAGCTCATGTTTTCAATAATACCAAGAATTGGTACATTCATAATTTTAGCCATGTTAACTGCTTTGCCTACAATCATACTTACAAGTTCCTGAGGTGATGAAACAATAACTATTCCATCTATAGGAAGTGACTGGAATACAGTAAGAGGAACATCGCCTGTTCCTGGAGGCATATCAACAAAAAGGTAATCTACATCTTCCCAAATTACCTCTGAATAGAACTGCTGAACAACACCAGCAATAATAGGTCCTCTCCAAACAACAGGGTCTGTGTCGTTATCTACAAGAAGGTTAACACTCATAACCTCTATTCCATTTTCACTCTCTACAGGCAGCATACCATATTGATTACCGCCTGCTTTTTTATTAATTCCAAACATTTTAGGTATAGAAGGGCCTGTAATATCGGCATCAAGTATACCAACTTTATACCCTTTGTTTTTCATAGAACAAGCCAGCATTGAAGTAACAAGAGATTTACCAACGCCGCCTTTGCCGCTTACTACGCCAATTATTTTCTTAATATGGCTATATTTGTTAGGCTCAATTATAAGACTTTCCTGAGTTCTCTCACTGCAGTTTTCTGAGCAGCTTGAGCAGTTATGTGAGCAATTTTCACTCATTAAAATCAGCTCCGTTTCTATTTTCTATTTTTAAATTATAAGCTTTTCAATATATAAATGTCAATAAAAGCATTAATAAATAACATATTGCTACAAATTAAAAGCTTAATTACAAAAACCCTTCTTTAAATTTCAGAAGGGTTTTTGTTGTTTTAGTAATTTACATTACCTACACCTAAATATGGTTCAGGGCTTACCGCTTTACCATTTGCTCTAACTTCAAAGTGACAGTGATTACCTGTTGAGTTGCCTGTTGAGCCACATTTTGCAATTACCTGTCCTCTTGTTACAGATTGGCCTTTTGAAACCACAAGACTTGAGTTATGTCCGTAAAGTGTAACAAGTCCGCCGCCATGGTCAATCATTATAGTATTTCCATAACCGCTCATCCATCCAGAATAAATAACTGTTCCGGCCTCTGCAGCTACTATATTAGAGCCGTATGGTGCTGGTATATCATAACCTGTATGTAATTCACGTCTTCCGCTTATAGGGTTATTTCTGTTTATAAATCCACTGCTTAAGCTAGAAGAAGATGCGGCTTTTGCAGGTACAGGCCAGTTAAGCTGACCGCCTGTATAAACATAGCCAGATGAATATGAAGATGTTGACAAAGCTTGATTTATAAGAGCCTCAACCTGACGGCTTGCTTTTTCATCATTAGCAATCATTTCTTCATACATAGCCTCATCGTTCTGATATTGAAGCAGTTTTTCTTTCTTTTCAGCCAATGCAGCGTCAAGCTCTTGCTTTTTTTGTTCATTTTCTTTAACAAGTTCCTCAACTTCTGCTTTTTCCTCGGCTATTTCAGCTGTTTTAACCTTAATTGTGTTTTCGGCTTCTTTCAGGTTTGACAATATTTCGTTGTCATATTCCATTATATCCTCTACATACTGAATCCTTGCCAGCATGTCGGATATACTTTTAGACTCAAATATTACATCAAGATAACCTGTAGTGCCGTTTTCATAGAAAAACTTAATTCTGTCACCAAAAACATCAATCTGCTTTTCTTTTTCTTCAGTAGCCTCCTGAAGCTCAGCCTCAGACTGTTCAAGCCTTCCTGAAACTTCGTTAAGGTCTTCTAATGATTTATTGTATTCCTCACTTGCTGCAGAAACAACCTGGTCAAAGGCGTCTATCTCCTGCTGCAAAGTAAGCTGCTGCTGTTTGGCATTTTCAAGTGCCGCTTTAGCTTCTTTAGTTTTTTTAGCCAAAGCATCCCTCTCATTTTGAAGCTGCTGTAAAGTTTTAGCTACGGCTGTAGTATTTGGAGTAAAAACCATAGCAGCAGTAAACATTATGCAGCATACAGCCAACATTTTTTTAGCTTGAATAACGTATCTTTTCATGTACTGCCCTCACAACCTTAATAAAAAATGTAGTTACACATAAACAACTTAAAGCAGACAGCAGGACTAACCCCCACCGTCTGCTTATTAAAGCATTATTATCTAATTACACGTTTTGCCATTACATATGTTCTGGCACTGTAGTCATCAGCCAATGATGAAATAGTAACACCATAAACCTTGCCTGATGAAGAATGTATGTACTGGTTACCGCCCATGTAGATACCTACATGTGAAATGCCCCCGTCATTAACACCGTCTGTATCAAAGAACACTAAATCTCCAGCTGCAAGCTCACTTTTTGAAATTTCAACACCATCTGAGTAAGCCATAGATGCTGAACTTCTCTGTAAGTTAATACCAAAGTTTTTAAATACTGAATAAACAAAACCGGAACAATCAACACCGGAATTAAGGTTTGTACCGCCCCAAACATAAGGTGTACCAATAAACTGCTGAGCGTATTCTATAATAGCTTGTCCCTTTTCAGATGAAGAAGAACCTCTTGAAGGTTTTTCACCATCTCTAATAGAAACATACTCAGCACTAACAAAACCTGTAACATTTCCGTCAGTAACTTTAATCCAGTCGTTGCTCATTGCAAGTACATCAACATAATCGCCGTACTCCAATGTTGTAAGAACATCAAAGTCTGTACCTGCTCCGCTTCTTACCCTAAGACCGCTTGTAGCAGTTACCGCAGCATATTTATTTGAAACTTCGGTAAAGTTATTCTCTGAATCTACCGGAGAAGCAGATAAAGCAGAGGCTGCTGCAACAGTTGTGTCTGACTCAGAAGCACTGCTGTCAGTAGCTACTTGATCTAATATTTCACCGTCAACAAATTCTTTGCTGACATAAGCGATGTCACCATTAGTTCTTACTATTTTATACCAGCTGTCACTGCTTGCAACAACTGTTACTGTATCACCTGCGTTAACTGTGCCTACAACCTCGGATTGAGAAGAAGCTGAACTTCTTACATTAACTTGGTCTGCCTCAACCTTTCCTTCAGCCTGTGATACAATTATGTAGTCAGAAAAAACATAAGCTTCCTGATTATTGTAATTAATTTTATACCAATTTCCTTCATTAGAAAGGATATCTATTTCGTCTCCTTCAAAAAGAAGACCAAGTTTTTCAGACTCGGTATCAGCCGACTGTCTGACATTAATTTGATTTGCGTTTACAACACCCTTGTTTTCCGCAAAAGCGGCCATACTGCACCCGACAGCTAATAATGTACCTAAAACAGCTGCCGAAGGTAATATCCCCTTCACTTTCATGAATAGCCTCCATTCAAATGTTACATTTTTGTTACAGACTTAGTATAGAAAATAATCCTATAAATGTCAATAGGTTTTTATTAATTACAAGTCTTTTACACATATTTTGTTGTAAATGCACAAAATATCCCAATATATAACTTAATTATGACGATTTTATTAAATTATACTGTTTTATTTAATGTGGCATTTATTAAATAATTGTTACACAAAAAGTTATTCATGAAACAAATTTTAAATTAATGTTGAGGTTAATTTAACATTTTATTACATATATTAAAATTAATACACGTAACCGAAAAAGCAGATACCCCTTGAACAAAGCAGTAACCTCATGCCAAAATTAAATAGTTCTTTTGCTTTTAATCTCAGCATATACTTCATACAGAGGAACGTTGAATCTTTGAGCGATTTCTCTTACGCAATCATATTCAGGATACATTCTTGGCCCTTTTTTAGTATACACGCATTTTACCCTTACAGGGCCATAAGGTGTATCTATCTCCTCAAATGTTCTTGTAAGGCAAGTTCTTCTTTCAGTACGACAGCGTATACCTATAGCAGTAGTTTCTTCAAAAACTATATCTTCCATGGTTTCTTTTAAGCTGTCATCACAAATTATAGTAAGCTTATAAGCTGGTCGGTTCTTTTTCATATAAATAGATGTATAAAAAGCATCTTTTGCACCAGCCTTAAAAAGCCTTTCTAAAACATAGCCTAACATTTCCCCTGTAGAGTCATCAATGTTTGTTTCAAGAATTGTAATGTTATCTGTATATCTTTCAGGCATAATTATTAACCCTCGGTTTCTCCAATCATAACCCTAAGAATATTCGGGATAGAGAAATTTCTTTTACCTGCGCCATAACCTGTAGCTTTAAGCTTCATAGGTGGGCACATTCCAAAACTTTCCGAAAGTTCCGCTATTATTGCGGCACCAGTCGGCGTAACCATTTCGCTCATAACGTCTATCTGGCGATATATAACGTTGGAATCAGCAAATATCTCAGCTGTTGCAGGTGCAGGAACAGGCATATGTCCATGCTGGCATTTTACAAATCCATGTCCGTCATTAACAACGGATGAACATATAACATCTGGCTTAATCATATCAATTAAGATAGCCGTTCCTATAATATCAACTATTGAGTCAAGAGCGCCAACCTCATGAAAATGTACTTCATTAAGAGGTTTTGAATGTACTTTTGCCTCAGCCTTTGCAACACGCATAAAAATTCTCTTGGCCAAATCCTTTGCCGTTTCCGAAATTGTACTATTATCAATAATAGCGTTTACATCATCTATATTTCTGTGGACATGAGCGTGATGATGTTCATGGGAATGGGCATGTTCATGTGTATGCTCATGACTATGCTCATCATGACCATGTTCGTGTTCGTGCTCATGTTCATGGTGGTGTTCATGCTCGTGGTCGTGGTGATGATGTTCTTCGTCTAAATACTCACCGTTAGTAAGTATAACATCAACATCCTGCGCACCTATGCCGCTTTTTTCTGTTCTTGAGAACTTAATTTCAAAGCCTTCAACATTGAGCTTATTCATTTCGGCCAAAAAAGCATCTTTGTCTATACCAAGGTCTATTAAAGCAGCAAGAGTCATGTCCCCGCTTATACCCGAAAAGCAATCAAAATAGAGAACTTTTTTCATTAATTTCCAACTCCCAACTTATTAATACTGTTAGCTGTATAGCCGGCCCCAAAACCGTTATCTATGTTTACAACAACTACACCATTTGCACAGCTGTTAAGCATACAAAGCAACGATGAAAGACCGTTAAAATTAGCCCCGTATCCTACAGATGTAGGAACAGCAATTACCGGCTTATCAGTAAGTCCGCCTATTACGCTGGCAAGAGCCCCTTCCATTCCGGCCACGGCTATAACCACATTAGCTTTAGTAATAACATCAAGCCTTGATAACAGCCTATGAAGCCCCGCCACGCCTACGTCGTACAATCTCTCAACATTATTGCCAAGATATTCACACGTAATAGCCGCTTCCTCAGCTACCGGTATATCACTTGTGCCGCCGGTTGCTACAACAACCGTTCCGCCTGTTTTCTTAAGAGGTTCACGCTCAATTTTAATTATTCTTGCAGCCTCATAATAAACAGCATCATCATAGACAGCTTTAACCGCAGTATACTTTTCTTTGTCTGCCCTTGTTCCAAGTATATTTTTAGTTCCAGCTTCAAGCATTCTGCCTATAATACCTACAATTTGTTCTGCGGTTTTACCAGCACAGTAAATCACTTCAGGACAGCCGTTTCTCATTTCTCTTTGATGGTCTATTACGGCATATCCTATGTCTTCAACCGGCGCTATTTTAAGTTTGCGCTCAGCTTCCTCAAGTGTAATATTTCCGTTTTTGTAATCGTCAAGTAATCTTTTAATGTCCAATCTGAGCACCTCAATCCATACTTCCGCTTCTAAAGCCCTCTAAGTCGAGAGTTATATATTTATAGCCTATATCTTTTAATAAGGAAACAATGGAATCATCGTTTATAAAGTCGTTAAAGTATTTACGCGGAATTTCAATTCTGGCTATATCACCATGCACACGTACCCTGCCGGATAATATACCTTTGTCTGCTAAATACTTTTCCGCCTTTTCAACATTTGAAAACGCCTCTTTGGTTAATTCTGTGTTATACATAAACCGTGTTGCCAAGCACGAATTAGATGGCTTGTCCCATGTTTCAAGACCCATTTGTTGCGCTGCCTGTCTAATTTCGTCTTTTGTAAACCCTGCCTCAAAAAGCGGGCTTACGATGCCTATTTCTTCAGCCGCTTTTGCCCCTGGCCTGAAGTGTTTTGCATCATCAGCGTTTTTTCCGTCGGCAATTAAATTGTAGCCCTCTTTGCCGGCTCTTTCAATTACGGCCTGCATAATATTCTTTTTGCAGTAGTAGCACCGCTCTTTAGTATTGTTTCTGAATTGACTTACGCTAAAGACGTCTACGGTTTCTAAAAATACTTTAACACCTGCTTTTTTAGCAAGGCGCAAAGCATCTTCTACATCTTTAGAAGCCACATTATCTCCCTTAGCCATAACAGCTATAACGTTGTTGCCTAGTGTTTTTGCTGCTACGTTAAGAAGAAAATCCGAGTCTGTGCCACCCGAATATGCTATGCATACTTTGCCATAGCCTTTAAGAATATCACTTAGCCTCTCGATTTTTTTTTCAATACACATTGTTCTCCTCCATGCCTACTGCGAAATAACACTGCCATCTCCATCTATCTGGAAATAAGTCTGAGGAACAACACCCTTAATAATTGTATCAATGAGCATAATTTTTCTTGTTGCTGTTACATCTGTGCTCTTTAAAGGGTTTACAAGCCTCATAGTTACTTCAACTGTAAGCCATACCTTATAATTAGTTTGATTAATACCTGCCGCCGTAAAAGATGTTTCATAGTCAACGGAGGTATCATCCTTGTATACCAGAGTAAAACTTACGTCAGGTCCGGTATTGGATAATATGTCAACGCCGCTAGCGGCGCCGAGAGGTATCGCTATTTTCTTTTTGCCCTGTTTTGAAAAAGCTTCATCCAGTTTGCTGTCTACAACTGAACAAAGGTTATTAACAAGCACTGTATCAGCAGATACGGTTTTTGTTTCATTATGTACGCTGATGAAATCGGATGATTTTAAATCCATTTCGTCAATGCTTTGCCTAACTACATTGTCAATAGTTTTATCAGCAAAAGATTTAACTTCAAGACAGGATGTTTCAATAAGAACGGGCATAATTCTTCTATTAATGCCCGATAATATTATAACAGAAAATAAAATAAATACAAACATAATGAGCAAATTTTTTAAATTTTTTATAGTTTTTTTGTTTATAATCAGCATAAGTATCACCTTTAAGTATTTTATGCTTTAAAGCTTGTCATAATTTATCAAATAAAAAGTGTAAATTCGGTTTAAAAATATAAAATTCATTTAAAAGAACATATAATTATTAATTTTTTAATATTTTCTTTTATTTTACTTTATTAAATTTGGTAATTCTGTTATAATCCTTTCTTGAAAGGAGGCATACTATGAACTACTCTCAGGATGCCAATCACAGACGTAGAAATACTAAGAGAAGAAAACTTAAGAAAAAGAAAGCTACAATAGGAATAATTATTTTAAGAATAATTGTAGTATTAGCAGTGGTAGGATGTTTTGCCGTAGGCGGTGCTTTTATTGGTGCATATACCGGCATTATAGAAAGTGCCCCAGCCTTAAGCTCAATAGACGTTACACCTGAGTCTTATACTTCAATTATTTATGACGAAAATGGTAATGAAATCGACACCCTTCATGGCGAGGAAAACAGAGAATATGTTAAACTTTCGCAAATACCTCTTGACTTACAGCAAGCTGTTATAGCAATAGAGGACGAGCGATTTTATGAACATAATGGTATTGATATAAAAGGTATGTTCAGAGCACTTTTTGTAAATATCAAAAACATGGAGTTTTCCCAAGGTGCAAGTACAATCACTCAGCAGCTTATGAAAAACGAAGCTCTTAATCCTGAAAAGAAGCTGAGCAGAAAAATTCAGGAACAATACCTTGCCGTTAGCTATGAAAAAGAGCTTACTAAAAAGCTTGGCTCAAAAAAACTGGCTAAAGATTATATTCTTGAGCTTTATCTTAATACCATATCATTAAATCATGGTCTTAACGGAGTTCAGGCCGCAGCCAAGTTCTATTTTGGCAAAGACGTTAGCGAGCTGTCCCTTGCTCAGTGTGCGTCGATAGCGGGTATTACAAAAAATCCTTCGGCATACTCTCCTTTAAGCCATCCAGACCAAAACAGGGAAAGAATGCTGCTTGTGCTTGATAAAATGCTTAGTCTTGGCTATATAACACAAGCCGAATACGACGAAGCCTGCGCTGAAGATGTGGCAAGTGAAGTTATAGGTATAAATGATACAAACGAAGGCACAGAATCATATCACAGCTATTTTGTTGACTCTGTAATTGTAGAGTTAGCAAATCAGCTTATGGAAGAAACACCTGGCTTAACAAAACAACAGGCTTATAACCTTATATATAGTGGTGGTCTTCAGATTTATACAACAATAGACACTTCTATACAAAACCAAATGGAAGAGTCATTTGCCAATGATTCATTATTCCCGCCTAAGTGTAGTACATTAACAGCAAGCTATACTATTTCTGTTTCTGATGATACTACCGGCGAACAGGAAAATATATACCGCGAGCAAATTGTAGCAAACTACGAGGAAGCTGAAGCTTTCGCTCAGTCTGTTAAAGACGAAGTTTTAAGCCAAGGCAAAACTATGATACTTGATAAACTTAATGTTGCTAAATCCCTTCAGTCTGCAATGGTAATAATAGATTATCATACAGGACATGTTAAAGGCATTATAGGCGGACGCGAAAAAACTGGCGACCTTGTTTTTAACCGCGCAACTCAGGCCTTAAGGCAGCCAGGTTCATGTTTCAAAATACTTGCTTCTTACGCTCCTGCAATTGACCAAGGCATTGTTATGCCAGGCACAGGAATTAGAGACGAGTACTTTGAATATAACGGCTGGGTTCCTAAAAACTGGTACAGCTCAGGTTACAGAGGCATGTGTACTGTTCGCGAAGGTGTTGAAGACTCTCTTAACATACTTGCAGCTAAAGTTATAGTTATGGTTGGTGTTGATACAGCTCTTGACTACCTTGAAAACTTTGGCTTTACAACACTTGTTACAGAACCAAATGAAGACGGATTAAGCGACCGTGGCCCTGCTATCTCTCTTGGCGGTATTACAAACGGCGTTTCCGTTTTAGAACTTACAGCAGCATACAGCGCTATAGCAAATGGCGGAGAATATATAAAACCAGTATTTTATACAAAAGTTCTTGACCACGACGGTAATGTTCTTATAGACAATACAACACCTGAAAGCCATAGAGTAATAAAAGAAACTACAGCTTATATGCTTACTGACATGATGAAAGGCGTTATTACCCGTGGTACTGGAACACTTGCAAGATTTACAAATATAAGCATGTCAGAAGCTGGTAAAACTGGTACTACAAGTGATGATAAAGACCTTGTATTTGTTGGCTATACTCCATATTACTGTGCTGGTATTTGGATGGGATATGATAATCCTAAAAAGATAGAATACGATAAGAGCTATCACCTGCTTTTATGGAAAGATATTATGGAAAAAATACATCAAGGCCTTTCTGACCCAGGCTTTACTAAGCCGGCAGGCCTTACCACAAGCAGTATTTGCTCTGCTTCAGGTAAATCACCAAGTGACCTCTGCTCACAAGACTACTACGGAAATACAATAGCTTCCGATATTTGTGCAGCTGAGTATGTAAACAATACAGGCACATGTGACATGCATAAGCAATTTACTGTATGTTCAGAAACAGGCAAGCTTCCTGGTCCAAACTGTAAAACAATGACTGTTGTTTTAGCTGTGGAAGGAGAAGAAGGCAGCTATGAAATTAAAAATGCTCCTTCTGAAACACCAGAAGGCAAAGTTCTTATTAATCTTAACGAAACATGTACAGAAAAACATGAGCCTGACATTAGCGATATTATGTCAGAAGAAGGCGGAGTAATTTCAGGTAATGCTGAAAATAACGGCTCCTCATCTTCTCAGCCATCTGAAAACAATGGTAGTTCCGGAAATACAGAAGAAAATACAGGTGGCCAGACTGGTGAAACTACCGGAAACAACGAAAGTACACCGCCGCCTGATACTGAACCAGATAATACAACCCAGGGCAATGAATCAGGTGAACAAAACGAAAGTTCAGATACAACCCTGCTTCCGGGTATAATTGATGAATAATTAAATTTAACAATTAAAGATATTAAAACAACCGTCGGCTAGTCCGGCGGTTGTTCTTTTGGTTCTGTTATTTACATAATATAATTATTGTAAAGTTAACTTTCATTTGTCAGTTTTTTATGTAAATTTAACGGTTGATAAAATAAATTTATGCTCCTAAAGAAGATAAAAACATATTGTTAAGTTCTTCAATATTACGTCTGTTTTCTTTTGATATATCACCGATTTGTTTTTTAACATCAATAATACTTTGTTCTAAGTATTCGTTAAGTATATCAATACGTTTTATCATTTTTACTTCAGGGGAGTTTATTTTTAATTCCAAAAGCTCTTTTACTATATCTTTTAAACTTTCTTCCAACTGACTTTCCATAAGGGTTGAAAACAGCATTGGCGGCGGTGTTCCCTTTTCTAAAATCCACTTGCAAGCAAGAACAGGACGCAAAACATAGAAATATTTTTTTAATTTAACCATGTCATTACATAAATACTCCCTGTAATTCCCTTTAGCCATACTAACATAATGCCACAGGCTGCTCTTTTGTGAAAAATATCTATTCATTACACATCTAAACATTTCAGCAAAAGAGCTGTCTTTATAAATAATTGGTGATGAGAACCATTCAAATACTGTAGGATTTGATTTATAGAGCAGCCGCAATGTTTTATTTATATCCCATCCGTTAATATCCAACATATCATTAATAGGCAGTTCTATTACATCTCTAACCTTTTCAAGTTTTAAATAATGTTCTTTTGGCCTTACATATATAAACCTAACATCATAGTCGCTGTCCGGTGAAGCAAAACCCCATGCGCGGCTTCCAGATTCCACAGCTAAAAGAATTTTGCAGTTTTCTTTTTTCTCAATTTCCATTAGTTTTTCATTTATCAGATTTGTCACATTAACACCTCCTAAAAACTAAAGTCAGTCTTTAGACTTAAAATTATATATCGGATGAATATGTTTAATTATATCTGCTGTAGGTTTAATTAAACTAATAATTTCATCAATACTTTTATAAGCCATTGGCGATTCATCAAGGGTTTCCGGCAAAACACAAGTTGTATATATGCCTTCCATTTCTTTTTTAAATTCATCCATTGATAAATTTGAAAATGCAGCGCTGCGGCTCATAATCCTTCCAGCTCCATGGGGTGCAGAAAAATTCCATTGTTCATTTCCTTTACCTATACAAATTAAGCTTCCGTCACGCATATTAATAGGTATAAGCAGTTTTTCTCCTTGTTTTGCTGATACCGCACCTTTGCGAAGTATCATATAGTCAGTATCAATATAATTATGTATAGTTGTAAATCTTTCATTTACATTAAGATTCATGCCTGTAATAATAACATCTGCCATTGCTTTGCGGTTAAGCAGCGCAAATTTTTGTGTAAGTTTCATATCATGTATATAATCGTCAAAAAGCTTGCCTTCAACATAAACCATTTCTTTTGGTATATCAATTTTGTGTTCTTTTTTTAAAAATTCAATAGTTTTTTGTATCTCTTTATAGCGCCCTTCTTCTTTAAGTTTATTTATATTTTCTTGAATTTGATAATCAGCATCAACGCATAATTCAAAATGTGCTTGATTTTGATAAAATTCAGCTACTTCTCTTCCAAGATGACGGCTGCCTGAATGTATAACTAAATATAATTTACCATCATCACAGCGGTCAATTTCTATAAAATGATTTCCTCCGCCAAGAGTACCTATGCTTAACATTGCTCTACTTAAATTTACATGCTTAGCACAGCGCAGCATGTTTAAATCAATTTCATCGCTTAATGGGTGAACTTCTTTTCTTATGTTTCGTCCATAAGGTATACTATTTCTAATAAGCTCATCAAGCTTACTAAAGTCAATGTTTTTTTCTGCTAATTCTACAGTTTCCATGCCGCATCCAATATCAACTCCAACCATATTGGGTACTATCTTATCATTAATTGTCATTGTAGTGCCTATTGTGCAGCCTTTTCCCGAATGTACATCAGGCATAATCCTTATTTTGCAGTTGCTAAATTCAGGACGGTCACACACAGCTTGTATTTGTTTTTCTGCATTGGCATCTATTGTAGATGCGTAACAAGTTGCTGTATTATATAAACCTTTTATTGTAACCATCTCAACTCTCCTTCTAAATTTAATAATTTAAGTTATAATAAAAGACAACAGCAGTTTTGCCATTGCCTTTTACTCTGCTATGCAGCTATCATGGCATATCTCTCTGATTCCAAGACATTCATCATAAAATCATATGGAGAAATAATACCTTCTTTAAGCATTGAAAATACTCTTGGTGAGCAGCCAGAAACAAGAGCGACTCCGCTTTCATTTAATTTTACTGGCTGCTGTCTATTTCTGCTTGCCACATTCCAAAATATTACATCTGGAAGTTTATATCCAAAATTACTAAAAAGCCTTTTAGCGTATTGGAAATTGGTTAATGAGCTGTTTTCTGTGCAGTAATCAAATTCCATATCCGAAATTATATATATTTTCTCAGGCATATCTTTTTGAGGTACATTATTTTTTACAGCAGTATTTAATATCAGTTCAAATACCTTTTGGATATTTGTGTTTGCCACTTCATTATATTTGCTGCAATATTTAACCTTTTCATATATGTCTTTGCCTTTAATTTCAACAAGCTTAGGCTTTTCAGAAAAAGTAATAAAGTGGTTTTTAAACTTGCCTGTGTTTCTCTCTGCAAAATATATACCTAAAGATAAAGCTACTGTTGCCGGAATAGGTTCGCATCCTCCATACATAGAACCTGAGCCATCAATAACAACCAACGCATTTTCATTTTCTGTAAAGTTTTCCTGAGCTGACCATGTTATATCAATAGCTTTTCTCTCTTCATTTGTGAATTTACTTTTGCAGAAAAACGGCCTTATAATTTCATATGGCATTAAGTTTCCTGTATTAATATGTTCCTTTCCTTCAGCAACATTATTCATAAAATCACTGTATCTTTCACTGTCATTGCGCATAAATGCTTTTCGATATTTAAACAATGCCTTTGATGGCTGTTTTGAATAATCAAAAGTATAATCTTTTTCACGGATATTATTTTCAATAATGGCAAGTTTTTTGCGTAAAACACTAAGTGTTTTACGATACTTAGCTTCACTCATACCAAGTAAATTTGCTAACTTTTTCGCGTTTTTAACTGTATAAGCATTTGATGCATTAACCGAAGGCAGCCATTTTGCCATAATTGACACTGGTTTATCTTCATTAAGGGCTTTTAAATCATTCTCCAACTGTGCCTTTATATATCTTGTGACTATGTCCTCACAAGGTGTACCAATAAGGGATAATATATCATCATAGCGGCCATATTCTGCAATATAGCCTATATTTTTCTTGACTGACTTAGGCTCATTATCTGCCAACCATTTAAGTATAACCCTAAACACACGGCGCTCTCCTATACCACCGCGAATATCACGAGCAAAAAATAATATTTTCATAGCCAAATCAGCATTTTCCATATACGCTTCAATAAAACGGTCTATTATTTCACTGTCACTTTCTTTGCGCAATGCTCCAATTGTTGCAAACAAATCAAGACATTTGGAATTTGTGGAGCGATATGTAACGGCGCCATTTTCGGTATATGTTTTATTCATTTCTTTTTTTAAAAAATTAAGCATAAAATCACTCCTTTATAAACTAATAAAAACAAGGCACCTTTTGAAGCGGGATTCGAACCCGCGAAAAAAGGATATTCTCCTTATGCTATAACCACTTAGCTATTCTTGGTTTGCTGTTGGTGCCTTTAAATAACAAGACGCATTTTTCGCAAATAACTAAAGCAGTTTTATGCCAAGTATCCGGCAATTAATATAATCTCCTAATTAAAATATTGCTGTTAGCGTCTTTTCAAAGCACATTTTTGCTGCATATGTTTCAATGCTTATGAAAAACTCATATAGTTTTTAGTGTTAGTTGCTGTCTGTGCTTTTTGTGATTTAAGAATATCAAAATAAATAAGGAAAATCACGGAAAAAAAGTTGCGAACATAGCAAAGTTTAAGAATTCATTTTCTTTTATCAAAACATGTTATATGGTAAAATTTATATATAAATGTTTTTAGAGGTGAATTTTGTGGCATACAGCGAGCTTATTAAGAATTTTGAACGAATACGAGATTATATGCGGGAATTTTATATATATGGCTTTAAAAGCCGAAATGAATACACTGCAAAAAGTGCAAGAAGTTACGATAATGAGCGGCGCAGAATTGAAAGCTGGCTGGGAGATTTTATGCTGTTTAAGCAAAATTCTGCCGGAAAAAATGTATTTCTTTCTGTTGACAGCAGACAAATACCACATAACCCTCTTTATAAAGCCTTTAAGGCCAAAAGCTTTACTAATAAAGACATAACTCTGCACTTTTATATTTTGGATATTCTTGATAACAAAGATAATCTGTCATTACAAGAAATTGTTGAAGCTATAAATGACCAATACCTGTCAAAATTCAGCACTCCGTTTTCTATAGATGAATCTACAATACGCAAAAAATTAAAAGAGTATGAATCTCTTGGTATTCTTTATTGTGAAAAAAAAGGTCGTGAAGTATTTTATAAAAGAACGGATTATAAACATATCGATATAAAATCTTGGGCAGATGCGCTATCGTTTTATTCAGAAGATAATCCTCTTGGTGTTATAGGCTCTTTTCTTCTTGATAAGCTTGATAGTTATTCAGATGTATTCAGATTTAAACATCACTATATGCTTCATGCTCTTGATAGTGATATTCTGTGCCAGCTTCTTATTGCAATATCTGAACAGCGCTCTGTTGAGCTTGATTTAAAGGGTATAAGAACAGGCCGAAAATATAAACGAAACATCTGCCCTCTTAAAATATATATAAGCACGCAATCCGGCCGCCAGTATGTTTTGGGGTATCATTACCACAGCAGTCATATGCTTTTTTTCAGATTGGATGCTATTAAAAATATAACAATAGGAAATACAGATAATAAATATAGTTTATATATTGAAAACCAAAAAAAATTTGATAAACATCTTTGGGGAGTATCTGCCGGTATAGGCCGTTCTTTAGACCATATTGAAATGACAATTCATATTGAAAAAGGAGAATCATTTATATTTCAGCGCCTAAACCGAGAAAAGCGCCATGGAAGAGTTGAATATATTGACGAACATACATGTAAATTTACTGCTGACGTATACGACGCAACAGAAATGCTCCCATGGCTTCGCACATTTATAGGCCGAATATATGATTTGAAATGCAGTAATAAGACTGTTATAGAAACATTTTATGATGATATCAATAAAATGATTGATATGTATGGAGGTGAAAATAATGCTTTTTAGTGAAATATACGGAAGTTACTTCAATGTTGTTGCATCAATATTAAAAGAAGCATTAAACAACTCTTTAACAGATAATAAAATTACACAGCTTGTCCATGAAAAAGCATTTGCTGAAAGTGTAATATCCATACCGACATCATTAAAAAATAATGATTGGTTATTGTTTGATGATGACTTTAAACCTGTAATAAAGCATAGCCCTACAATGCCATTAACTACACTTCAAAAAAGATGGTTAAAATCATTGCTTCTTGACCCTCGTATTATGCTTTTTGAGCCTGATTTTACCGGTCTTGAAGATGTAACTCCTCTATACAATACAGATACATTTGTTTATTTTGACCAGTACACAGACGGCGACCCTTATACAGATGAAAATTACATAAAATGTTTTAAAGAAATTCTTAAGGCGATAAAAGAAAAAAGAAAGCTAAAAATTTATTTTAACAGCAGAACAGGAGCTGAACATTCAATAACATGTATTCCTTACAGGCTTGAATACTCAGCTAAAGATGATAAATTTCGCCTGCTAGCAACCGACAACCGACACATAAATGTTGTAAACCTTGTACGTATACATTCATTTGAATTACTTGATGAATACGACACAAATAGCTTTAAATTGCCACAAAAGCATTTAAAAGAACTTGTTATGCTGCTTCATAACGAGAGAAATGCTCTTGAAAGGGTTCTGTTGCACTTTTCTCATTTTGAAAAGGAAACCTTAAAAATAGATGAAAATACATATGAAATTAAACTGCTTTACGATAAAGATGATGAAACAGAGCTTCTGATAAGAGTTTTGTCTTTCGGCCCCGTTTTGAAAGTAAAATCTCCCATTGAATTTGTTGATTTAATCAAAGAGCGTATAAATAAGCAAAAATCACTTCAAGTTATACAAAAACAAAAAAATCATTAAATTATATTGCAAAATTTTTTAGAACTTAAGTCACTTTGTAAGTATTAAATTATAAATTAATGCAGCACCTGATGTTAATATTCTAAATAATTTTAACTATAGATAGATATTATTAAAAACTATGTAAAAGCATACCGCCTTTACATAGTTTTATTATAATTTACAGGTTAAAATATATATCATCTGTTACAGGCTCCAACCACTCATTAGATGTTTCTTCTCCTGGAACCTCAACTGCAATGTGAGAAAACCAGCTATCTTTTTTAGCTCCATGCCAATGCTTTACATTTGCTGGAATTGTAATTACCTTTCCAGGCTCCAAACTTATGGCTTGTTTTCCTTCTTCCTGATACCATCCTTCTCCAGCTGTGCATATAAGTATCTGTCCTCCGCCTGATTTAGCACGGTGTATATGCCAATTATTGCGGCACTTAGGCTCAAATGTTACGTTTGCCAAAAATACAGCACTTTCTCCCGGAACGGTTAAAGGGTTTAAATATGAATTTCCTACAAAATATTTGGCATAAGCAGTGTTCTCACTTCCTAAACCAAATATATTAACATTGTCAAACAATTCTTTGTCTTCTGTTTTCATAAAATTTATCCTTTCACTTTTGATTTGATAAAATACAATTCATAGAGCTTTAATTTGTTTAAACCAATTTAAAAGTATTAATCCTGAAATTCAAACATAAACAAATGGATAAAGCATATTTCAGCTTCATCCTTTGGTAATAAAAAAATCTTTAAATATACTAGTATCTACTTACAGTTGCTTAACTCTATTAGGCAGGTATACATCTTGCTGCTATTTGGAATATTGAGTCGTATATTATATTTTATGTACACATAATATAAGTTTTTTTCAAAAATAGTAGTGTTATAAATACAATAACAATTTTTTATTCATTTTTTTATCTTAATAAATCTTTTCCAGCATTTAATGCATTAAATAACCTTGGTATTCCCATATATCCACTGGCATGAACAAGAGCGCATACAATTTCTTCTTTAGTGTTGCCAACCTTTAATGCACCAGAAATATGACTCTTTACCTGAGTATCAGCTCCACCCATAGAAGCAAGCAATACTACAATAAGCAGTTCCCTAGTTTTTATATCTAACCCTGTACGTGTAAGGAAGTCACCAAAGCACAGTTCTGTTAATAGTTGAGGTACGAATTTTGCAAAATCACCAGGAAGGTAAGAATAGCGTTCCTTAATTTCTGTGCCATATACAGGCTCTTGTATTGCCAATCCCCTTTCATACCTCTCATTTTCTGAAGAAATTGTACTTTGCTTTTCTAAAGGCAATTTAATTTCATTTTCTGTAAAAACTTCATTCATAGTGCTAATTGCATTAAGTGTTTTAGGAAATCCTATAAAAGGTGCACATTGATAAATTGCTTCTCTAATTTCAACAGGAGCACAGCCTGAATTAAGACTTGCTTGAACATGAGCCTTAAGTTGTGGAAGTGTGCTGAGTACAGTTAATACTGTAACAGTAATTAACTCACGCATACGGTTATCTAAACTGCCAATATAGCAAACATCTCCAAAAATATATCCCTGAAGTATCTGCATAAATTCTCCGTCTGTTCCTTTATCACCTGATGCATGGATATGAAAAAGCTCCTGTACCTTTTTTTCTGTTCTATCCTTTCTATTCATAATGTAATTAGTCACTTCTTTCTTTTTATAATAGTTCTTAAAATTTTTCTGCCCACTGTTTTAATTTTTCTTCTGAAACATTTCCGTTAAATACGTTTCCGTCTTTAATCACAGCATTTGGGCAACTGGAAACAAGCTCTTTTGCAGTATTTCCAAGACCGCTTCCACCTGAAGTTGCAAACAAAATTATAGTTTTGCCTGAAAAATCATAGCTTTCCAAAAAACTGCGTATTATTGTTGGCGCTGTATACCACCAAATAGGAAATCCAAGAAAGATACGGTCATACTCCCCTATTTTGGCAGAAGTATCTGCCAATTCCGGACGGGATTTTGGATTATCCATTTCAATTGAGCTACGGGATTTTTTATCCATCCAGTTTAAGTCAGCCTTTGTATATGCTACAGCAGGCTTTATTTCATATATGTCTGCACCAACTGCCTTTGAAAGATTTTCAGCTACTTTCTTAGTTGTTCCGCTTGCCGAGAAAAAAGCTACTAAAGTTTTACTCATATTATAAACCTCCCATACCATAAAACTGCTAATTATTTAATTTCTATGTTTTAATTGTAAAATATTATTTTAAATATGTCTAATGCCTATATTAAATTATTTTTAATTCATTTTTTGAATAATAAAACTAAGAGTCATTAAAAAGATTATCTCTTTCTTTTAAATAAAATTCTAATCAATATTTTTTATTACACTAATACATAAAAACAGGTAAAAGCTTTTCTAAACTTTCACCTGTTTTTATTAAAATCCCCTAAATTAATAATAACTTATTAAAAAGTAACATTATTTGGGTCAGCACCAGTAATGCTGTTATATTGATTTTCGTTCATATCATCTATTGTTTTCATATCCTCAGCAGACAGTTCAAAATCAAATATATCTATATTCTGTGCTATGCGCTGAGGGTTTGTTGACCGTGGTATAGTCACTATATCTTGCTGCAAATCCCACCTAAGCATTACCTGAGCCGATGTT
Organism: uncultured Clostridia bacterium; assembly: GCA_944377425.1. GTDB lineage: Bacteria > Bacillota > Clostridia > Lachnospirales > Anaerotignaceae > Neoanaerotignum_A. Next base: position 33,849 of record CALWEX010000090.1, read on the forward strand.
TTATTATATTTTTTGCCTATTTCATTTAGTATAGGATTATTAATCAATGTGCCTGAGCCAAGTGGCGACCATGCCTCACAAACTATACCTTCTTTTTTACAATAAGCTATAAGCTCTTTTCTGGTATTCTTAGGATGTATTTCAATTTGGTTAACCATTGGGGCTATGGACTGAATTTTTTCAAGTTCTTTTAAATGATGTATCTCGAAATTACAAACACCTATTGCGCGTACAAGCTTTTCTTCATATAGTTTTTCTAAAACTTTCCAAGTTTCACAAAAGCATCCTTCAATAGCCCAGTGAATTAAATATAAATCAACATATTCCATATTAAGCATTTTAAGGGAATTCTCAAAAGCCTCTCTTTGCCTATGTTCTCTCTGAGCATCATTCCATACTTTTGTTGTAATAAAAATATTTTCACGGCCTATACCTGATTCTGCAACAGCTATTCCAACTTCATTTTCGTTTTTATAACGAGTTGCTGTGTCAATGTGCCTATATCCGCTCTCTAAAGCTGCATTAATAGCGGAAATCGTTTTGCCTTCCATATTATATACACCTAACCCCAAATATGGAATTTTAACATCGTTTCGCAAAACAGCACATGAAGTTGAATTAAGCATATACATCACCCTTCCATAAATAATTAGTGATTATGATTAATCCTCAACCCTTTCAATAAGAAAGTACACTGGCCTTAAACCGTCTGTACAACAGGTTATCTGTTTGCCTTCGCCTTTAATCCAAGAAAAATTACCACCTGTAACAAGAGCTACTATATCCTTATGTATGTCAGCCCAAGCAAAGCCGCAAAAACCTTCCGGCATTTTACTTACTTTTTCTGTATAAAATACCTGCCCTTCTTTAAACGTTTCGCAGTAATCCAAGTTAGGGTCTTTTGAATAATCTTCAATAAAATCTTTCATAAGTGTTCTTTTTAAAACAGTAATTTTAACTTTTGCCATAATTACCTTCCTCCTTTGTAAATCAGCATTTTATTCTTTGCCATTTATTAATTAATTCTGCCATTCTAACCATATCATCTATGCCATAATTATGATTTACTGGCAGAGCAAGAATTTTTTCACTTCTTTTTACTGAAATAGTATTGTCACAAAGCAGAGGAATATCTTTAATATTCCAATATACAGCAGTAAATATTTTATTTTCTGCTAAATGCTTTTTAAGTGAATCCCTGTTATCTGTATATATAGGGTATATGAACATACATTCATTATCACTTATATTGTTAAAGACTGGCTTAATAGTATCAAAATTAATGTTTTCCATAAGCGCTTTTACGTTGCTTTTTCTTCTATTTTTAATTTCCAAAACACTAAAACACGACAAAACAAATTTATCAAAATCCGGCATTTTAGTTAAATAGTTAGTTTTATTATATTTTTCTGTCAGCTCTCTATCAAACTTATTAAAATATTCACTTATTAGTTCCGTATTTTCCATTAGACCATTTCTTTGAAAAAACTGCATTATCATGGCGTAAACTCTTTGTGGGTCTTGCCTTTGGTCTAAATTTTCATATAGTTTATTATCAATATTTTCCTTGCTGTATAAAACACCGCCGCAAGGTGATGGGAACCATTTATAAAGCGCACATGTTCCATAATCACCAAATGTTAGGGGAGCAGAAAGCAAAGAGTGCGTCGCATCCTCCACTATTTTAAAATTATATTTATTCTTAAGTTCTATTAGTCTTTTAACCTGTTCTTTTGGTAAAAGTTTGCCGCCAAACTGCACAACACAAACTAATTTTACTTTAGGTGTAATTAAAGCTTCAAGTGATTGAAAATCTATTGTAAAGTCATCGTTAATGTGGTAAAAACCCAATTTGCCAGCAGAAGAAAAACCTTGTATTACAGAAGAACAAGTATAATCTGGCAATAAAACTTCTGCATTATTATAAAGCATAGCCACAGCCTTAAGACATGCCCTTCCACAGTCTAAATACAGTGTATTGTATTTAGAAAGATAGTCAAATACAGAGTCTTTGGCTATGGCAAGATTGCCGGGGTCGAGGTCATAATAATAAGAATAATTAATTGTTTTAGCCATTTTATTTTCATCTCCCCCAAAAATATATTAATACCGTTTTGTTATATTTAATTTATATGATAATAAAATAAATTTCATTTTTTAATCGTCACATAAACACATATTTTTATGCATATGCACATTAAAATATAAACCAATAATTCCTTCTAAATTTAATAAAAACTGTTGATTTTCGATATTTCATAAAATACTGAATTGCATCTAAATTTATTTATTTTTCACTTTAAAATATGCGTTTTTAGCGAATTTTTAATTTAAAAATTTCAGAAACCTTTGTGCTTAAAATTACGTCTTTATGTCTAAATTTATACTTTTAATCTATTTTGTAACTATAATTAAACAGAATTAATTTTAAACTAAACTTTTATTTACTTAAATAATTTAATCATCATAACTTTTATATAGCATTATGGATTTTGGGATATATTTTGCCAACTAAGTATAATCAGTATTAGTATGTTTGATTGGTAAAATATTTTAAAAAGCATATAGTAATTTGAATTAATAATGTTTTAAATACCTGACATAATTATTTATTGCCTTATCATAATTGAAATATTGCTATAATCCAAATTCCTATAAAAGCTGCTGTTGACAAACAGAATATCACTCGAAGTAGATTTTTATACCATCCTGAAAAACAGTCCTGATAAAAAATTGTTTCATACATAAAAACAATATGTAGTACAGCCGGCAAAGGAGAAAACCCCAAAATAAAAATTCTTGAAAGTGCTCCAGGTATGAAGTCTATATCAAAAATCCAAAATATATATCTAACAAAAATTATCATTATGTATGCTTCAAATAAAAACAAAAAAATGTTTATAAACTTCCATCTTTCTTCACGCTCTTTCAAATTTTTCTCCCCCCTAACTGTAATAAAACATTTTACTTATAAATTGCAAAATTTAAAAAATAGCTGCAACATACATAACGTATCCAAATAAAAAATCAATAATTGTTCCTGCAAAACAAAATCTGCGCATTTTTTTCCTGTGGCTTTCTGTAAATACGTTTTGTAAAAAAACCGTTTCAACAATAAATAAAAATTTAAGTAAAACAATAATGGGAATATTAGTCATATTATCAATGAAGTCAGGTAATAAAATGTTTTCATAATTAGGCATTATTAAACTAAAAATTAAACACACAATAATAAATGGAACATAGAACTGTAAAATGAAGAAAAAAATATTAACTTTTTGAAGAATTTTAATTAAAACGTTCATATTATCAACCATGCTTTCATTTCTTAAAAATCCATTTATAATTTTACCTCTTAAATTATTATAAAATAAATCTATATTAATCTCAAACATTGATTTCTAATCATTTTAAAAACATTTGTAATTGTATTAAAAGCTTTTCTGAATGCTGTTGTAATAAAGTAGGCTTTAATAAAATAAAAAAAGCTTAAATCCCTTATAATTTGAAATACTTCCTCAAAATTTTAGAATAAACAATTTACAAACTACAGAGAATTAAGCTTTTTTGTTAATTTATTTATTTCAAAAAATATGTTAACCTTTCTTTTTATACAGAGCGGCAATCATATAAACACTCTGCTCTATACCTATTTTTCCACTGTCCAAACACAGCTCATA